>VXMI01000085.1 GCA_009841165.1 Gemmatimonadota bacterium | reverse complement strand
CCAACGGCCCCGCGCCTCACCGGATTCCCGGCGGCAGCCTCTTCACCACGACGACCGGGACATCGAATTCGTCCTTTTCGAGGAAGACGACCAGGCCGTCAGGACCGAATTCGTCGGGCATCCGCATTTGCTGGTTGAGCGTGCCGAGATAGCGGCCGTCCGGAGTCAGCACGTCGATCGGTCCACGGTCCACGTCGGGTTCCTCTCCGCGGCGCTGGACCCAGAGATTGCCTTCCCAGGTGGTGCGCAGCGCATGCAGCACCGGCACTTCCGGGAAGAATTGCATGTCCTCGATGGCTCTCGCATGCGCCGCACGGAATACCCCGGCCAGTGCTTGGATGTCCGGAGGCACCTGGCCACCCGGGTCCCGCGACAAGCCCAGTTTCGCCAATTCGCGGTCCTTTTCCGCTTGTCTGACGCGGTCGGTGGCCGGCTCCGGATCGATCGGCCGGCGCAGGACCCGGAGCACGTCGCCAGACGGCCCGGTGACCTTGATCGCGTACGCCGAGGAATCCGAAAACGCGACTCCGCCCCCTGGTAGCGCGTCGAAAACGAGGGGTGGCTCGAGTCCCCACAATACAGCGCTGGCCATATCGGCCATACTCCCGGAAACCACTTCTTCGGTCCCCGGCGGCGCCCACGCTTCCACGAAAGTGTCGATCCGCGCGTCATCCGACGACAGGTCGGTGCGCATGATCTTGCGGATGCCGTCCGAGAAGATGCCAGCGCCATCGCGGGCGGGGCGCGCGCCGAAGCTAGCGGCCCGCAAAAAAGCCCCGATACCCGAGATGTTCGATGGGTCGACCTTCACGCTCACCGTTCGTTCGAACACGCCGTCAGCGCCGAAGATGTGAAAGACAAACGGGTCGGTGACTACGATTCGCCCGCTCGGCAAGACATCCAGCTGCTCTGGTCTGCGGAACTCGCCGGGGCCCTCGCCCGGCCGGCCGATCTCGCCCAGGAGGTTGCCGCCAGCGTCGACCACGACCACGCGAGCCGGCGCGTCCAGGAAGTACAGGTTCCCGGCCTCGTCGAAGCCTGCGGCCGGAACGGTGCCCAACACCTGCCATTCGGCGGCGGCATCGACCGATCCGATGCGGTAGACCTCGACGAGTTCCGCGGCCAGGGGTCGATCCTCGCCTGGGAGGTCGACCGTTTCCTGGGCACGGCCGTCCGGCGCGATCAATAGTGCCCCGAGGCACGCAGGAAGGAGTGTCCGGGTCATGCGGTCGATCCTCTCGTTGGGGCGGTGGCCTGCCTCACAGTTCGGTACGCCTGCCGTGGAAAGCGCATTACCGACTTGGCGCGATCCGCAACCTGGACGGTGGCAGCGGTCGCGTCCGGCGATGGCCGTCAGCAGTCCTGGGGTCAGCCGCGTGGCGACTCCTGCTCGGCTTCCAGCCGCGCGAGCGCTTCCCTCGCCCGCTGGTTCCCCGCGCGGGAGGCCTGTCCGTACCAATCGAGGGCGCGATCCCGATCCTGCTCCACACCTCGCCCAGCCTCGTAAGCTTCGCCGAGTCGGAGCTGCGTGATCGCGTCGCCCTCTTCCGCCGCACGCGTCCACCATTCGACCGCCAGGGCGGGGTCCCCTGCGACGCCCCGTCCCTCCGAGTACTGGTTCCCCAGGACGTGCGCCCCGAGCACATGCCCGCGTTCCGCCGCCCTGCGATGCCACACTGCGGCCCTTTCGACATCGATCGGCCTGCCCAGGCCCTCGTCGTAGGCGGTGCCCATCAGAAAGACGGCTTCGAGCACGCCCGATTCCGCCGCGCGCTGCACCTCGCGGACCACCGAACCCGCCAGCCGGCGGGCCCTCTCCTCATCTTGCGGAAACCCCATGCGCCCGGTGGAGTGCACGCGCGCCAGCCACATCGTGGCGAGAGCGCCGTCGCCGGCCACCGCTTCCTCCAACAGCTCCCTGGCTCGCTCGTCGTCCACGGCGCCCGCCACCCCGGTGTACCAGTCGACCGCCTCGAGCAGGGTGGGGTCGGGTTCGGCCGGCTGCGCAACGCAACCGGCAGTGGCGACGAACCAGGCGGCGGCGAGCGGACGAAGCGGCAGGACAAAGCCGCGATGGATGGTCTTCCACATTCTCAGGCCAGATCCTCCCCCGACAGCCCCAGCTGCTCAAGCACCTCGGGCGGAGGCCCGTCGAAGCTGGGCAGCGGGATGTTCCCGACATAGCCCAGGTCGCGCATGCCCTCCTCGGTGGTCCAGAACCCGGTGGAGATCATGTCGCGAAAGGCGTCGAAGAAGCGGGCATGCGGCTTCAACTCCGCAGGCGCGTCGGGCTCGAAGCGGATCTCGTCGCAGATCTCGTGCTGCTGCTCGACGGTAAGCGCAGGGAAGTCCCCCGCGCCGAAGCGCTCCCGTGCCTCGCGGTTCAGCCAGGCTAGCCCGCCGCGCAGCTGCGTGAGCTGCTCCGTGTGGGCGGGTGCGGAAACGAACTCGTTGACGTAGTCCGGGACGCCCACCTCACTGGCCGACGGCGACCGCTCGTCCGCGGGGATGATCACGTCGGAGAGCGCAGCCACCAGCCGCATCTCCTCGTCGGTGAGCACCATCTCCCAGGGAACGACGGGCGCCAGCAGGTCGGGGTCCGCGGCCGTGCCCGCGGCCAGGGGATTGCTTGGGGGCAGGGGCTCGAAGCCGGAGAGCGCCTCGTGGGCGGACTCGGCGGACCGGGCCGCGTCTTCGGGAGCGCACGACGCGGCCGCACCCAGAGCCGCCCCCGCGGCGATGACCTTGAGGGCGCCGCGGCGCGAGATGCTGTTGTCGGCGCGGTCCGGGCCGTCCTCCGGTCTCGCCGCCTCGGCCGCACCGGGCGAGGCCGCTTTCACTACGCGCTTCAGCCGCTCGTCGCTCATCAGATGCTCCTCTGCCTGAGCTGCTCGACGATGTAGTCGCTGGCGCGCCACGCGATCGCCATGATCGAAAGCGTCGGGTTCTTGTCGGCGTTGGAAACGAAGGGCGCACCGTCGGTCACGAAGAGGTTGGGCACGTCCCACGACTGGCAGAACTCGTTGAGCACCGAGGTGCGCGGATCTTCGCCCATGATGCCGCCGCCCACCTCATGAATGATCTGCCCGCCCTTCGAGATGGCCTGCGCTCCGTCGGTGTGGATGGTGGACAGCACCTGGCCGCCCATCTCGTCGACGATCCCGGCGAAGGTCTGCTGCATGTGCACGGCTTGGCGCAGCTCGTGCTCCGCCCACTTCCAGTGGAACCTGAGGACCGGGATGCCGTAGCTGTCCACCCGGTCCGGGTCGATCTCGCAGTAGCAGTCCTCGTTGGGGATCATCTCGCCGCGGCCGTCGAAGCCGATGAAGCTGCCGTAGTAACGGCGGCAGTCGTCCTTGAAGCGCTGGCCGTAGCTGCCGCCCGTCAGGGGCTCCAGCCCTGCGAAGGCCCCGAAGCCGGGTGCGCTGCGCCGCCCGCCGCCGAACTCGATGTGGTAGCCGCGCGGGAAGTCGAGGCGGCCTGCCAGCTGCTCGCCGTAGAGCCACCACGGCATGTACATGTGCATGCCCGAGGCGCCGTCCTCGTTGTGGGGGGGGAGCGACTCGAGCGCGGGGATCTGGGAATACACGCTCGCCCCCACCGTGTCCATGACGTACTTGCCCACGAGGCCGGAGCTGTTGGCCAGCCCGTTCGGGAAGAGGTTGCCGGTCGAGTTCAGCAGGATGCGCGCGGACTCGCAGGCGCTCGCGGCGAGCACGACCACCCGCGCCGAGGCGAACTCGTCGATCAGGGTCGCCTTGTCGATGTAGTGGACACCGGTGGCGCGCCCCTGTGAATCGACGGTGACCTCGCGCACCATGGCCCCCGTGCGAATCTCGAGGTTGCCGGTGGCCAGCGCCGGTGGCAGCAGCACCGTGGTGGATTGGAAGTTGGCGCGGATCGAGCAGCCGCGGCCGCAGGGCGTCGCCCAGTAGCAGGCGGCCCGGCCGCGCATGGAGTCCGCCGTGACCCGTCGCGCGAGCTCGTTGCCGGGGAACAATTCGCCGGGGAGTCGATCCGCGTCCTGGGTCTGGGTCATGATCGCCAGGTGGGCGGGGATTACCGGGATCCCCAGCCGTCGGCAAGCCTTCCGGGTCAACAGCTCGTAGGCCCGCGGCCTGGGCGGCGGCTGCAGCACGCCCGGCGACGAGTTCGGGGTGTTCTCCAGCCCCTCGTTGGAGCCGTAGACGCCGATCAGGGACTCGGTCCTGTCGTAGTACGGCGCCAGGTCCTCGTAGGACATCGGCCAGTCGAACCCCAGCCCATCGCGGGAGCGGGGCTTGAAGTCGTATTCGCCCATGCGCAACGAAATCCGGCCCCAGTGATTCGTGCGTCCGCCGAGCATGCGGGACCGCCACCACATGAACTCCGATCCCTCGGCCACGGAGTAGGGCTCGCCGGGCACCTGCCAGCCTCCGTCGACGGTCGCGTCGTAGAAGCCGAACGGCTTTTCGGGCGTGGCGGCCCCCCGAAGCGGCGCGTCCTTCGGGAGCTGGAACATCGGGGTCTCGCGGATCGGGTCGTAGTCCCGTCCCGCCTCGAGCATCAGGACCCGCAGCCCCGAGGTCGCCAGGATGAAGGCAGCGATGCCGCCGCCGGCACCCGAGCCCACGACGACGGCGTCGTACCGGTTCTGGCTACGCGCGATCCCGGCCACGTCTTCCTACCCTTCGTCCGGCGGTCCGGGCGCGACCCGGTTGGCGCGGAAGGTCGGGATCTCGAAGACGTACGGGCTTTCCGACGACGTCACCCGGAAGTTGCCGTCTCCCTCCGACAGCGCCAGCGAGGCCAGCTCCGTGCCGTCGGCGTCCACGGCGACAACCGTCCGCTCCGGCTCGTCCGGCAACTCGGCGTCCTCGGGCGCGAACCCGCTCGCCCGCATGTTTGCGAGCTCCTGCAGGATGTTGCGCACCGTTGTCGCGTCGGCTTCGCCGTCCCCGCCGGTCCAGACAGAGTCCTGGCGCTGGAATGTCACCGTCTCGCCGTCACTCACCACGGTGATGCCCGCGACGGTCGCGGTGTCGACCCGCAGGATCATCTTGTCGCGCCAATCCAGCAGGGGGCGGGCGGCGGCCGCGCGCAGATCCCCCTCGATCAGGCTCACGAGGTCATCGTCTGGCAGGCGGGCGTACGCGGTGCGGAACCGGTTGCCGGTCTTGCCGAGAAGCACCGTCGTGCCGTCTCCCGAGGCGACCGCCCAGGCGCTGTCCGCGGTCACGCCCAGGCGGACGTGGTTGGCGGGGTTGGTGGCGGCCACGGAGGCGATCTCGACCTCGTCCACCGCGCGCAGGAAGCGCGACACGGCCCCGGAGTCGGCCTCGAAGCCGTTGACGGTCCAGCCGTCGACGTCCCGCGCCAGCCGCACGGTGTCGCGCGGTCCGGTGATGTCGAAGTGTGTCTGCGATTCTCCCGCCATCTCCCCGAACGCGTCTGCCAGCGCGGGGTCCGCAGCCACGGAACCGTTGCCTCCGCCGCGCAGGAATGTCACGGCTACATACAGCGCCGTGACCCCGACCAGGCAGTAGAGCGCCAGGCGCAAGGTCTTCTCGCTCATTGTCCGCCCTCACTTCCCTCTCCTTCATCCCCCGCGGCATCCGCTTCGGCGCCTTCGTTCCAGCGGCGCTCCGCGCGAGTCGCGCGCTGGGTCACCCGCACGAAGCCGAAGAGGATGAACAGGACCGGCACACCCACCAGCGATCCCCACTTGAGAGCGTTCCTGCCGGTGTCGGACTCGAAGGCGAGCGCCGGCGGCGACCGGTTCTTCGAGCGAATGCCGATCAGCGCATCGTCCTGGGCGAGCCAGTCGACGGCGTTGGCGGCGAAGATCACATTCTGCGAGTTGTTCTGCGCGAAGCGGTCCTCGAGGAAGTCGCCGTCACCGACGGCGATGATGCGGCCTCCCGGCATCGGGCCCGTCGCGTCGGTCGGGTCGGGGGTTTCTTCGTCCGCGGCTGGGTCCTCGGCCTCGGCGTCCTCGGGGTCCTCAGCGCCCTGGGCCTCCGTGTCCGCCAGACTCGGATCGATCGCGACCGCGAGCGTGTGCATCCCCAGTTCGTCCTCGGAGGCCGCGAACTGCTGGGTCGGATCGATCATACCGCCGGGTGGCTGCGTGCCGCCGCCCTCGGTGGTGGTCCAGAGCGACGTGACCGCGGCGTTGTCCTCGTCGAAGGTGAAGGGGGCCGCCCAGCCGAAGCTCGCGTTGCCGAGGTCGCGGACGACCGCGTGCTCCCCGCCCGTGAACGCGATCGGCCAGAGCGGATACGGCCGGATCACGCTGAAGAACCCCTGAGGCACCTGGACCCGCTCCGAAGACGCCAGGTCGAAGACCATCTCGTCCGACGCCTCGACTCCGCGCGTGGCCAGCAGATCCTCCAGGCCCGTCGTCACCGGCATGGACATCGGCGACTGCGGGTTGATCGTGTGCCGCTCCATCAGCAACAGCGCCGCGCCGCCACCGTCCAGATAGCTGTCGATCGCGCGGGCGGCCATGGGCGACACGGGCTGGGCCGGCGCAGCCACGACCAGCACGTCCACGCTGTCCGGCACCACCGGCGGCCCCAGTGTATCGGCGGCCAGGTCGACGGTCGTGATGTTGTAGCGGTCGGCGAGGCTCTCGCGGAAGGCGCGGTACTGGAACGACTCCTTCGCCTCGAAGCCCGACATGAAGGCCAGCGTGGGCTTCTCGGTCATCGTCATGTTGGCGATCGCCGAGACCAGCCGGAACTCCAGGTCGTCGGCGCGGTCGACCACCGGCATGACCTCCTGCTCGTCCGCGTAGGTCACCGCCAGGCCGAAGTAGCCGCGCCGGACCTGCAGTTCGTCGTCGCGCAGCACGTTGAACTCGATCGGCATCACTCCCATCGACGACGCCTGGTCCGTCTCGTCCTCCCCGTCGTCGGGGTTGACCTCGGCGGTGTTGAGCATGCCGTTCGATGCGCCGCGGAGGTCGGCCACGAGATCGCGCACGTCGCGCAGGATCAGCTGGATCTCCTGGGGAAGATCGTCGCTGACGAAGAGCGTCAGGTTCACCACGTCGTCGAGCTCGCCAAGGATCTCGCGGCTGCCGTCCGACAGGGTGAAGAGGTCGTCGCGGGTGAGGTCGAGGCGCCCGCGCACGTTTCCGCCAAGCAGGTTGAGCATGAGGACGGCCAGCGCGATCACCCCGGTGCCGAGACGCAGCCGGCGGAAGGCGTCGCTCCTGTGGCTGAGTCGCTCCTGGCTGAGCGCCGCGACCGCGAGGAGCAGAAAGAGCCCGCACGTCGACCCGAAGTAGAGCAGGTCGCGCAGGTCGACCACGCCGCGCGCCACGTTCTCGAAGTGGCTGATCACCGATAGCTGGCCGGCCCACCCGGCGAGCGTCGGCGGCAGGCCGATCTGGACGATCGGCGTCCCGATCAGCACGAGCGCGAAGCAGACGAAGGCACCGAGGATGAAGGCGGTGATCTGGTTGCGCGTCATCGACGACGCCCACACCCCGATCGCCACCATCTGCGCGATCAGCAGCGCGGCGCCGAAGTACTGCGCCAACATGATCCCCGGATCGGCCTCCGAGACCGCCAGCACCCCGATCGCCATCGGCAGCGTGCCCGCCAGCGCGATCATAACGAAGAGCCAGTTGCCCAGGAACTTGCCGAGCACGATCTCGATCTCGCTCAACGGCTGCGCCACCAGCCACTCGAGCGTGTGACTCCGCCGTTCCTCGGCCAGGCTCTTCATCGCCACGGCCGGGACGAACACGACCAGCAGCCAGGGCATCAGGTCGAAGAAGGGCCGCAGCGAAGCGACCGACATCGCGTAGAGCGAACGGAACGCCAGGTAGAGGCCCAGACCCAGAAACGCGACCGCCAGCACGTACGCCGTCGGCTGATCGAAAAAGCCGCGGAGCTCGCGGCGGGCGACCAGGAGGAGCTGCCTGGTGTTCATTCGGCGTCCTCCTCTCCGGCATCGGCGGAGACGCCCGCGGCAGCCGCTTGATCCGTCGTCAGCTCACGGAACACCTGTTCCAGCGTCGCGCGCTCGCGCCTAAGCTCCCAGAGCACCCAGCCGCGTTCCGTCGCCATGCGGAAGATCTCGGGGCGCAACTCGTGGTCGCCGCTCGCCTCCAGGTTGACCCGCGCCCGCCCGTTGACCTGCACGGCGGTGTGATCGGCCACCCCGGGGAGCCCGCTCAGCGCCTCCGCGACCCCGGCACCCTCCGCCTCGACCGTATAGCGCGAAATCCCCCGCCCGGCGTCCATCAGCTCCGCCACCGTGCCATCGGCGGCGATCGACCCCCGGGAGATGATCAGCAGGCGGTCGCAGACCGCCTCGACCTCCTGCATGACGTGCGTGCTCAGGATCACCGTGCGCTCGCTCCCCAGCGAATTCACCAGCTTGCGGATCTCGACGCGCTGGTTGGGGTCCAGTCCCTCGGTGGGCTCGTCGAGCACGAGGATTTCGGGCTGATGCAGGATCGCGCCCGCCATCCCGGTACGCTGCCGGAACCCCTTCGAAATCTCGCTGATGGGGCGGAAGAAAACCTCCTCGAGCCCCGTCTCGTCGACCGCATCGGAAATGGCGCCACGCACCGCGCCGGGAGCCATGCCCCGCAGCCCGGCCACGTATTCCAGGAACTCGCAGACGAGCATGTCGTCGTAGAGTGGGTTGGCCTCGGGCAGATACCCCACGCGGGACTTCGCCTCGGTGAGATTGTCCGCGATCGGCTCACCGTCGAACCGGATCGCACCCTCGTCGGGCTGGAGCGTTCCGGTGAGCATGCGCATCGTGGTCGTCTTCCCGGCCCCGTTGGGCCCCAGGAATCCGACGACCTCTCCCCGATTCACCTGGAAACTGGCGCGATTGACCGCCACGATGGAGCCGTAGCGCTTCGTCACCCCTTCTACTGCAATCATCCTTCCTCCCGTGGGACGGTGCCGGTTGCAAAAGACGGAAAACCGCGAAAATTCTATGGCTGGGGCCGATGGGTGTCCAGACCGATCCGGTCGCGGCAGCGCACCTGCACCGGTCGGGTCGCACCGTGATACGCCCGTGGCGGCGGTCGCGCCTGTCGCCGGGGATTGCGTCGGCGTACCTTGATCCAATCGAGATCCGTTCACTTTTTCGTTACCCTCAAGTGACTGAAACCGGATCACAAGCCACGTACTGTCAAACGGCCTGGACGGCCACGCGCCGTCAGTGTCCATCCATCCACAAAGCGGGCGGGAATCGCCTCCCCGCGAGAACAACCCCATTAGGAGGAGCCAGGCGATGAAACGACTCTATCTGATGCTCGCCATTCTGCCCGCGGCGCTACCGCTGAGCGCCCAGCAGAATGCCACGCTGACCGGAACCGTCACCGCCGACGGATCCGCTCTGGGCAGCGCCCAGGTGGTGCTTTCACAGACCGTCACGGGTGCCCAGTACGGCGGCCTTACGAACGAGAACGGACGCTACAACATAATCGGCATTCCGGCCGGCACCTACGAGGTCTCCGTCCAGGTGATCGGCTTCACCACCGCGACCGAAGAGGTGAGCCTGAACGCCGGCGCGACCGCGATGCTCGACTTCGCCCTGGTGCCTACGGCGGTTGCGCTGGGCGGCATCGAGGTGCTCGCGGAGCGAGCAGAAGAGCGCCGCACGCCGGTTGCCTTCACCGACGTCACGAAGGCGGAGATCCAGGCTCAGCTGGGATCGCGTGACCTGCCCCTGGTGCTGAACATCACCCCGTCGGTGTACTCGACCGCGCAGGGCGGCGGGGCCGGTGACGCGCGCGTCAATGTGCGCGGTTTCAGCCAGCGGCACACCGCCGTGATGATCAACGGCGTTCCCGTCAACGACATGGAAAACGGATGGGTCTACTGGTCCAACTGGGACGGAGTCGGCGACGCTGCCACCAGCATTCAGCTGCAGCGCGGCCTGAGCGCCGTGAATCTGGCGACGCCGTCCATCGGCGGGACGCTCAACGTGATCACCGATCCCAGCGCCCAGGATCCCGGCTACATCTTCAAGCAGGAGTTCGGGTCCGGGAATTTCCTCAAGACCACCATGACCGCCTCCACGGGTCCGATCGGCAACTTCGCAATGACCCTTTCGGGCATCCGCAAGACCGGCGACGGGATCATCGACGGAGTCTGGACCGACGCGTGGGCATACTACCTTGCGTCGCAGTACAGGTTCAGTGACAACAACATCGTCGAACTCTACGCGATCGGCGCGCCGCAGCGCCACGGCCAGAATCTCTACAAGCTCAACATCGCCACCCTGAACAGGGATTTCGCGGCCTCGCTGAGCGACTACGATCCGAGAGGACTCGACTACTTCGGCACCGAAGCCGGACGCCGCTGGAGCCCCAACTTCGGCGGTGTGGATCCCGCCTACAACGGCAGGCAGTTCACGAGCACCGGGCCCGGCGCCGGCGTCTTCAGCAGACACAGCCGGAACTTCATCAACGAGCGCGAGAACTACTTCCACAAGCCTCAGATCAACCTGAACTGGTACTCGTACCTGGGCGACGGGCTGACCGCCAACACCGTGGCCTACTATTCCGGCGGCAACGGCGGCGGCACCGGCACCTACGGGTCGCTGCGCTGGGACTACACCTACGGCCAGCGCTTCCCCGACTGGAACGCGACGATCGCGCGCAACCGCGGCAACGACGACGGAGCGTCCTTCGGCATCCTCCGCAACTCCGTCAACAACCAGAACACGGTGGGCGCCATCGCCAAGCTGCAGAAGGAGTTCGACAACCAGCTGGTGACGGAGATCGGCGTGGACTGGCGCACCGCGACCATCGAGCACTATCGGGAAGTCCGCGACCTGCTCGGGGGCAGCTTCTACAACGACTGCTTCCGGGGCTGCAGCTCCGAGTTCTGGAGCGAAGAGCAGGGCAACCGCAAGCTCGGCGACAAGATCCACTACCACAACGAAAACGACGTCAACTGGGTCGGCGCCCACCTGCAGGCCGAAAAATCGTCCTTCGAAGGTTCCTACTACGGCATGGTCGGGGTTTCGCGCATCTCCTACGACTTCATCGACTTCTTCACCCGCGGTTCCAGCGGAGGCTACCACCAGCTGAGCAGCGGCGGATTGAGCGGGTATCAGATCAAGGGTGGCGCCGTGCGCAACCTGAATCCCGAATGGTCGACCTACGGCAACGTGGGGCTGGTCTCGAAGGTGCCGATCTTCGACGGGGTGATCGACGACGTCAACGGAATCCCGATCGACAATCCCACGAACGAGACCTTCACCTCCTTCGAGGCGGGTACACGGTTCCGCTCGCTGAACCGGAGATTCTCCTTCGACGCCAACGTCTACTTCACGCAGTGGAACGACCGCAGCGCCAGGCGCTTCGCGCGCGATTTCTTCGGCGAGGGCCAGGACGCACTGATCGCGCTGCTGGGGATGGACGCGCGCCACATGGGCGTGGAGTTCGAAGCGGCTTTCCAACCCTCGAACTACATGCGTTTCGACGGCTCGGTCTCCCTGGGCGACTGGGTGTACACCGATAATGTGGATGGCGCCTTCAGGGCCGAGGATCGCCAGTCCGAGACCCTCGAATACACCTTCCACGTCAAGGATCTCTACGTGGGCGACGCCCCCCAGTACCAGGCTGCCTACGCGTTGTCGGTATTCCCGACCGGGGGTCTGTACATGCGCCTTCTGGGCAGGACCTACGGCAAGCACTACGCCAACTTCGACCCCTTCTCGCGCACCAGCGAAACGGATGCCGGCACCCAGTCCTGGCGCGCCCCGGGGTACACGGTCTTTGACTTCAACGTTTCGTACCGGTTGTCGGAGGAGTTGTCGGCGCCCTTCGGCGGCAACGTCCAGCTGTTCCTCCACGGCTTCAACATTCTGGACGCGATCTACATCCAGGATGCCACGGACAACTCGCGGTTCAATGCCTACCGCGACGAGGCCGAACGCGCCGCCGGCCGGTGGAACCACCAGGCCGACGACGCCGAGGTGTTCCTTGGCTATCCGCGCTCCTTCAACTTCGGATTCCAGATCTATCATTGATTGAAGAGCGGCGATGACCTTGCGGCTTCCGGGTCGTCACGCGCTGCGAGGGCCCCCGCGCCGATGCCGGCGCGGGGGCTCTTCACGTCGGGGGGTGAATGACCGCGGGAATGGTCCCGCGGAAACCACCAGGGACATTTCGATGCGCGGATGGGACAGCCGCGGAAGGCCCGGACCCCGCCCCAACGCCGCCCGGCCACCGCCCCCGACTCACCGCAGCCCCGCCACCAACAGCTCGTGCAACGCGTCCGGGTTCTCCGTGTTGACCCAGTGGCCGCCGTCGACCTCGTGCAGGAAGACGCGGCCGGTGCCCCACACCCTCCGGCCGGTTGCCCGGGCTGCGCGCCGGATCCGCGCGACGGCCGCCTCGTCCAGCACGCTCGACCCCAGCGCCCGGATGAAGTGGACATCGGTCCCGGCGGGAGGGCTCTCGGCCACGTCCCAGGCATCGGTGCGGAAGTAGTCGCGCAGGTAGGCCTCCATCTCGTCCGGGTCGAGGCGCCACTCCAGCCCCGCATCCGTGCGCACGGCGTTGATGGCCATCCAGTTGGCGACCAGCGGCGAGAACCCCTCCGACTCCACCGCGTCGACCGCTTCGGCCCGGCTGCCGAACGGCCCCGGGTGCCGCCGGAGAACGCCCAGCATACGCCACGCGCTCCCGCCGGGAGAGCCGGTCGCGGGCGACGAGTCGACGATCCAGAGCTGGCCGGGGGCGCCGCTCCCCGCCTGCCGCGCCCGCTCACGGGCATGCAGCAGCGCGACCTTGCCGCCGAACGAATGGCCGAGCACGGCGTCGGCGGGCCCGCCGAGGTGGTCTTCCACATCCAGCAGGTCGGCCGCGCAGCACTCCAGCGTATGCGGCGCCAGCCGGGGCGAATGCCCGTGTGAACGGAGATCCACCAGCACGACGCTCCACTCCGGACGCGCCCGGACGAGCCGCCGCGCGACGGTCCCCCAGTTGCGGCCGGCGCCGTAGATGCCGTGCAGAAGCAGCATGCGCCGCCGCGGCGACGACCCGCGAGCCTCAACGATTTCGTGGTGCAGGGTGGCCATGAAGTATGTTATCACCGAAGCGCAGACCCCTCCCGCGCTGAAACGGTAGCCACGGGACGACAACCGACAACGTGAAGCGGACCAGAACATCACCTCTGGCCGGGGCGCTGCTGGCGGCGTTCCTGGCGACACCGGGCGGCCTTCACGGCCAACTCCGCCCTCTGCAATCCAATCCCGACACCCCCATCACGATTCCCCGACTTCCGGGCGAAATCGTGCTGGACGGCGTCGTCGACGAGCCGGCGTGGGACGAACTCGCGCCCTTCGAGATGACCATGTACCAGCCCAACTTCGGCGGGGCGCTCACGGAGCGGACGGAGGTGTGGGTGGCGCACGACGACAGCTACCTCTACGTCGCGGGACGGATGTGGGACTCCGACCCCGACGGAATCCGGACCGGGACGTTCTACCGCGACCAGTACAGCGGCGACGACATCCTGTCGGTGATCATCGACAGCTACAACGACTACGAGACCGCGGTCTGGTTCACCGTGAACCCGTCGGGTGTGCGCCAGGACCGCACGGTCTCGAACGACGCCGAGTTCACCAACGGCATGCCGATGAGCTGGGACTGGAACTCGTACTGGGACGTGGTCACCACGCAGACCGAAGAGGGGTGGTTCGCCGAGTTCCGGATTCCGTTCTCCACGCTGGGCTTTCAGGTCACCGGCGACGAGGTCGAGATGGGGCTGATCCTCTACCGCGCGGTGGCCCGCAAGAACGAGCGGCAGACCTTTCCGCCGATCGAGCCCAGGTGGGGACGTCTGGGGTTCGCCAAGCCGTCGCGGGCGCAGCGCGTGGTGCTCCGCGACGTTCAGCAGTCCGCGCCGGTGTACCTGACCCCGTTCGCGCTGGGCGGTTTCAAGCAGAATCCGGTGCTCGCCGAGCCGCCCGAGGTGCCCACGGCCCAGTGGCGGAGCGAGCGCGACCCCACCACCGAACTGGGACTCGACCTCAAGTACTCGCCCACCTCGAACCTCGCGCTCGACGTGACGCTCAACACCGATTTCGCCCAGGTCGAGGCGGACGATCAGCAGATCAACCTCACCCGCTTCGCGCTGTTCTTTCCCGAGAAGCGGCAGTTCTTCCAGGAGCGCGCCTCGACCTTCGACTTCAACACGGGCGGGATGTTCAACCGGCTCTTCCACAGCCGCCGGATCGGGCTGGATCAGGGCGAAATCGTGCGCATCTACGGAGGCGCGCGGGCCGTGGGGCGCTGGGCCGGCACGGACTTCGGCTTCCTCAACATGCAGACCGCCCCGCACCACGGCGTGTCGTCCGAGAACGTCGGCGTCTTTCGGCTGCGCCAGCAGGTCATCGACGACTTTTCGAGCGTCGGCGGCATGCTGACCACGCGCCTCGGGTCTTCCGGGCGCAACAATACAGCGTACGGCCTCGACGCGGTCATACGGTGGCTGGGCTACGAGTACCTGATCGTCCAGTGGGCCCACACCTTCGACGAGGCGGCCGAACAGGCGGGCGGACTGGAGTCGGGGCTCGGGAGGGTCCGGCTGGAGCGCCGCCGCGACGAGGGGTTCTCCTACTACGCCGAGGGGATCCGGGTGGGTGAGGACTACGTGCCGGGCCTCGGTTTCCAACTGCGGAAGGACTTCACCTACGGCGGAGCCCAACTGCGCTACCGGCAGATGCGGGACGACTCGTCGCCGCTGCTGGCGCGCGCGCTGCAGATCAGCACGGCCCAGTATTTCCGCAACGCGGACCAGAGCGCCGAGTCCCGCGAGATCAAGCCCGAGCTCGAATTCGATTTCCGCGACGGGTCGAACCTGACCGTGGGAACGCTGTCGAGCTTCGAGAGCGTGCGCGCTGCGTTCCCGATCTCGGACGTGGTGATCCCGGCGGGCGAATACTGGTTCCACGAACTGACCTCCACGCTCAGGTTCCCCCGAAGCGACCTCCTCAGGGGCGATTTCGAGGCCTCGGTGGGCAGCTTCTACGACGGCACCCGGGTCAGGCTGTCGCTGGGGCCCGTGTGGGTCGTGTCGAAGTACCTGGAACTCGAGGCGGGCTACGAGGTCAACCGCCTGGACTTCGCCGACCGGGGGGTCGCCACCACCGCCCAGCTGGCAAGCCTGCGGGTCAAGACGGCGCTGAACCCCAAGGTGTCGATGAGCACCTTCGGCCAGTACAACGGCGCCACCGACCAGACGAGCCTGAACATCCGTTTCCGGTATCACTTCCGCGAGGGCACCGACCTCTGGATCGTCTACAACGAGGGCTTCAACAACGTGCGCGACGACGGGTTGGGGCCGCGGCGGCCGCTGTCGTCCGGGCGGGCGCTGCTGGTGAAGTATTCGCATACGCTGGCGAGGTGAGGGGGGGCGCTCGGGGCTGCCTTCTGGGGCCGCACCCCCGGAGAGCCGACCGGATCCGTTTTCCCGTTCGGGCAAATGCGACATTCTCCACGACGTCTCACAGCCCTGTTGTCCCGTTCGGGAAACTTCAGGGTTGACTTGGGCCATCAAGGCAACAATCTTTCCCGTTCGGGAATGCATTTTGGTTGAATGAAGACTCGCGTTCGCCAGCTCGGCGGCATTGGCTATTCCGATCGGGAAAGAACCTCACGAAATGACGCCTGCGGAAATCGGACGCATCGTACGGGCCGCCAGACGGGCACAGGGCCTCCGCCAGGATCAGTTGGCTGGAGCCGCAGGGGTAGGCATCCGGTTCCTGTCCGAGTTGGAGCGGGGAAAGCCCACCGTCCGGCTGGAAAAGGTCATCACCGTGCTCGATGCGCTCGGGTGCACATTGCGCGTCGAGAATCCCTGGGGCGAGGCGGAGCCGGCCGAGGCAGCGTCAGGTGAGGAGGCGTCGGGCGAGGCGGCCGCCCGGCGAACGGTGGACCTGGCCGGTGGTCAGCCGCGACGGGCATGGTCGTCTGAATGACTCGGTCACTGACCGTCTGGTGGGCCGGGACGACGGTCGGCCGCCTTGCGCTGGATCGACACGGCGCCATGCGTTTCACCTACGACGGCCGGTGGATCGAGGACGAGTCGGCACCGCCCATTTCGTTCTCGCTGCCCAAGCGAGCGGAGAGCTTCAGTGCGCGGCTTTGTCTGCCGTTCTTCGAGGGACTCCTGCCGGAGGGCGCGCAACGCGATGCGGTCGCAACGGCCCTCGGGGTATCGCCCTCCAACACGTTCCGTCTCCTGGCGGCGCTCGGAGCGGAGTTGGCGGGTGCGCTCACCCTGCTGCCTGACGACGCAGAGCCCGGTGGCATGGTGGCGGCCGGAGCGTCCGAGCCGCTCCTGGACGACGAGCTGCTGCTTCTCATCGAGACGATCCGCACGCGGCCGTTTCTCGCCGGCATCGGACAGGACTCCGAGGGTCCGGCCGGCGCCCCGGGAGAAGGCTTGCGGATGTCCCTGGCTGGAGCCCAATCCAAGCTTCCGGTCGTACTGGTCGATCAACGTGTCGCGCTTCCCGTCGCTGGCCAGCCCACCACACACATCCTCAAGCCGCCGATCCCCGACCTCGACCACCCCACCGAGAACGAGGCGTTCGCGATGCGCCTTGCGTCACGGATGGGACTGACGGTCGCACCGGTGCGACCCGCAGTGGTGGCGGACGGCAGCTACCTGCTGGTGGAACGCTACGACCGGCGAACCGCCCCGGACGGCAGGGTGGAACGGCTCCACCAGGAAGACTTCTGCCAGGCTCTCGGGTTTGTACCCCAGAGGAAGTATGCCTCGGACGGCGGGCCAGGATTCCCGGAGTGCTTCGAACTGGTGCGACGGGTGTGTACCCGTCCCGCGGTTGCCGTGCTCGGTCTGCTCGATGCAGCGATCGTTCACGTGTTGCTGGGCAACGCGGATGCCCACGGCAAGAACTACAGCCTGCTGAGAAAGCCGCGGGGCGAAGTGGTGCTGGCCCCGCTCTACGACCTGCTGTCGACCGTTGCCTATCCACGGTACACGCCCAGGTTCGCGATGAACATCGCGGGTCGCCGTACGCTGGGAGAACTGCGCCGCATCGATTGGGACCGGTTCGCAAGACGGTGCGGCATGGCACCGCCCTTCGTGCGGCGGCGCGTACGGGAGCTGTGTCATCTGGCGCACCGGCGCGCCGGTGCGGTGGCGGAGGAACTCGCGCTCCCGGGACTCGGCGAAGAAGCATTGGCTGCCCAGGCCGATCTGGTCGGCGAGCGGGCGTCACGACTCGCGAACACGGTGCGATGAGCCGCGTGCCGGGCATGCCGGTGCGACGCCTCCGAGGACCCATCCTGGTAGCTGCCCTCGTTGTCTTCTCCACGCCCTTCGCCGTTCCCACCCTGCGCGACGCCGCCACCCTCCAGCCCTTCCCCACCGCCACCCTCCACCATCCGGTCGGCTACCTCCTCGGCGCGCCCCTCTTCGGCCTCTGGGACATGCTGTCCCTGCTCGCGGTCAGCCAGCACGAGGCGGTTCTGGCGACGATGGTCCTGCTGTACGCGGCCACGCGGCTCGTCGCGGCGTGTAGCCCCCCCCCCCCCCCCGGCGCCCCCCCCCCGGGGGGGG
>VXMI01000111.1 GCA_009841165.1 Gemmatimonadota bacterium | reverse complement strand
GCGTGCGCCGCGATGTTAGGATCTACCAGGAAGAAGAGATGAGACTCGTCCGACGCCAGACCATCCTCCTGATTGGCATCCTTCTCTTGGGGTGCTCTCAGGAAAACTCCGATCCTCCAGGAATCTACCGTGATCAGGAGGCCACGGAAATGCTCCGCGCCGCTCAGATTCGGGGTGCTGAAATCATCCTCGAAAGATCTGACCGGCTTCTCCCGCTCCTCGAGCGGGGGAAGGAGCATGCTCTGCTTCTCCCAGCTCTGGAACGAGAATTACCACAGCTTCTCCTCGATGATAGAATGGTTGCGAATCTCAGGCTTACCTTGGAAGCCGGCAGAGTCGCGAATGCAGATCTTCGAGATCTCGGAATCGAGGCTTCTGGGACGAGAAGCCTCGCCTTTGTCGAACGTCAGCTTGCTGAATACGATCGAGCGAAACAGCTCCATGCCGAATGGAGGGATCTCACGGTAGGCACTCTCGACTGGACTAATCGGGCGAGGAAGCTAACTCCAGAGAATTGGTCTGAGGACGAATTCCAGGAACTCGATCGAATGCTTACCAATCTTAGTATCAAGAGGCAACGACTTCAAAGAGAGTTCAGATAATGGGATATCGATCTAAGATCTCACGGTTAGTAGAAGAAAGAAATGGCAACTTGCCAGTCTGGGCCTCGTCAAGTAAAGCGATGTCTAGACAAGCTATGTCAAGTCAGTCAAGTCATTCCTCTCTTCTACTAACCGTGAATACCTATAGATGAACTTCTACAAGAAACATCGGGTTCGGAAGATTCCGTTCACTGTTGAGCGGACAAAGACATTTTCTAGCCTCGTTGGAGAGGTTCGATACAGTTTTAGAACCTCTGGATACATAGCTCGTATTACGAGTCACTATGAGGTAATCGCTCGAGCAGATAGTCCTTGTCCGGGTCAAGCTATCACCAGATCTCTTCAGATTCTGGGCCATCGGTATAAGGAGGATCCCCGTGAGTATAAATTCAACTTCCCTCATGGATGGATGACGTTCGGATGGGATACTCCTGAACTTGGAGGTGTCTATCGCCGCTGGAAGAGAGAATACCGACCGACGCTTCAATCTGAGAGTTTGGCAAGAGCAACTTTGCAGAGCTTAGATGATTAGAAAGAAGAGTAGACACAGAGATGGTCGAGTCAATACCAGACAAGTCATTATGAGTCATCTCTTGGTGAGTTTATGTCATGCCGTGCCGAGACTAGTCAGTCACGCACAGCACTCTTCTTTCTAATCATCTAAGCAATCAGTTCCTCGTAAGTGAGTCGCAGTCCTACCATCCTCTCAGCTACTCTCTCCAGCTGGGACATCGTATCCAGACCACGCATATTATGTCGTGCCGTCATCTCAGCCAGATACCGATGTAGATGCTTCGGGGAGACGTAGTGCCAGGTTCCCATGTAAGCCCGCTTCAGAATCGCCCAGAAGCTCTCTATTCCATTCGTATGGACATCTCCGCGGACATATTCGCCTCGAGTATGCGCTACGGACTCATGGTTCTTCCGGCCGCGATAGCTTGACGCTCCATCAGTGTAGATCATCGTATTGGAGTCTGTATGGTCATTTATGAATCCGAATAGTTCCTTCTTGGATCTGAATGGAATCACTCTCGCAGAAACCCGATTTGTATTTCTGTCTTTTGCTCCGACAACGACAGTCTTACCCTGTGGCCAATTTGATCCGAGTCTCTTTCTCCAGTGCTTATTCCGTTCCTTGCCACCAATATAGGTCTCATCAACCTCAACAGGGCCGGCGTATCTACGTCCCGTTCGGACAGCGAATACTTTTCGAATTCGCTGTAGCATAAACCAGGCTGTCTTCTGACAAACGCCGATATCGCGATGCAATTGCATCGAAGAGATTCCTTTAGGATGCGTCACATCGAGATAGACCGCATATACCCATTTCTGAACAGGAAGTGGAGAAGAGGCCATGATCGTACCAGTCTTTACACTGAAATACCTCTTACAATCCCTGCATCGATATGGTAGCGGCCTTCTGCTTTGAATTCGATAAGTATCCACACTTCCACAGTGACCGCAGGATCGGCCAGTTCTAGACCAAATAAGGTTTTCGAACCAAGCTATAGCTGCTGCTTCCGAAGGAAAGCGTCTCTGAAGCTCGAATAGACTCATCTGCTTCATTTTTGATCTCCTATTTTGACAAGACTTGTAAAAGCTTTAGAAGCAAGGCGCTCAAGTCAAGTCTATAGTCCCCGCCTGGACGGCGGCTCGTGTCGTTCTCGGAGTCCACACGCATTGCCGAGGTGCTGATCGTGGCGACCCGGCAGCACCATCATGACCGCAAGAACAGCCGGGCGTGCTTTGTGAATCTGTCGAGGAATGCGGACGAGCCGATCGAAGCGCTAGGGCTGACCCGGAAGCTTCTGGCCATACGCGACAGCCTGGCCCCCCTCGAGCCGAAGGCGATCGACATTGGGGAGACGACGTGAGGGAACGCCGTCCTGGTGCCGCAGGCGGAATTGCCCCTGGACGGTGGTCCGTGGTCGCTCGCGACGTTCGTCCAGCCAGAATTGGCATTGATCGCGAAGCGAGTCGCGCAGGGGAAACATGGGCCGCTCGCTTCAGTCCCAATCGCGGAACTCGGGGCGTTCGCTGACCTGGGCCCTTACCACATGCAGGTCAAGAATCCGACGTATGGACTGTTCACGGTACGCGAAAGGCCGCAGGCAGTGGCTCCGGCAGAATGGGAGCTCCGGGCAGGGGTTCCGGCGCTGTGGCATCACAAGGCTGTTAGGAACACCTGCTTGGCCGCGTCCGCCGACGCGCTCCTGGAACGACGAGCGGACCGGAGCCGATCCGACCAGGATCGGATGCTGGCGAAGAGCGGCCGTCTGCACTTGGCGGCGGACCTAGGCATGGCGCCCCAGCGAGTGGCTGCAGTGGTGACCGACGACCCGATGCTCGGGATAAGTTCCTGGATTTCCGTGATCGCGCGCGACCCTCAATTCGGAAAGATCGAAGCCCTGTGCTTGTGGCTCAACTCAACGTTCGGGCTACTCCTACGAATCATGCACGGCAACCGGCCCTACCTGGGCCGCTCACGCGTGCCCCACGAGCTCGCTCGCACCATGCCCGTGCTTGATGTGGACCGCCTTTCGGACGACCAGCTCATCGCCGCCGCCACCGTCTACGCCGACCTCAGACACCTCGAACTTCAAGGCTTCAGCGCGCTGGCCGAGGATCCTGTCCGGCTTGAGCTCAACGAGCGCCTCTGCCGAGAGGTGCTGGGCATCGACCCCGAGATCGTGGCCGAAACCACTCGGAAGCTGGCTCTGGAGCCGACGTTGCACGCGCGGCACTGAGGGCCCGGGCAGTTGGGGCTCTGCCATCGGTGGGGAGAGGATTGATTCCCGACGAGCACGGGCCCAACCAGACATCGAGACGATGCTGGTGGTGGACCCCGATCCCGGCGTCGAGCAGATCCTGGAGGCGCCGACCGGTCTGAACCGGGAGGAACGGGAGCCTCACGGGAGCATCTCCAGAGGTCCTCATCGCTCATCGGTTCGTGCCTCTACCCTTACTGACAGCCCCAGACGCAAAAACGTGCAATCTGCGGCGAGATCACGACGGGTCACCCCCTACCACCACCACATACTCCCGTTCAATCTCACGGTGAAACCGCTCGGGCAGCCGTGCCCAGTCCCTCGCCTCGACGAGAAACGGAATCGTGGATTCCCGCACGGCCTCCTCGAAGTCCATCAGCCGCGCGATCGGAATCTTCTCAAGCCTCAGTCCCCGCAGCACGAGGTCAAGGTCACTGCCCTCATGACCCCGGCCGTTGACGCGGCTGCCGTAGGCCCACACCTCGACGCCCGGCAAATACTGCCGGAGCAGGGCTTCGAGCGCGCGCCGATGCCGGGCGGCCAGGCGCAAGCGGTCAGGCATCGTCCGGCCGTTCGATGATGTCGGCGAGGGCCTCGGCGTCGCCAATGAAGGTCGGAAGCAGCTTCAGCGTGGCTTCCGCGAAGTCCTCGCCATAGTCGTGAGCCGTGAAGCTGCGGTTGTCGCGGTAGCGCAGCCACCGTTCGACCGCACCCGTCGAGATGAGGTCGTGGCGGGCTGCGTGGCGGAATAGATCCTTGAAGTGAAGGCGGTCCGCCTGGCGGTTGCTGGCAAACCAGGGGGCTAGCCGCTTGCGAAGAAGCTTGCCCGACTGTTCGAGGACGAGTTCGAACTCCTTGACGCAGGCGGCGCGATAGATGTCGTACATGACATCGTCGCGGTCCTCCTGCCGTTCGATCCCCTCGACCGCTCGTTCGAGCGACGCGATGCAACGACGCAGGAAGGTGGTGTCGATGTTCACGGCCACAGCTCGGCCTCGTAGCCGGTCGGTACGCCGCTGTCGATCTGCTTACTCGCCATCTTCCTCCGTAGCCTTCGGACAGTTCGACTGTCCCACGATGTCACGTTGACTTTACATAATGTAAGGCGGACATTCCATCCGATACTGTCGACCGCTCCGCCGGACACTGGCCGACTAACCGGACCGATCCAACCCCCAGACCTGCACGTATTCCACCCCCAGTTCATCCCTGACCTTGCCCAGGATGTAGTCGTCGCCGATCTCGTAGACGACAAGTGCCGGAGGTGTTTCGACGAATCCGAGAACGAGGCCGTCCGCGTCGAAGACGGTCCAGAGAGCTCGACCTTCCTCGCCGGGAAGGTTGTATTCGCGGACCCAGAGGTTGTCGAGGAGATCCACCTCGATGGCGGAGATGGCGGGGAAGGATTCGGCGAGTGGAAGGGCGTTCCAGGCGGCCAGGCGGTTGCGGGCGAAGTTGGCCAGCTCCCCCTCCGGTGCTTCGGCCGCCCGGTAACCGTCCAGATCGGCCTGCGTGGGACTTCGAACGTCGTTTTCGCGCCGAACGATCCGCGCCAGGGATCCGTCCTGCCGGTAGGCCTTGAATTCGTACCATTCCGTGGGGGCGACGACGACGAGTTCACCCCAGACTGCCCACACTGGCCAGGATTGCTCCGCCCGGCAGCAGATCGCGACAAACGTGCACACCTTCGTCGCTGGCCAGGTTGAGCCTGCGACCGTGGCGTCCCCGGGTGTCCAGGACGGACACGAAGTGCTTCGGTCCCACTGGCGGTCCACCGTGACACACCGCCAGCGAATCCCCCGGGCCAACGATCCATCCAAAAGAGTCCGGCGCTCAATCCGTCGTGACCCGGTGAGCCGCCGAAGTCGCCGGGGCCCTCGCCGCGCCGTCCCCGCGGTCCCGATCGACAGGCTGGGCCTCGGGCGCTGCGGGTGGACTCGACCAACTGGACGAAAACGCCGAACGAGCCGCGGCAGGGATCGTAGACCCGCCCCGCGGTAGGGCTCCAGCAGCTCCATCGTCTATCTGCGGGAGCGACTGGCGGTGAGAATGTTGATTTTTCAGCATTTCGACGTTACCGTATCTCCCGACAACAGACGTCGACCATCGGGAGCAGGAGGCAGCCGAAATGAACTCGCTCCCGGCGCTGAGCAGACGAGAACGCGAAGTCATGGATCTCGCTCACGAACTGGGGAACGCGACAGCCGCTCAGATACAGGAGAACATGGCCGACCCGCCGACGTATTCGGCCGTTCGTTCGACGTTGCGGATTCTGGTGGAGAAGGGACACCTGGTGAGCGAGCGGGACGGACTCCGCTACGTCTATTCGCCCACGATGCCGGTACGACGCGCGCGTCGTTCGGCGATGCGCCACGTCCTCAGGACCTTCTTCGGCGGCTCCTTACCGGGAGCCGTGGCCACACTTCTCGAACTGCGTGGGGACGACCTGACTCCCGAGGAGCACGCACGGATCACGGAAATGATCGAGCAGGCTGCGAAGGAGGGCCGGTGAACGGCGTGGCCGTCGCGGTCTTCGATGTGGCCCCGAGTGCTGTCGCGTTGACGGCGCAAGTCACCTGCATGCTGCTGGTGGCGTTCGTACTCGCGTGGCTCGGTCGACGGGGGTCGCCCAGGACTCTTCATCTACTGTGGACCACAACGTTCGTCCTCGTGCTCGCCCTCCCGCTCCTCGGTCTCATCGGTCCCTCCTGGGAGGTGCCGCTTCTTCCGACCGCCGCTGATGCGCCTCGGCCTGCCTTGAGCCCGGGTTCCAGCGCAACCCCGCTTGCGGACATGGTCCCTGTCCCGCTGCCGGATGACACCGCCATGCGTGAAGCTCTGGTACCGGAGGAGTTGGCCCGATTGGACGCAGGCTTCGGCGGGGCGGATGGTGCTCCGGCCGATGTCCCCATGAGGCACCTCGTCGTGCGGATCGCTTGGATCGTGTGGATCGTCGGGTGTGTGCTCTCGCTGGTACCGCTTGCCACCGCCACCTTACGATTGCGGAGACTCGTGGGGACCGCACGCCCTGTGCGCGGTCGAGAGTGGGCGCGTGAGGCCGAGGAACTGCGGCACCGGCTGGGCCTCCGCAGCAGGATACGGCTCCTGTCCAGCGCAGCGGTTGCGACGCCGATGACGGCAGGTCTACGGCGGCCAGTGATCCTGCTTCCGGAATCAGCGGCAACCTGGAGCCGGGAGCGGCGTGCTGCGGTACTGGCCCACGAACTCATCCATGTGCGCCGGCGGGACGCGCTTCGGCAACTCGTGCGCCGTGGCGTGTGCGCCTTCTATTGGTTTCATCCCTTCGTTTGGGCGGCCGAGCGTTTTGCTGACCTGGCCAGCGAGAAGGCGTGCGACGAAGGGGTGCTTGTCCTACTCGGCGCGCGGCCCTCGGAATACGCCCGGCATCTCCTCTTCCTGGCCGCCGGTCTCTCGCGCAAACCAAGGGTGCCGGCGCTGGCAATCGCATACCCTTCGCGCCTGGAGAGAAGGATCATGTCGATTCTTGCACATCGGCGTCCGCACCCGAGCCTCGTACGCTCGGCTTTGACACTCATGATCATCGGCGTAGCAGGAGTGACAGTCTCTGCGGCCCGTCCGGTACCGACTCAGGTGTGTGCTGTCGCCGGTGACTGCTATGCCGAAAACACCTCGGTCAAATGCGGTGATGGCTACTGCTGCAAAGTCGCTGCGTCCGACAGCGAGATCTGCGATTGCTTCGAGCAGGTGTGCGTTGATCGCGACCTGGCTTACCGCATCGACGGCAATGACCTCGTATGGAGTGATGTGAGGGCGGTGAGCACCGACGATTCACTTCTGGTGGTGCTAACCGGGTCCTATCCGGTCGCCCATCTGTTCGATCTTGCTGACGGGAGCCGACGGGGAAGCTGGGGGCTGAGCGGCCAGGGACCCGGCGAATTCCAGTCAGCCTCCGGAGTTGCGTTGGTGGGCCGCCATGTCTACGCCCTCGACGGCGATCAGGGACGCTTGTCCATCTTTGAGTTTACGGGCGATCTGGTGCGAACCGTGCCGCTTCGGGACTTCGGAATGCCTCCCAACTTCCCGCGCTGGCTCCATCGGGCCGGGGGCGACACAGTTCTGTTCGGGTCGTCCGTTCCCATGGGCAACGAGAGGTCCATCAGGGCACTGTCGTTCGGGGCCAGCGCCGATGAAGATCCGGTCGGTCATGAAACGTTGATCGACTACCCCAGGACGACGGCGACCCGGTTGCGTCTCACTGCACCGGACGCACCGAGTTTGAATCTGGCACCTCCGTATTGGCCGGACCCGCAATGGACGCCCGTTTCCGGCGGCGTGGCGCTTTGGCAGGGACCGGATTCAGAGGTCAGGATTCTGGGTCTCGACGGCGAACAGAGGTCGGTCGTTACGCTGGCCCTTGGTGACCGTTTCGAGGTCACGGCGGAGGACAGGGAATTGTGGTTTCAGAACGCCATCCCGCAGGAGATCTTCGGGCAGCGGGGCGTGTTCGATCCGTTGAGAGAGGTAGCACGGCGTACCGTTGACTTTCCCGGACACCACCCACCGGTGTTCGAACTCCTGAGCGGACCGGACGACCTCCTTTGGGTGCGCCGGACTCCTGACGGGCGGGACCAGGTTTGGGACATCGTTGATGCCCAGGGTCAACTCGCCAGCCGGGTTTCCCTGGCTCCGCGCCAGGCCCTCATGGCCGTGATTCCCGATCGCCTGGTGCTGACAGTGACGGATGCTCTCGGTGTGGAGTCGGTCGAGGTTCATCAATGCATCCATCCACCTGGACCCTGAGTCGCCAGTGGATTCGCGACCGCGAATGGGCAGTCACGCTTCCTCCGCCTCCGCCTCCGGATCCTCCTTGAGCGCTCGCCGGATGCGCTCAATGATCTCCTCCGCGACCGCCTGGGGCAGGTCAACGGCAAACCCGTGTCCCGGCTCGCGCCCAGCGCCCTGCGGTAATCCTCGACGCGCCAGAATAGCAGCATCGGCTCACATCGAGCATCGCCGGCCCCAAACGCCACCCTAACGCCATGCAACTAGCCAAGTCAGCCACACTACAGCCATGTAACAGCCACTATCATTAACACTAGCGCATGTCAATCTGGACTCAAGGAGCGTTCTTATGCACTTGAGACGCGCATCGACGCGGGACTTCACCTCCGAGTGTGTGCACGCACGCGATTCCCCCAGGCCCGTGTTTTGCGCGGCGGCGATGCTGACTCTGTGCCTCGCAAGCGCCGGTTGCAACGACGGCATGACGGAGCCGTTGTCCGAGACCGCGGCCGCTGCCAGGGATCGAGCCGCCATCGAGGCGCTCTACAACGCCACCGAAGGCCCGGAGTGGGTGCGGCGGGACAACTGGCTGACCGATGCGCCGCTCAGCGACTGGCACGGCGTGGTCACCGACAGCGCCGGCCGGATAGTGTGGCTGACGCTGCCCGGCAACGGTCTGACAGGCACGCTTCCTCCCGAACTCGGAGACCTGACCGAACTGCAGCACCTCTGGCTTTCGGACAACGAACTCAGGGGACCGATTCCCACCCGGCTCGGAGACCTGACGCAACTCGCCGGCCTGTACCTCCAGGACAACCGCCTCACCGGGTTCATCCCGGAGAGTTTCCTGGAGCTCGAGCACCTGCGCGCACTCGATTTCGGCGGCAACCGGGGACTGTGCATCCCGGGGACCGCCGCATTCACGGAGTGGGCTGCGGGGGTCTCACAGGTGGTCGGCCTGAACTGCGCGGGTGCGGACCGAATGGCCCTGGAAGAGCTGTTTGAAGCGACGGCTGGCAGCGGGTGGATCGATTCGAGCGGGTGGCTCGGCGACGCAGTGCTGGACGAATGGTCCGGGGTGGAAACCGACTCGATCGGCCAGGTGTCCACCCTGGACCTCGGCGAAAACGGACTTTCCGGAATGTTGCCGGAGGTGGTGGGCGAGCTATCCGCGCTCCAGAGGCTGGATGTGGGCGGAAACAGGCTGACGGGCGAGCTTCCCAGGTCGCTGACGGAGTTGCCGCTCGAGGTGTTTCGATATGCGGATACCCAGCTGTGCGTGCCCCACGATTCGGAGTTCCAGGAATGGCTGCGGACCGTGGACCAGCACGATGGGACGGGAACGAATTGCACTCCCGAGTCGGAACGGGAGGCCCTGATCGCCCTTTACACCAGCACCAACGGCCCCAACTGGACCCGCAACGACAACTGGATGACCAACGCGCCCATCGGTGAATGGCTGGGCGTTACCACGGATCGCAGCGGCCACGTCACGCATCTGTCGCTCGGATACAACGCAGTCCAGGGCGCCATCCCATCGGCGCTGGGCGACCTGCCCCACCTCAGGGTGCTTGAACTCAGCGGCAACTATGGCCTCACCGGACCGATTCCCCCGGAATTCTTCGGACTTTCCGAGTTGCAGGAACTGTACATGTTCAGAGTCGGGCTCGCCGGCGGCCTGCCCCCGGAGATCGGAAGGCTGACGGGACTCACGAGCCTGTCGCTCAGGTACAGCGGCCTTGCGGGCCCCTTGCCCGCAGAACTCGGTCGCCTGGTCAATCTCGAGTACCTCGACATTGGTGACAACGACCTGAGCGGACCGATTCCCAGGGAGCTGGGTTCTCTGTCCAACCTTGCCTTACTGCGTCTGCAGAACAACGAGCTGACCGGTGGTATCCCGGTCGAACTGGGGAATCTCACCAGCCTCGAGTACCTGTACATGCAGCGCAACCAGTTGACCGGACACATCCCGCGCGAATTGGGCAATCTGGTCAATCTCAAGGTTCTGTGGCTCAGCAGGAATGCTCTGACGGGAACCATTCCGCCCGCCATGGGAAGCATGCGCAGCCTCGAACGGATGTACATCTACGGCAACGATCTGGCCGGCCTACTCCCACCGGAGTTGGCGGGTTTGACTGCGCTGAAAGACCTCTGGCTGGGCAGCAACGCCGGCCTCTCGGGTCCCATTCCAGCGAGCCTGAAGGCGCTGGCTGAACTCGAGGAGTTCAAGGCGGGAGGCACGGATCTCTGCGCACCGGCCGATCCGGAGCTGATGGCGTGGTTGAACGGGGTCGAGTTCCAGCGAGTCGCGCGTTGCGACAGTGGCGGTGCGGCGGTCTATCTGACCCAGACGATCCAGTCGCGGGAGTTCCCGGTGCCCCTGATCGCGGGCCGTCCGGCCCTGCTGCGGGTGTTCGTCTCCTCGCCCCGGGCGAACGGGCAGCGGATTCCCCCGGTGCGCGCCACCTTCTACCGGGGAGGCACCGAAGCGCACGTGGTGGAGATCGCGGGTGGCGACGGGCCGATTCCAACCGAAATCGACGAAAGCGCGCTGTCCCGGTCGGCGAACGCCGAGATCCCGGGCCACGTGATCAGGGATGGCCTGGAGATGGTGATCGAAGTCGACCCGACCGGCATCCTCGATGCCGGCCTGGGGATCGTGGACAGGATTCCGGAGACCGGCCGGATTGCCGTGGACGTCCGCGAGATGCCCGACTTCCGTCTGACGGTGGTCCCTTTCCTGTACGACGCGAGACCCGATTCGGCGATTCTGGACATCACGGCCGACATGGCGAACGATCCGGAGGGCAGCGAGATGCTTTCCAGCACGCGGAGCCTGCTCCCGATCGGAGACCTCGACGTCCGGCGGCACGATCCGGTCGTCACCTCGACCACCAACGGCATAGCCGTGCTCCGCGAGGTCGGAGCGATAAGGCACATGGAGGGTGGATCGGGCTACTGGATGGGAATGCTCTCACCGATTCCGAGGGGCCTTCTCGGGGTGGCGGCAGGAATCCGCTCGTGGGCGAGCTTCTCGACGCCGGCTCCATTCACCGTTGCCCACGAGCTGGGACACAACATGGGTCTGTACCATGCGCCGTGCGGAGGTGCGGGAGGACCGGACCCGCTATTCCCCGACCGCAACGGCCGGATCGGGTCGTGGGGCTATGATGTGGCGCAGGAGAGGCTGATTACGCCGTACGCTCCGGACATCATGTCCTATTGCCGCGGCGGCTGGATCAGCGACTACCACTACTCGAACGCCCTTCGCCACCGGCTGGACGCCGAATCGGGGGCCGCCACCAGCACGGCGCCGACCCGCACGGTCCTGGTCTGGGGTGGGCTGGACTCCGCCGGTGACCCGTTCCTGGACCCGGCCTTCGTCGTTGATGCGGCGCCATCGCTGCCGCCCCCGGGCGGCGGGTTCCGGCTCCGCGGCAGGACCGCCGATGGCGGCTCGGCGTTCTCGCTCACCTTCGACATGCCCGAGATCCTCGACCTGGATGATGGACGATCGAGTTTCGTTCTCACCGTGCCGGTAACGTGGACGGGTACGCTGGCCAGCATCTCGCTGGTCGGAGACGGCGGATCGGCCATGCTCGACCGGACGACCGACTCGCCCATGACCATTCTGCGGGACCCGGTCACCGGCCAGGTCAGGGCGTTCCTGCGAGGGCCGGAGGCGGCCGCGATGGCGCTGGACGGCGGTGAGCCGCCCATGGAGGTGCTGTTCAGCCGGGGTATTCCGGACGAGGTGGATCAGAGGCGCTGAATCGACGGGCGGGACCGTGATGTCCCCGTCACCTCACCGCCGGCGGCAACCTCCCCACGATGATCGTCGGCACGTCCAGTTCGTCCAGCTCGACCCAGGCGGCCAGGCCATCGGGGCCGAAGGCGTCCGGCATGGGCGGATCGCCCGGTGGCAGAGTGCCGACGTAGCGCCCGTCGGGATTCCAGACGTCGATCACGCCGACCGCTCCCTCCCAGGGGTCGCCTTCGCGTCGGCGCCGTACCCAGAGCCCGCCCTCCCATGTGGCCCTGAGGGAAACGACGACGGGTATCTCGTGGTTGAACTGCATGCCCTCGATGTCGGCGCGCATCTGCGCGACCATCTGTGCCATGTACTCCGGCGGCGCCTGGTCCGGTCCCTGCGGATTGGTGGGGTCACCGTAGAGGCGCTCGAAGGTCGCCATCGCGGAATCCCGCACGGTCGTCTCGACCTCGGGGGTCACCGGCTCGGGATTGATGGGTCTTGAGATGGTGCCGATGGGTGCACCGTCGCCCGTAACGAGCTTGATCGAATAGCCAGCGGAATCGGAATAGGCCACCGACCCGTCGGGCAGCACGTCGAAGAGCAGGGCAGGGTCGAACCTTCTCGGCTCGTCCGTCGCACCGGATGCCTCCTCACCGGGCGCCCGTGCCCGTACCTCGCCCGCCTGGACGATGGGCTCGGCGGTGGTGCCCGTCGATCCCAGGGTCAACCGCTCCAGGCCGCGCGGGCCGATGGTAGGGTTGGGCGATTCGATCTGTCGGAACATCTCCTGAACGACGGCGCTCATGCCGCGCGCCACCAGTGCGACGGCATCGGGATCCGGCCTGGCACCGCCCCGGAACGCCATCATTCCATAGTCCGCGACATTGCCCGCCGACATGTTCACCTGACGTTCGAAGGAGCCACCGGGGGCGAACACGACATAGGTGCCGTTTCCGCGGTCCGCCACGGCCACCGCGCCGTCCCTCCAGACGTAGATGTCGTCGGGGCCGCTGAACTCCCCGGGGCCCTCGCCTCGCCGCCCCAGCGTGCGGACGAGTCCGCCATCGCGGTTGAGAACGGCGACCACCGGGACATCGGGGTTCAGGACGAACAGGTTGCCGCCGTCGTCGAACCCCAGGCTCGGAGGTGTCCCGAACTGAGCCCAATCGGGCGGATCCATGTCTCCCACCCTGAAGACCTCGACGAACTCCGCGGTCAGGGGACGATCGGTGTCCAGCGTGTCGTCCGGCACGTCGGAGCAGGCGCCCGCCGCAAAGGCCAGCGCGAGGGTAAAAAGGGCTGGGCGTCCGCTTACTGGGCTATCCATACCTGTTTAACCGCCCCAGACCCGAAAACGTTGCACTCTGGGAGCGGGCGTGGCCTTCGACAGACGTGTTCCATCCACGACCTCACTACGGGTCGCCCCCTACTCCGACGCACTCCAATCCGGCGGCTTCACCAGTACCTTCAGCCTGTTCCTGACACCCTTCGTGCGGACGATCTTCGCGATCATGCGCCGGATCCCGTGCAGGAACACGGTAAAGGGGTTGTTCGAGTTGATCGGCTGGTCGATGCCGTACGCCACACGCTCGACCTCCGGTTCGAAGGTCCCGAACATGCGATCCCAAATGATGAGCATGCCCGCGTAGTTCTTGTCCCAGTACTGCCGGTTCGAACCGTGGTGTACCCTGTGATGGGAGGGTGTGTTGAAGAGGAACTCGACCGGTCGCGGCAGCTTACGGATCGCCTCCGTGTGCAGGATCGCCTGGAACTGCTGGACGAGGACCTCCGACAGCAGCACCAGGATCGGGTGATAGCCCAGCATGACGATGGGGAAGGAGAAGAGGAGCGGGAACACCGCGTCGAGGGGGCCGAAGCGGTAGGCCACCGACATGTTGAAGTGAGGCGAGCTGTGATGCACGGTGTGCGTGGCCCATCCAACCCCGACCCGGTGCATCATGCGGTGATCCCAGTAGTACGCGAGATCGGCCAGCAGGACACAGGTCACGATCGTGACCCAGTTCAGCGACAGGTGCGCCAGGCTGAAGTTCTCGTAGATCCAGAAGTAGAGCTTCGTTACAAAGAGAATCCCGAGCGCGTACTCAATGGCCACGAAGCACACGAAGGTGATCACGTTCGCCACCGAGTCGCCGATGACGTCGAAGCTCAGACGCTTCAGAAACGCATAGCGAATGAGTTCGAAGAGAAAGAATGGGATGACCACGTACACGATGCTCAGGTCGTTCAGTACTTGGAACCAGCCCAGAACCGCGTCCCAGTTGAGCGCCCTGGAGATTGTGTCGATCATGGCTCTTGCCTCTCGGCCGGCACCCGGGTCTCATGGTCCGCCGTGTCGGGTGATACAACACCACGGGCGGCTCCTTCCAGCTGAAACCGCGTCTGCTCCGCCGCCTCGTCGAACGCCCCGGAGTCTTCTTCGGAACTCACCAGGCGGGCGGCCCCGACCAGGGCGGCCACAATGATCGCGGTCGTCAGCAACTGAGCCGGAAAGGGCAGTCGATTCCGTCCGTTCGGCATGGTCATGTCCTCGTTCTCTCGGTCGAAAGCCCGTTCGCGATGGTCTCCCAGACGAGATTCTGTGCCTGAACCACACCGAGTTCCCCATCGCCGACGGCTCGGGACGCGGCCCATATCAAGCCATCGATACTCGCCACCACCCAGGCGGTCGGGACCTCTGGTCGAATGAAGCCCTCCCGCCTGGCGGCTCCGACCAGGTCAGTCAGCTCGGAGATCTGCCGCCGGTAGGCCGCGGCGATCTCCGGCTCGTCCTGGAGCTCGGCGGCCGAGTCCAGGAAACGAAAGAACTCGCCGGCGCCGACAACGGCCCGCGTCACCAGCCGCAGCGCATCGGTGGCGGTACAGGCATGTGCCGCGGCCTGCCGGGTCACCCGGTCCGTCTCGGCTATGGCTCGACTGGCCAGCGCCCTGAGCAGCCCCGCGCGGCTCCCGAAGTGACGGAACACCGTCGCCCGCCCAACCCGCGCCTCGGCCGCGATGTGGTCAACTGTAGCGTTCGGATTCCGCAACAGCGCCGTGCCCGCCGCCTCGAGGATCCTTTCTCTTGTCGCCAACGCCATGGTGATACGCCATCGTTATGAAATGAGACGCTATAGTCTCATCGGGACCGTTGGCGGTGTCAATGCATTGGACTCGAAGGGTTCGATGCCTACCTGCCCTCCGCATCGCCCTGCCGAAATCCTCGACGCGCCAGAACACCAGTGTCGGTTCGCCGCCCACCATGGCCATCGTTACGCCCTTCACCATTGCGTCGCTCTCCGTGGCCTGCTCATCCGCAAAGGATTCCCCCTCCTACTTAAAGACAGCCTGACACCCCCGAAACGTGCAGAGCTCGCGAGTTTCGGCCGACGCGAGACAGGGCAGCCGGCACCGTCGCTCAGCTGCCGCAGCCGCCACGGATCGCATGCTCCCAAAGGGTCTTCGGCCTTGCATGAGGGAATCGGCCTGAATCGATTCCTGAAAGCCGAGTCGGCCCTGGCTCTCCCGCAACCCATTCCGTGTTGGTCGTCGGCCTCAACTCCTCGAGCGCCGTGGGTGTGGTCCACGCCGTGCGGCTCATAGTTCAGTTTATTGTCTAATCTGAACCATGAGCAGTACGAGCCTGCGCGGGGTTGTCGTCCGCTAGAGACCGGGAGGGGCGGAACGAGCGGGATCCTGTCCCCGGGGACTGATTTGACCACACCGCAGAGCGCGGCCACGCGCGTTAGGTTGGCAGGGAAATCACCCCCACCCTCCACCCGCACCGCAAGGATGCCGCCATGCTTCGCTTTGCCACTGTGGCCGCCGTGATGGCCACCGCCGCCCTCATCCCCTCCTCAACCTCCGCCCAGGGAGGGGACCCCGCCTCGGCCACGGAACCGCCGCCGATCGCCAAGGTGCGCAACTATCTGCCGCACATGACGCGGCCCGAGGTCGAGGATCTGCTTACGCGCACGGACATGGTGATCATTCCGGTGGGGGCGCTCGAGCAGCACGGGACGCATCTGCCGATCGGGACCGACCACCTGAACGGCGTGGAGCGTGCGAAGCGGGTCGCGTACCGGACCGATGTGCTCGTGGCGCCGATCCTGCTGCCCGGGCAGTCGCCGTACCACATGGGGTTCGCGGGGACGGTCACGCTGCCCTCGACCCTGATCCAGGAGGTGTACGTCGAGGCCGCGAAGAGCCTGATCCGGCACGGCTTCAAGCGCTTCCTGATCCTGAACGCCCACGGCGGGAATCGCGCGATCACGACGTTCATCGTGGACCGGATCAACCAGGAAACTGAGGGGATCGCGGTGGATCTGGGGGCGGTTGCGGGACCGCTGACGGAGCGGGGGCCGACTGGGGGCGCGGGGGGCGCGGCGGGTGCGGGTGCGGACGCGGGCGGGCAGACTGCGCCCGTTCTCGACCGGCACGGCGGCACCGGCGAGACTTCGAATTCCCTGTACCTGATCCCTGAACTGGTGGACCTGGACGCGGCCTACCCGGCCGAGCTCACCATGCCCGCGCACCTGGAGGCGATGGTGCCCGAGGTGCTGGCGGGCGATCCCACGGCGCTGTCGGTGTTCCTCGCCGAAGGGCTGAAGGACGAGTCCACGGGGAAGGGCACATCGTCGGCCGAGTTGTCGAGCACGGGCGTGTGGGGTGTGCGGGATCCGTCCGAGGGGACGGCCGAGCGCGGGAGGGTGACGACGGAGCGGTTCGTGGACGCGGCGGTGCGGTTCATCGAGCGGTGGAACGCGCTGCGGCCGCCGGGGACGGGGTGAGGGTTCAGTCCTCCGGTTTGCTCAGAACCCCGTCGCAACCCCCGCGAAGAAGTTCAGCACCCTGTGCCTGGCCGTCTCGCTTGCAAACTTGTCGATGTCCTGGATCCCGTAGCTGTACAGGGCTCCGACATTGATGCGGGTTGTGCCCGAGCCCATCTCGATGCCGATACCGCCGGTGAGCCCGAAATCGACGGGCTGCGTGTCCAGACTCGCGTTGGCGCACGCGTCACTGGTGGTGAAGCGCCCTATCGCGGCGGTCGCGTCCAGGGTGACACTGCAGTCCAGCTCCAGCGACGCGTAGGGACCGATCAGGGCGTAGAACGGAAGCTGCGGGAGATTGGCGACCTGCGGCGGCGAGACGCGGGCCAGCGCGCTGATGTCGAGGCCCTGGAAAGCGACGTCGACGCTCACGGTCGCGCCCTCGGGGGTGCTCTGCGTGACGCGCGTGCCCTTCTGCGTGTAGTGCGCCCCTATCTGCACGTCGAACATGCCGTCCAAGAACGGGAGCGGAAACGCGACCGCGCCCCCGCCCGAAATGCCGTTGAGGTACGAGGCGTCGGGGACGACCGTTCCACCGCTGCTCAACGACATGGTCGCCGCGTTCATGCCGATCAGGGGGAACAGCACCGTGAACCGGTCCTCGGATTCGGCGGGGTCGGCGATTTCAGCGGGAGGGGGCGGGACAGGCGGTGGCGCGGCCGGCTGCGGTGCGGCAGGCCGCGGCGTGGCCTGCTCTGGTGCGGCGGGTAGCGGTGCGGCCGCTGGAGCGTCGCCCGCGCCGCGTCTCTCCGCCTCGTCCAGCATCCTCAGCGCGGCGGTGTAGTATTCGCCCTCCCGGCCCGTCTCGACCAGGTAGCGCGTCAGGGACGCGACGGCCGTCTGCGGATACCCGGCTTGCATCGCTACCTCGGCGTGCTGGAACCACAGCGCGTCCGGTGTCTCCATGTCGTTGGCGGCCTGCAGCGCGAGGACGACGTCCAGCGCTTCGAGTGCGGCGACCCATTCCTGGTTCTGGATGTGGCGGTCTGCCCGCACCATGTAGAGGTCCACCTGGATCTCCGGCGGGAGTTCCTGTCCGGCCGCAGTCACCGGGCCCGTTCCGATCGAGGCACCGAGTGCCGCCACCGCCAACCAGCGATTCAAGCTCTTCATTGTCAATCCCTTCTGCACCGGACTTTGTTCCCGCTCATTGATCGCCGCTTGTCGAGAGCAAATGATATGTCCGCTTTTCGGAGCACGCAATGTGTCCGCTTTT
>VXMI01000063.1 GCA_009841165.1 Gemmatimonadota bacterium | reverse complement strand
GAGCACCACCTTGCCAAGGTGGGGGTCGCCGGTTCGAGTCCGGTTTCCCGCTCTGATGCAGGCAGTCCAGCCGTGGCAGGAAGCCACCGCACGATCACCGGTGATTTCCGCCGCGAACTGCTTCCGGGGGCACGGCCGACTGCCGCGCCCCCTTCGCATTGGGCGCCGTAGCCAAGTGGTAAGGCAGAGGTCTGCAAAACCTCCATTCGGCGGTTCGAATCCGCCCGGCGCCTCTGGTGCCCGCGCTCTCGTAGAGTGCGGGGCCCATCGTTTCGGTCGCCGCCCACGTGCGCGCCCCCGCCCTCGTGGGCGGCCCCGCTCAGGGAATGAGCTGTCTCGGACGCGGCCGCAGCAGGAACACCCCCTCGTAAATGCTCGTCACCACCACCGTGCCGCTCTCGAAGAACGGGTAGGCCGTCCACGCTCCCACGAAGCCGGGCGGGTCCCCTTCGTAAGGCGTGGTGTCGAACCAGCCGATCTCCTCCGGGGCCTCCGGATCGCTGATGTCGAAGAGGCGGAACCCGGCCTGGTAGTTGGCCTGGTACATCCGGTCGCCCTTGACGTAGAGATTGTGGTCGGTCGCGGCGGTCGGGCCGTCCACGCTGCCCACCAGGATCGGGTCGTCGAGTTCGGCGACATCGTAGATGTAGGTGCGCGTCGCCGGGGCCGTGCCCACAAGTTCGTCGAGTTCGTCGTCAAGGTAGTAGTAGCGGTGATCCTCGGTGAGCCAGCCCTGGTGGATGTAGGCCACGCCCGGGTGGCTCGCGCCGCCGATCGGAGTCGGGGTTTCCTTGTCGGTGATGTCGACGATCCTCAGCAGGCTCTCGTTCGAGATGAAGCAGACCTGCCGCCCCTGGTAGCGTTCGTCGGGGCCGCGGTACACCACGCACTGCGCGTCGTGGGTGCGGCCGGGCGCGATCAGCCCCACGTCGTCGGTGAAGCACCCGGCGAAGACGGGGGCCTTCGGGTCGCGCACGTCGACCATGTGGAGCCCGCCGCCGCAGGTCTCGCCGCCGCCGCTGGAGCCGACGGGGAAGGCGAAGCCGCTCTCGGCGTCCATCACGAGGTTGTGGGCGCTCGCGATGCCCCGGTAGACCGCGTCGGGCTCGAATGCGACGCCGCCGTTCGGGCTCGGCGGCTCCCCGGAGGTGTCGCGGACGCGGGTGAGGTCGAAGACGACGAGCCCATGGTCGCCGGCTCCGTCACCCGTGAAGAAGAGGTGGTCGGCGTAGACCTTGAGGTCACGCGCGCCGCTGGGATTCGCGGTGACCACGCCCACATAGCGGGGGGCCGCCGGGTCGGTCACGTCGATGATCGCCGCGCCGCCGCTCCGTCCCACCAGCGCGTACTCGCGGCCCGTCTCGGGGTCCATCCACCCCCAGATGTCGCTGACGCGCTCCCACGGCTCGGCTCCGATCGCCGAAGTGGGCAGGAAGGCCAGCAGATCGACCGACTCGCACGAGAACCCCGCCGCGGCGCCCTCTTCGCAGAGCACCTCGCCCTCGGTCACGGCGTCCAGGCCGCCGCCCGGACGCAGCCACTCGGGTTCACCCCAGGGGCCGCCCAGCTCGCGCGTGAAGACCATGGCCGCGCCGTATCCGCCGTCCGTTCCCGGAGCGCCCAGGACCGCGACGGTCGTGCCGACGGCGATCGCCGACCCGAGGGCGGCCCCGCGCCCGGCTTCGGGCAGGTCGAGCGGCGCGGGCTCCCAGCTGCCGTCGATCAGGCGGAAGCGATGAACCTCGCCCGAACCGTCGCGCGCCAGCGGCGCCCCGACCCAGAGTTCGTCGCCGAGGATTGCGAGGGTCGTGCCGAAAGCGCCGGTGGGCTGGTCCGGCGCGCCGGTGGCAAGGACCTGACGGAGCTCCCAGTCACCCGGTTCGAAGCGCCGGTAGGCGAAGACCAGGCCCGAGCCCTGGCGGGCCCCGGGGGCACCGACGAGAAGGTGACTGCCGTCGACCGCCAGCGCCGCGCCGAACCGCGCTCCGGCCTCGAGCGAGTCGGCCGGGCTGACGGTGATATTGCCGAGGGGGTCGTCCGCGGGCCGGTAGACGAACACCTGCCCGACCTCGCCCGCGCCGGGGGAAGACACGATCACGTCATCGCGCCGGAGCGCCATCGCCGCGCCGAAGTCCGGGAACTCGGATTCGGGCCCCGGTGGGGGAAGGATGGTGGGAAACCCCCACCCGCGCGCTCCCTGCTGGAAGACGTGTACCCCCCCGGGGGTGGTTCCATCGCTCGCCACCGAAACGGCAACGCGTTCGCGTTCCACCGCGACGCCCCGGGCCGCCGGCTGCAGGATCCTCATGATTCCCGCGAAGTCCACCGCCGCTCCCCCCGGTCCGGCGGCCGCAGGCTCCGGCTCGGGCGGCCTCGGCAGCTCGAGGCCGGCGTCGTACGCGAACCCGTCCCGTGCATCCTGGAAGATATGGGCCCCGATCCGCACATCCGGATCGGCCGAACCCACCGCCAGTCGCCCTCCGCTCCACTGCAATGACGGCGCCAGCCGCCACCCGTTCTCCGCAGTCTCCGGCGGTGAAAAGGTACCCGCGAGCACCCACGTGCCGGAGCGGTCCCGCTCGAACCGGTACAGCGCCGCGGGCCCCCGCGCCGGACCCGGCTTGCCGACGATCACGGTGCCACCCGAGACGGCGACCATCCTCCCGAACTCGTCCTGCGCGGCCGCGGAGTCCACGGTCACCAAAAAGGCGATGGCACCCGCGCACAGGGCGGCGCCACGAACTGCAAAGCGAAGGTTTCTGCTCGCCTCGGACATCCTGTCTCTCCCGTGTTGGTTGGATCAGTGATGAAGCTGTAGATAGCTTCCCCTTCGGGCAATCCGTCCCCGCCGGCGGCCCGCGCACGCCCTCACGCCTGCGCTGACGCGCCAGCCAGTCCGCACCGCGCCGCTAACCGCACATGGCCCACATACCCTACATCCCGCGCGACGAAGCGGGGCCCGACCTCGCGCCGCTCTACCGCCGCTACGCGGACGGAGAAGGGAACCTGGACAACATCCTGCGTGTCCATTCATTGAACCCGCCGTCCATGAGGCACCACCACGACCTGTACCGGCATCTCATGGCCGGCTCCTCACCGCTCACCAGACGGCAGCGGGAGATGATCGCCGTCGCCGTCTCCGCCGAGAATGACTGCTTCTACTGAATCAACCACCACGGGGCGGGACTCCGCAGGATCACCGGCACGCCGGAGCTGGCGAACGCGCTGGCCAGGGGCCGCCGTCCGGAATCGCTGTCCGAGAGCGACGGGGCGATGCTGGACTACGTGCTGAAGCTCACCCGCGACCCCGGCGGCATGTCGGCGGCAGATGTCGAGGCGCTGGGGGCGGCGGGGTTCGGGGACCGGGCGGTCCTCGACATCTGCCAGGTCGCGTCGTACTACGCCTACGTGAACCGCCTGGCCGACGGGCTCGGGGTGGAGCTCGAGGAGCACTGGAGCGACGAGGACTGCACCCTGACACGAGGCGAGTTCGAGGCGCTGAGGGAGGCCCGGCGGGCCGGGGCGCGGGCCCGGACGGCTGAGGGCTCGCCGCCGTGATCACGATCGACGGCGCGAGCCTGACCCTTGCCGGGATCGAGGCGGTGGCGCGCAACCGCGTCCAGGTGCGGCTGGACCCGGCCGCGGCCGAACGGGTGCGGCGGTCGCGCGAGGCTCTGGAGCGGCTGCTGGAGCGGGACGGCCCCGTCTACGGCGTGAACACGGGCTTCGGGCGGCTCGCCCAGGTGCGCATCGCTCGTGAGGAGCAGCGCGCGCTACAGCGCAACATGGTCAGGAGCCACGCGGCCGGGGTGGGGCGCCCGCTCCCGACCGAGGAGGTGCGCGCGATCCTGCTCCTGCGCGCCAACGCCCTGGCGCGGGGGCAGTCGGGGTGCCGCCTCGTGGTGGTGGAGCGGCTCGTCGACTTCCTGAATCGCGGCATCCACCCCGTCGTGCCCGAGATCGGGTCCGTGGGAGCCAGCGGGGACCTGGCGCCGCTCGCCCACGCCGCGCCGGCGCGTAGGGGGGAGGGGCGGGGCGAGGCCGATGGCGAGGAGGAGGCCACGCCGGAGCTGCTGCGCCGGGCGGGGATCCCGCCCATCCGACTCGCCGAGAAGGAGGGGCTGGCGCTCGTCAACGGCACGCAGGCCGTCACGGGGATCGGCGCGCTTGTTCTCCAACGCTTCGGACGCGCCCTCGACACGGCGGACGCTGCGGGCGCGGCCACGCTCGAGGGACTGAGGGGGACTCCCAACGCCTTCCGGGCCGAGATCCACGCCGCCCGTCCGCATCCGGGGCAGATCGCCAGTGCGCGGCGGCTCCGGGCGCTGCTCGAAGGGTCGGAGATTCGCGAGTCGCACAGGGTGGGGGACCCGCGCGTGCAGGATGCCTATTCGGTCCGTTGCATGCCGCAGGTGCACGGCGCGGCGCGGGAGGCGCACGGGTACGCGGAGCGCATTCTGACGACCGAGGCGAACTCGACCACCGACAACCCGCTGGTGCTGGCGGGCGCAGACGGGCCCGGCGATGCGCGCGTGCTCAGCGGCGGCAACTTCCACGCGCAGGTGGTTGCCCAGTGCCTCGATCTCGTCGCGATCGCGGCGGCCGACATCGCGTCGATCTCCGAGCGGCGGATCGACCGCCTTCTCAACCCCGATCTGTCCGGCCTGCCCGCGTTCCTGACCTCCGAGCCGGGGGTCCGGTCCGGGTTGATGATCGCGCAGGTCGTGGCTGCCGATGCGCTGGCGGAGATGCGCGTCCTTGCGGCTCCGGCGAGTGTCGACTCGGTTTCGACGAGCGCGGCGCAGGAGGATCACGTGTCCATGGGGATGGCGGCGGCGCGAATGGTGCGGCGAAGCGTGTCGCTGCTCGAGACGGTGCTGGCGGTGGAGTTGCTCTGTGCGGTGCAGGCCGTCGAATTCCACCGTCCGCTACGGGCGGGTGCGGGGGTGGAGACGGCCGTGAGCGCGGTGAGGGACAGGGTGGCGCCGCTGGTCGAGGACAGGGTGCTGAGCGAAGACATCGCGGCACTGGTGGAGCTGGTCAGGTCGGGAGCGCTGGCCGGGGAGCCGCCTGGAAGAGTAAAGAGAACATGACATTACGTAATGCAGACATTACAGTGCGTCCGGCCATCCGCGCGCCCCGGGGCACCACACTCCGCTGCAAGGGGTGGACCCGGGAGGCGGCGCTCCGGATGCTGATGAACAACCTCGATCCGGAGGTCGCAGAGAAGCCGGACGACCTGGTGGTCTACGGGGGCACCGGCAGGGCCGCCCGCAACTGGGCCGCCTTCGACGCGATCGTCGCGGCGCTGGAGTCGCTGGAAAGCGACGAGACGCTGCTGGTGCAGTCCGGAAAGCCCGTCGGCGTCTTCCGCACCCACCGCCATGCGCCGCGCGTGCTCATCGCCAACTCGAACCTGGTGGGGCGCTGGGCGACGTGGGAACACTTCCACGAACTGGAGCGCCGGGGCCTGATGATGTACGGGCAGATGACCGCCGGCTCGTGGATCTACATCGGCACGCAGGGGATCCTGCAGGGCACCTACGAGACCTTCGGGGCCATGGCCCGGACCCACTTTCGCGGATCGCTCGCGGGGCGCTGGATCCTGACCGGGGGGATGGGAGGAATGGGTGGCGCGCAGCCCCTCGCGGGGACCATGAACGGCGCGGCCGTCCTGGTCGTGGAGGTGGACGCCGACCGGATCCGGCGGCGGATCGAGACGCGCTACTGCGACCGCATGACCGATGATCCGGACGAGGCGCTCGCGTGGGTTCTGGGGGCGGCCGGGGCGGGCGAGGCGCTCTCGGTGGGGCTGGTCGGGAACTGTGCCGATGTCCTCCCGGAGTTTGTGCGGCGCGGGGTGACCCCCGACATCGTCACCGACCAGACGTCGGCGCACGACCCGGTGGACGGCTACGTGCCTTGCGGTTTCTCGATCGATGAGGCATCCGTCTTGCGGGAACGCGATCGAACCAAATATCGCTTGCACTCCATGGCGTCGATCCGCAGGCACTGCGAAGCCATTGTGGACATGGCACGGCGCGGCGCGGTGGCTGTCGACTACGGCAACAATCTGAGGGGCTACGCGCGCGAGGCGGGATTCGACGACGCCTTCGCCTACCCGGGCTTCGTGCCGGCGTACGTGCGTCCGCTCTTCTGCGAGGGCAAGGGCCCCTTCCGCTGGGTCGCGCTCTCCGGGGACCCCGCCGACATTCACCGCACCGATGACCTGGTGCTGGAGATGTTCCCCGCCGACGAACACCTCTGCCGCTGGATCCGGATGGCACGGGACCAGGTCGCGTTCCAGGGGCTGCCCGCACGGATCTGCTGGCTGGGGCAGGGGGAGAGGGCGGCGTTCGGCGTCGCCATGAACGATCTCGTCGCGAGCGGTGAGATCAGCGCCCCCGTCGTGATCGGACGCGACCACCTCGACACGGGTTCGGTCGCCTCGCCATTCCGCGAAACCGAAGCCATGAAGGACGGCACGGACGCCGTAGCGGACTGGCCCGTGCTCAATGCGCTGCTGAACACGGCGTCCGGCGCGAGCTGGGTGTCGTTCCACCACGGGGGCGGTGTGGGAATCGGTGACTCGCTTCACGCGGGGCAGGTGCTCGTCGCCGACGGGACGCCGGAGATGCGGGTCCGGATCGAGCGCGTGCTGACGAACGACCCGGGGCTGGGCGTCGCCCGACACGCCGACGCGGGCTACGAAGTGGCGGTGGAGACCGCTCGCGCGAAGGGGATCCGGCTGCCCATGGGCTAGCGATGGCCAGCCCGATTCCAGGCCCTGGCTAGAGTCGCTCCGGCAGCCTCCGGACGGTTTCGGCGAACGCCCGCCGGACTTCCTCTTCGCGGGCATGGCGCCCATCCCTCACCACCCAATCCCCGCCGACCATGACGTGGCGTACGGGATTGTCGGTCCCCGAGAACAACCACGAATCGAGCACTCTGTTGGCGGTCCGGCCCGCGAGCGCGGGGTGCTCCGCGTCCAGCACCAGCAGGTCGGCACGCAACCCGATCGCCACGCTCCCCCCGTCCCAGGCCAGTGCCCGGCAACCATCGCGCCAGGCATGGGAGAGCAGCCTGCCCCCCGCGCCCGCAAGAGCGCTTTCGCGAGCTGTTGTGTCCCCGGCCGTCGCGTCCTCTGACGTCACATCCCCAAGCACCGACCGTCGGCGCAGGGTCAGCCGCTGTCCATAGTCGAGCAAACGCAACTCTTCGACCGGACTGCGCGACACGTGACTGTCGGTCCCGATTCCGAAGCGGCCGCCGCGCGCCGCGAACGCGCCCAGCGGAAAGAGCCCGTCACCCAGATTCGCCTCAGTGGTGGGGCACAGACCGACCACGGCTTCCGCTCGCGCGACGAGCTCCACTTCGCGGTCATCCACATGCGTGGCGTGTACCAGACACCAGCGGTGGTCAACAGGCGCGTGGTCCAGCAGCCACTCGACCGGACGTGCCCCCAGGCGCTCGAGGCACTCCCGCACTTCCCGCCGTTGCTCGGCGACGTGGATGTGCACGGGCGCCGCACCCGCCCCCTCGCTCGCCAGCCCCGGCAGGAACTCCGCCAGCCGGCCGAACGTCTCCCTCGGCACCGCCCTCAAACTGTGCAGCGCCAATCCCGTCCGGATCCCCCGTCCGGGTGCACGCCCCCCGAGCGACTCGCAGAGCCGTGCCACCCCTTCGAGATCCATCCCGAAGCGCCGCGGACCCCCTTCCAGGGGCTCGCCTCCGAATCCGGCCGTCTCATACGCGACCGGCATGTGAACCAGCCCGATGCCGGAGATGCGTGCCGCCTCAAGAATCCGGCGGCTCATTTCGGCCTGATCGTCGTAGGGGACTCCGCCGGGCGCGTGGTGCAGGTAGTGGAACTCGCCGACGCAGGTGAAGCCGGACTTGAGCATCTCCACGTGGAGCTGGGCCGTGATCGCCTCCACGTCGTCCGGGGTCAGCCGATCGACAAAGGCGTACATGACGTCGCGCCAACTCCAGAACGAACCCGGTCCGCCTCCCTCGGCCAGTCCCGCGAGTGCACGCTGGAACGAGTGACTGTGGACGTTCGGGACTCCCGGAACGGTCCATCCGACCACCCTCTCACACCCCTCCGGCATGCCTCCCGGCTCCACCGCAGCGATGCGTCCCTCGTCATCCACCTCAAGCCGGACATCACGTTCCCATCGCTCCCCGATCAGGATCCGGTCGAAGTGGAACGCGCGGGGGCGTGGTGGGGGCGATGACACGGTCTTCCTCGACGGCTGATTGCGGAGTGGGACGGATCCGTGCAACAATCTGGCGCACAATCCGGCGCCGTGCAGGACGTCCGGAGCAGAACGGGGGAGCCTCATGCCAGACCAGCGGTGGGACCGACTCTGGGTCGACGTGAACGTGGCCACGATGACCGATGCGTCGCTCGGCATCATCGAAGGGGGCGCGGTCGCGTCTTCCGGTGAGCGCATCGCGTGGGTGGGGCCCGAGGCCGAAATCGGGGAGCGCCGCAAGGAGACGGCCGCCGAGGTCATCCGATGCGGGGGCGCCTGGCTGACGCCGGGCCTAATCGACTGCCACACGCACATCGTTCACGGGGGCAACCGGACGGAGGACTTCCGCCGGCGTCTTCGTGGCGAGTCCTACGCGCAGATCGCGCGGGCGGGCGGGGGCATCATGTCGACCGTGCGGGCCACGAGGGCGGCCTCCACCGAGGAGCTGACCCGGAGCGCCGTATCACGGGCACGCGAGCTGTACGCCTGGGGCGTCACCACGATCGAGGTCAAGTCGGGATATGGCCTGGATCGTGCGACCGAACTCCGCATGCTCGATGTCGCCGCGGCATTGCCCCGTCACCTCGCTGTAGACGTCTCACCGACGCTGCTCGCAGCCCACGCCGTCCCACCGGAGTATGCGGGGCGTCGCGCCGACTATGTCGAGATGGCAGTCCGCGAAATCCTGCCCGCCGCCCTCGAACAGGGCCACGCGAAGGCGGTCGACGTCTTCTGCGAGGACATCGCCTTCACCGCCGACGAGGCGAGGCGCGTCCTGGAGACCGGAATCGCGTCGGGGCTGCACGGACGCCTGCACGCCGATCAGCTCTCGGACCACGGTGGCGGCAGGCTTGCGGCGGATGTGGGCGCCCGCTCGGCCGACCATCTGGAGTACCTGTCCCGGGGCGGCGTGGAGGCGATGGCCGCGGCGGACGTGTGCGCGGTCCTCCTGCCCGGCGCGGCCTACACCCTGGGGGCGGACCGCAGGCCGCCCGTCAGCGCGCTGAGGCGGGCCGGGGTGACCATGGCGCTGGCCACCGACGCGAATCCCGGTTCCTCGCCGATCACGCATGTCGGCCTCGTCCTCAACCTGGCCTGCATCCGGTTCGGCATGACTCCCGAGGAGGCGCTGCTGGGATTCACGGCGGCGGCGGGCGAGGTGCTCGGGCTGCAGGCCGACCGTGGCACGATCGAGGTGGGCAAGCGCGCGGACTTCGCCGCCTGGGACGTGGATGACCTGTCGTGGCTCTGCTACCGGGTCGGGCCGAGCCCGCTGAAGTTTCTCGTCAAGGACGGGGTGCCCGTCAAGAGCGCGGAAGAACCGGGCCAGGGGTGATCCCCGGCCCTCCGACCTTCTTCTCTCAGGCTCCCGGCCGGCGCGCCGGACGCCGCGGGGGCGCCTTTCGGCCGCTTGAGCCGCGCGGTGCGGCGCGCACCTTCGGCTTCGGTGCCCTCGAGGGAGCCGACCGAGCTTTCGGCGGGGTTCTCGAAGGGGCCGACCGAGCCTTTGGCGTGGACCCGCGCGAGGGAGCCGACCGCACCGCGGGCGAGGGCCTGCGCGACGGAGCCGATCTCACCATCGGTGAGGGCCGCCGTGACGATGGGGCCGACCGCACCGCCGGCGAAGGCCGTCGCGTCGAGGGAGCCGACCGCACCGTGGGCGAGGGCCGCCGCGTCGAAGGCGCCGACCGCACGGCGGGCGCAGGTCGGCGTGAGGGCGCCGGGCGCGCTGCGGGTGCGGGTCGCCGTGTAGGGGCGGGGCGGGCCGTGGACTCGGGTCGCCTCGACGCAGGTGTTTGCCCCGTGTTCCGGGTCGAGGGCTGAGGCCTCGCGCGGACGCGCGGCGGCGATGTCCTGACGTCGGCGCCGGTCCTCGGACGAGCGGTTCTCACGTCCGTGCCGGTTCGCGGGCGCGCAGTCCTGGGACCATCGGTCAGGCGGGCCCCGCGACGGTTGAGGTCGTCACGGTTGGTGCCGTCGAAGGTGCCACCTGGGCCGACCGATCGCGGCACGGCCCGCGAGACCGGGCGTTCCGGGCCGTTGTCGGTGACATAGACCGGCGGGGGTGCAGGGTATTCCTTGTAGCGGGGTCCGTAGAGGGGGCTCCTGCGCACGACCCGCGTATGCGGATCGGCGTAGTCGTAGTAGGGGCTGTAGGCCGGATAGTACCGGTCCCACCGGTCATAGCCGTAGCCCCATCCGCCGTAGCCCCATCCGCGCCCGCCGAACCCCCAGGCGTAGTCGTCCGCCCAGAAGGGAGTCCAGAAAGGTGGGCTCCACCAGTGGGACCGCACATACCGGGGCGACGGCCATCCGAGGAAACCGAAGCGCCAGGGGCTGTACCAGCCCCAGTAGTCGTAGGCCGGATACCCGACCGCAAAATACCCGTGACAGGGTTGGAACGGATCGTACCAGAAGGAGTCCCAGCAATGGACGCTCGGCCAAAGGGGGTCGTGGAGGCCGAAGTGATAGCTGTCATGGTATGGATCGCGATCGTGGAGCGAGAACCCCAACCCGATCCCGAAGCTGAGTCCGAACCCGACCCGGGTTCCATGAGTGGAGTAGCTGTGCGCGGACAGTCCGAGACCCAGCGACGCGGATACGTGATTGCTGACCTGGGCGTCCCCCGTCGACGGAACGCCAATGATCGCTGCGAGAGCCGTTGTTGCAGTCAGTCTTTTCATATCGCCCTCCGGACGCAGTTGCCGATGGGGAGGACAGAAGCACACACCGTGCCAACGTCTCCAGCCGCGCGAATCGGTGGCAACGAGGCTGCCAGTGTGTTCGGGAGACGTCGAAGCGTCCCCCTGGCGTCACAGTCCGTGTCCACCCCGCGGGACACCAAGGGCATCACACAAACCACCGAAACAACGCAAACAGGGTCAGCAGCAGGATGAACGGGAGCAGCGTGAGAGCCAGCTTGGCGGCGATCACCCATGACTCGGTCCGCTCTTTCCCGTCTCGATCCATTGTCCTTTCCGCCGTGCGTTTCCGCATGGAAGTTCCACCGGGCATCGACCTGCCGCAAGACCGTTTCAGGCCGCTGACACTTGCGGACACGGGACGTCGCATGAAATCTTGGATGACAGCGTTCGCAGCCGATCCATGCAACGTGGCAGGGTGGCCTCGCCATCAACGGTCCGCCCGCTCGCGTGGATTCGATGGCAGTGCGCTTTTCGGTTCCATGGCGCCGGTTGGCAAGTTCGTCCGGTATCGCGTCGGGCAAGCCGCTCCCGCCTGGTTCAGTTCCTGGGGTTAGTTCCGCGTTGCCACGCGGCCATCCCCGGTGTTCCCATTTCTTGTCGAGGAAGCCTTGATTGAAAACCGCCCATGAGGGGCGGCGCTTCCGGAAGGTGTGACCATTGTGACCGATACAGAACTTCCCGAATCGCGGGAGAGAGAAGCCGCGGTCGCGGCGACCGGCAACCAGTCTGACGGACCGGATGCGGCCCCGGCGGCCGGTGAGGCGAAACCCGCCGCCTCCGATCCTGCCGAGGCCGGGTCCGACACAGGGCATACGGGTACGGCGCCGAATGCCGGGAGTCAGGCGAAACCGGATCCCGAGGGACGCCCCGGCCGGCCTCGTCGCGGCCGTCAGCGCGGGCCGAAGAAGCACGGCGGAGGGCCGCACATCAATCTTGCCGACAAGAATCGGGAACCCGGTCCCGTTCTGGGAATCCTGGAAGTGCTGACCAGCGGTTCCGGCTTCATTCGCCGCTCCGAAGCCGGGTATGTCCCCAGCAAGGACGACATCTACGTGGGGTCTCGCCTTATCCACCGGTTCGGGCTGCGCACCGGGGACGAGCTGGCCGGAATCGTCGGCAGAAGGCCCCGCAACGGAAAGAGCCCGCCGTTGCGCTATCTCGATCGCGTAAACGGCCTCCCGCCCGATGGCGCCACCCGCAGGCCCGACTTCAACCGGCTGAGCGCGCTTCACCCGCGGCATCAGCTCAAGATGGAATGCGGGAGGATGTTCGCCGGAGAACCCGACCTGACCAACCGAGTCATCGACCTCTTCTGTCCCCTCGGAAAGGGCCAGCGAGCCATGATCGTGGCGCCGGCCAAGGCCGGGAAGACGACCATCCTGCAGGCGATCGCGGAGGGGGTCGCGACGAACCACCCGGAGTGCGAGTTGATGATCCTTCTCGTCGACGAGCGTCCCGAGGAGGTGACCGAAATGGAGGCGTGCGGGTTCGGCGAGGTGATCGCGTCGACCTTCGATCTCACCGCGGAGCGTCACTGCCAGGTTGCCGAGATGACGCTCGAGCGATGCCGGCGTAGGGTCGAGGCCGGCAAGCACGTGGTCATCATTCTGGATTCGATCACGCGGCTGGCCCGAGCGCACAACACGGTGGAGGAGGGAAGCGGCCGCACGCTTTCCGGGGGGCTCGACGCCAGTTCGCTGGAGAAGCCGAAGCGCTTCCTGGGCAGTGCCCGCCTGATCAAGGAGGATCAGGGAGGGGGTTCGCTCACGATCATCGCCACGGCGCTCGTGGACACCGGATCGCGAATGGACCAGGTGATCTTCGAGGAGTTCAAGGGCACCGGCAACAGTGAGCTCGTGTTGAGCCGCGAACTGGCGGACCGGCGGATCTACCCCGCCATCGACCTCAAGGCCTCGGCCACCAGGAAAGAGGAGCTGCTGCTCGCCCCCGAGGCGCTGCGGGTGTCCCGGGCGATGCGGCGGCAGCTGTCGGATTCGCTGCCCTCCCAGGCGATGGAGGATCTCCTTCGAGTGATGCGTCAGACGGGTTCCAACGACGAGTTGATACGGCTCGCCCTCGACCGGTTGTAGCAGCCCGCGGGCTGCCGGGACGCACGCGGGGCCGGGCAGACACGGCAGCCCGGTGACACCTACGGAGACGACTCGGCCTGCTGCCTGAGCCGGGCAAGACTCTCTTCCAACTGCCTCCCCTGGGACTCCTCCATACCCAGTGCCGTCCAGCCCAGCAACGGATTCCAGCCCAGATCCGCACGCTCGGTCCATGTGACCAGTGACCCGTCTCCTCGACTCGCGAGCGAAAAGGTGCCCTCGAAGCGGATCGCACCGTTCTCCACCTCGACTACGTAGGCGACGGTGGATGGAGGAGTGGAAAGGGTGATGGTGAGCGAGCCCGCGCCCATTCGGGGGTCGTCCCATGTGCGACGGGCGCCCCGGCCGGCCGGCGGGCCTTCCGTGCGCGATTCGATGTCCGCCCAGGGCGTCCAGCTGTCCCACGCCGACAGGTCGTTGAGGAGCGGGAAAACGCGTTCGGGCGGGGCCGCGATCTCGATGGAGCGGGTCACTTCGACGGTGCCGGGCAACAGAATCCCGACAACGACCAGACCAGCCATGGCGACCGCGAGAACACCCGCGGCAAGCGCGCCCTTGCGAGCAACGCCGGAAGGAATTCTGCCGATTCTGAAGGGTGGCACTGCGGAGAGCCTCCTGAGGTTGCGGGGTCGGAAGGAAGATGGGCACGGCGGGGACGAGGTCAACCGTGCGCAGCCGGGACACAATATGGAAGGCGGGGCGCCTCCGAGGAGACGCCCCGCCGAGCAGCCGGGCCGGTCCTGGCGGACCGATTCGCTGCCGATTCCCTACTGCTGCGCGCCCGTCACCTCCCAGCGCGCCCTCAGATGCTCCCTCGCATCCTCGGGGATAAGCGGCGAATGGGAGAGCAGTTGCGCCCTGCCCAGGAGTGCGTGGGCCCGCTCGCCGTACCCGCGGTGCTGGGCGATCCAGGCCGCATCCGCGAAGGCGTTCGCCGCCAACACCACGTCGCCCATCGCGAGCGCACGTTGACCCGCGGACTCGAAGTCACGGATCGCCTGCCGCTCGTTCCCCTCGTAGAAGGAGAGCCGCGCGGCGTACATCAGGTCTTCCGTCGCGGCAGGATCACCTTGCGGACGCAACTCGGCCGCACGCCGAAACAGCGTGGCGGCGCGGTCCCACTTGCTGAGGTCGTTCAGATAGTCCCTCGCGTCCGTCTCGAGGGTGGCGGCCTCGTCCGTGACTGCCCGAGCCGCGGTCTGGGCCGTGGCGCCGGTGGCGCCGGCAGCGATGAGAAGCGCCGCCAGGGCGACGCGCGTGCTTCCGGTGTTCTTCATGATATGGTCCTCCCCGTATTCGGGTGTATATAGGTGTGAAGTGCGGATCCCGGGCGGTCCAGTGGTGCTCGCCTGGAGTCATGCCGGATCCGGCTTGTGACTGCCGCGGTTGTTCCGCACGGGGTGAGATACGCGCGGCCCCGCGGAAGGTTTCAGGTTCCCCGCAGGGATGCCGCAGGTGGCTCAGGAAAAGAACGCTCGCAGGCGCTCCACCGCTCGTTGCAGCGTCTCGGCGCGCTTGCAGAAGGCGAAGCGGACGAGCTTTGCCCCATCTTCCGGGCGGCTGAAGAAGGAGGAGCCGGGCACCGGTGCCACCCCGGCCTCCTTCGCCAGGAAGGTGCTGAACGCGATGTCGTCGAGCCCGCTCAGAGGCGAAAAATCGGCCATGATGTAGTAGGCCCCCTCGGGAGGGCTGCACCCGAACCCGGAATCGCGCAGGCCGGCATGGAGGATGTCGCGCCGCTCGAGGTAGTCCCGCGCCATCCCGTCGTAGTAGTCCCGGGGGAGGCCCTGGAGCCCGGTCGCGCACGCCTCCTGAAGCGGGGCGGGCGCTCCCACGGTGAGGAAGTCGTGCACCTTGCGTATTGCCGAGGTGAGGTACTGCGGCGCGATGATCGTGCCGATCCGCCATCCGGTGATGCTGAAGGTCTTGGACAGTCCCGAGATCACGATGGTGCGGTCGCGCATCCCGGGGAGCATCGCCATGGCGATGTGCTCGCCCTCGTAGATGATGTGCTCGTAGATCTCGTCCGTGATCGCGAGGATGTCGTGCTCGCGGCAGATATCGGCCACCGCCGTCATTTCATCCCGGTCGAAAACGCGGCCGGAAGGGTTGTTCGGGGTGTTGATGACGATGGCCCGTGTCCGGCTGGTGACGGCTCGCCGCAGTTCGTCCGGATCGAGGCGGAAGCCGGGGGGTCTGAGGGGGAGAAAGACCGGAGCCGCGTCGCAAAGTATGGCGTCCGGTCCGTAGTTCTCGTAGAAGGGCTCCAGGACGATGACCTCTTCGCCCGGATCGACTGCCGCCAGCATGACCGCCGCCATCGCCTCGGTCGCGCCGCAAGTGACGGTGATCTCGCGGTCGGGATCCACTTCCAGCCCATACCACTCCCGGTATTTGTCGGTCAGGGCGCGTCGCAACCCACTTGTGCCCCAAGTGACTGCGTACTGGTTTACGTCGCCCTGAATCGCACGACAGGCGGCGTCCTTGAGGAGCCCGGGGGCCGGGAAGTCGGGGAACCCCTGGGCGAGGTTGATTGCGTCATGGCGACGTGCAACCCGCGTCATTTCGCGGATTACGGATTCGGTGAAGGTGTGAGTGCGCGCAGCTGTCCGGTGATTCATGTGATTCATGGCGATGATGCTATTCGGGGCCATAGTGGTCCGCAAGGCCTCAAAACCTTGAAAACCCTTGACCCGACAAGGTTTATTGTGGATGTTAGCTTTGCTGAACCACCTTGAAATAGCCGAGCCGGGTGAATGGCCCCGATTACGTTACCGACCTACCAAGAGGCATTGGACAGGATATTGGGATGCGCCGTGTTGATCCATGGCGCCGAAAACCTGGAGGACCTGTCCGAAATCGATTTTGGCACCCTCGTCGAGGAGAGTGGCTTCAGCGAACACGCACGGTCTATAAAATTCATCGAGGCAGCCGGCGCCCTGCGATCTGAAATCCAGATGGGAGCAGAATTCGCGAGGGTCCTGGAGTCGCTCGATCCACGGCGCCAGGTCATCGCGCGCAGGCGCACCTATTCCTGGAGGCCGGCGAAGCTGGCAGCCCTCGGCAACGAGTTCGGGGTCAGTCGCGAGCGTGCCCGCCAGTTGGAGGTGAGGCTGCGCGAGACCGTCGACGAGCAGGTTTCGGAGCTGGTCGGTGAGGCTGCGAGGTGGCTGCGCAGGGCGATCGGCCTTGCCGCGTCGCCGGAAAAGTTCCGCAGCGTTCTCGACCTGATGATAGGCGATGCACACCGGGAATGGAGAGCCGCGGCCGAAGTCGCGGTGATGCGCGAGGCCGGGTACGAATACCTCGATGGCGTGGTCGGGGGCAAGCTCTACCGCGACCAGGTAGCAGAGGCACGGCGTCGTGCTCCTGGTCTGGCCAATGTCGCGGGTGTGGTCGACGAGGACGCCCTGCGGCAGGAAATCGGGGCGGAAACGACCCCGGAGTGGGAAGCGGTGGCCCGGAACGCGGGCCTGGTACGTTTTGCGGGCAGTCTGGTGATCCGGGACACCCGGCGTGCACGTGTCTATCTGGCCCTGGACCAAAGGGGCGAACCGTTGAGAAGAGAGGACATCGCGGCGGCAGCGCAACTCAAGGACACGTCGTCACTGTCGAGCCTGCTTTCCTCCGATCCGCTTTTCGTCCGGTTCACAAAGGACAAGTGGGGACTGGCACACTGGACGGACGAACCCTACGTGGGCGTCGTGGAGGCTCTGGTGAAGAGGATCGAGGAGGGCGGCGGGGCAGCACCCGTAGACGAACTGGTCAGGGAGATCCCCAAACGGTTCGACGTGCTTCCCGCGACCGTGCGCAACTACCTCAGCACGAGGAAGTTCGCAATCGACGGCAACGAGGTCCGGATTGTGGCCGAGCCCGTGGCGCCACTGCAGTCCCTGTCCGAGGCGCGCGATGTCGTGTGGACGCACGATGGCAACCCGGCCCTGCGCTTCATCGTCGGCGAACACCATCTGAGGGGCAACAGCCAGAAGGTGTCCGGTGCGGTCGCCCAATACCTCGGAGTGGGGCTGGATCAGTCGACAAAGATCCCGTTCTCCCGGCCCTCGGGGGTGGACGAGGCTTCGGTCATCTGGCGATCCTACGATCCCAACGGCCCCGAAGTGGGACGCCTGCGCGAAGCCCTTTTCGAGTGCGGCGCAGCGATCGGGGAGGACGTCTTCATCGTTCTCGACCGCGACGGCCTGCGGATGCTCACCGATGGCGCGGAAATGACGGACGAGAAGCCCCAGGGCTGACCCCGGCGACAGGCGGACGGGGGTTTGACCGAAGGCGGCACTCGGCGTTGGAGGACTCTGGCGCTACTCGCGCTCGCGGAACTGCTCGGGATGTCGCTCTGGTTCACCGCGACGGCGGTGTCGGAGGAGCTTGGGGCGCGATGGGCACTGTCGCCGTCGCAGGTCGGCTGGCTGTCTACGTCCGTCAATCTGGGCTTTGTGGCGGGAACCGCCGTGGCGGCGATTCTGAACCTGGCCGACATCATTCGTTCCAGGGTCTATTTCGCGGTGGCGGCCGCACTCGCGGCGCTGGCGAACGTCGGCGTGCTTGCGGCCCCCGGGTTCGGCGCTGCAGCGACGTTGCGGTTTGCGACCGGGTTTCTGTTGGCGGGCGTGTATCCGCCTGCGATGAAGATGGCGGCCACGTGGTTCCGCTCGTCACGCGGGTTGGCGATCGGGACCATCGTAGGGGCGCTGACGGTCGGCAAGGCCGTCCCGTACCTGTTGAAGGCGCTGCCGGCGGCAGGCCCGGAGGTGGTGATCACCGCAGCCTCGGTCGGCGCGCTGGCCGGGGGCCTTCTGGTACTGTTGCTGTACCGGGAGGGGCCGTATCCGTTCCGGCGGGGACCGTTCTCGTGGGGGTTGGCGGCGCGGGTGGTTCGCCACCGTGAGACGAGGTTGGCGACGGCAGGATACCTGGGCCATATGTGGGAGCTGTACGCGATGTGGGCGTGGGTACCGGCGTTTCTCGCGGCGTCCAGCGCGGTGGCGGGACATGGTGGCGCCTGGGTCGAACTGGCGAGCTTCGGGGCGCTGGCGGCGGGAGGACTGGGGTGCGTATGGG
>VXMI01000150.1 GCA_009841165.1 Gemmatimonadota bacterium | reverse complement strand
GTTTCGGTGGCGGCGGGGGGTTCTCTACCGGGGGTGGATTCTAGCAGCTTCTTGGGGACCGACCGCCGCCCCGCACGGCGCCGGGGATGCGCTGCCAGGACACCGCCGAGGGCTGGCAGAGATGTTCTCGCCATGGCAAGTTCCAAGGCAGTGAAAGACACACGTTTTCCGCGACGCGGCATCCCTGAAGCGCGCCAGCCACCGCCCCTGTCGGCGTCGTGCTTCCGGCCGCTCTGGTGTCCGTCGCACAGCACCGGAGGTCGCCCATGAGACGCACCCTGATCGCCATCGCCGCACTGCTCGCCACCACCACTGCCACCGCTGCCCAGAGCGTCTGGCTCGGCGGCCGCGCCGGCACCTTCGGGGTCGGCTTCGACGTGTCGGTCGCCGCCAACGACTGGTTCGTCCTGCGCGGCGGGACGGGGGGACACAACGCCTACACCGACCTCACCTCGGTCTCTCGACTTGCCGACAACCGCAGCGGAACACTGCAATTCCCGGAGATGATCTACACCATCGGTGCAGACATTGAGATGGGGAACTTCCGGATCGGCGGAGGCATGCTTTACAAGAACGAAGATCCGTACTATGCGATAAGGCTCGGCGACGGCGCCACGATCGACATCGGCGAGGGGAGCTACACCGAGCCCGAGGTGACGCAGCTGACCACCACGTTGCATTCGGAACCGTGGGCTCCATACGTGCTTGTGGGCTTCGGGCAGCACAACGCCAGCGGCCTGGGACTCTTCCTCGACGTCGGGGTGGCGTTTCTCGATCACCCCGAACTGAGCATGAGCGCAAAGGGCGATCCGTCGGTGCTGCGCTCGCGCGGCTTCCGCGCCGACCTGCGCGCCGAACAGGGGAGCGTTCGCGACGACCTCGGCGATCTCGTCAACTTCTGGCCGATCTTCAACCTCGGCATCCGCTACGGTATCGGGGGGGACGACCGGAGGCGCCGTGGACGACGGTAGGACGACCCGCGCCGCGCCGACTGCGGGGGCCGCGCCACCGCCTCGCGCCGCGGCCCCGACCGGCCGCGAGCCCCTCACCCGCGAGGAGTCGGCCCGCTACGCCCGCCACCTGGTCCTCCCCGAGGTCGGCCGGGAAGGGCAGGAGCGCCTCAAGGCCGCGCGCGTGCTGCTGGTGGGCGCCGGCGGGCTGGGTTCGCCCGCCGCCCTGTACCTCGCAGCCGCGGGAGTGGGAACCCTGGGGATCGTCGACCCCGACGAAGTCGATGTCACGAACCTCCAACGGCAGATCCTCCATGGAACGCGCGCCGTCGGGCGGCCCAAGGTGGTTTCCGCGACCGCTCGACTCTCCGACGTCAACCCCCATATCCGGTTGGAAACGGGGGCCGTCCGTCTTGATTCCGGGAATGCGCTGCAGATCGTCTCCAGCTTCGACGTGGTCGTCGACGGCAGCGACAACTTCCCGACCCGCTACCTCGTCAACGACGCGTGCGTCCTGACCGGCAGGCCCAACGTCTACGGCTCGGTGCACCGCTGGGAGGGCCAGCTGGCCGTCTTCGCCACCGACGGCGGTCCGTGCTACCGCTGTCTCTTCCGTGAGCCGCCCCCGCCCGGCCTGATTCCGAATTGCGCCGAAGCAGGTGTTTTCGGTGCGCTCCCCGGCGTGATCGGGGCGGCGCAGGCAATGGAAACGATCAAGCTGATCCTGGGCGTCGGCGATCCCCTCGTAGGCCGCCTCCAGATCTTCGACGCGCTGACCTACCGCTGGCGCGAGCTGGAGATCCGGCGTGATCCCGACTGCCCGGTCTGCGGAGACGAACCGACCCAGACCGGCCTCATCGACTACGATGTCTTCTGCGGCGTGGCGCCCGAAAAGGCCGACGCCGAAACCGTGGTGGGGAGCATGGAGCCCGAGGATCTCACGGCGTTCCTTGCGCGCGAGCCGCGGCCCTTTCTGCTCGACGTGCGTGAGCCGATGGAATGGAGCGCGATGAACCTCGCTCATCTTGGAGCCGTGCACGTGCCCATGGGGCAGGTGGGCGACCGTCTGGATGAGATACCGACCGATCGGCCCGTCGTGGTGTACTGTCACAGTGGCGTCCGCAGCCTCGAGGTCGCGAAGCTGCTCGTCGCCGAGGGCTACGAAGACGTGCGGAACCTGGAGCGGGGGATTGTGGGGGTGATGGGGTGAGTGGGCGCTCACGCCCCGACGATAGCATCCTGGGGAGCGCCGGAACCGTGGAACCGGCCGTGCTCAAGGGGGTATTTTGACAAGGGCATCAATTGCCCGTGACTGCCATCGACGGCTGTTCCCGAGCCCTCTCCAACGGAAGGCCAGCATGCGCAACAATCCCGCACTGATTCATTGGTACGTCGTGGCTCTGCTGGCCGCCACGATCGGTGCGGCGACGTCGCGACCCGCCCATGCCCAGTTCGGACCGGAGTGGAGTGCTCTGGCGCTCGCGTCTTCTCTTGAGGACGGCGGGCGAGACGCCATCATCTGGGGTGGGCTGTGGGGTGGCGTTCAGGGCATGTCCCTGGCAGTCGCCATGGACTTTGGTGGGGGCGAGCGGCTCAACCACGCAGGGGAAACCGAACAAGCGCCCGAGAGCGGGTGGGCCGTATTCGCTTCGACGCTCGCGGGTGGAGCTGTCGGCGTCGCGGGCGGCATGCTGGCCGCGAGGCGAGGCATCAGCAAGGCGACCGCGCGCACGGCTCAAATGGTCAGCGTGTGGGGGTTGTGGGTGGGTTTGGCCGCGTCCCGGGTCACCGGTCTCGATGAGAACCCGGGCATGGCGACCATGATGGCTGCCGGCAACACCGGGCTGCTGGCCGGCGCGTTGGCGGGAAGCCGGTGGGCGCCGAGCGATGCCCGTATTCGCCGGATGGGCGGGTCGGCCATGACGGCTGCACTCGTCGGAGCGGGCATGGTGTGGATCGCCGATGGCGACGACAGGACGAAGTACGGCGTCGGCCTGGCCGGGGGCGTCCTGGGACTCGCGCTGGGCGCGATCATTCCCATCGGGGACGATACCGACGAGAACCGGAACGCTGGTGCGACGGAGACCCGAGTGCCGCGCCTGGGTGGCTCAATGCTCAACCGGGCCCGAGGCGAATGGTCGCTCTCGGCTCCGTTGCCGTCGCCCGCGCTTGATCCGGCACCGGGAGCGAAAGTGCCGGAGAGAGCAGGTCGCGGCGGCCTGGTGTGGCGGGTGCCGCTGCTGAACGTACAGTTCCGGTAGCTCGGTGGACCCTGCGTCGCGGTGGCGGGTATCTTGCCACATGCGCGGAACCACCATCCTGAACCGGACATGCTTCATCGCCCTGATGGCCGCCGTACTCGGTGCTGCCCGGTCGCCGCAACCCGCCTCGGCCCAGGTCACGCGGGCCGACTCGGCAGCCGTCCTCCTCGGGACCGCCGCCGATCTCGAACAGCGCGGTGAGCAGGACGCAGCAGAGACACTCTACCGGTACATCGCCGACCGCTTCGACGGGACCGCAGCTGCCGAGACCGCCCGCACCTTGCTGGACGAGGCCGGCGCCGCACGGTCCCTGGGCGGCGGCGAGACTGAACTCAAGGTGTGGTCGACGACCTACGGGATCTGGCTGGGAATCGCCGTGCCCGCGGCCCTGAGCGCCGACGGCCCCGAACCGTACGGGGTCGGGCTCCTCCTGGGGGCCCCTGGCGGGTTCTTCGGCGGCCGCGCGTTCTCGCGGACGCGACCGCTCTCACTGGGCCAGGCACGGGCGATCACGTGGGGCGGGACATGGGGTGCGCTGCAGGGGATGGCGCTGGCCAACGCGCTCGATTTCGGGGGCGGCGAGCGCATCATCGAAGGGGACATCATCATTGACGAAGAGGCGGACGAAGAAGCCGTCCTCGGGACAATGATCATGGGCAGCGCGGTAGGAATCGGGGGCGGCATGCTGGCGGCCCGTCAGGAAATCAGGCCGGGAACCGCGACTTCGGCCACCCTCGGCAGCCTCTGGGGCTCCTGGTTCGGGTTGGCGACCTCGATACTGGCCGATCTGGAAGACGATCCCACCTGGGCGACCGTGATGCTTACGGGCAACGCGGGGCTGGTCGGTGGCGCGCTGCTCGGAAGCCGTGTGCCGCTCAGCCGGTCCCGGGCTCGAATGATCAGCGTCGGCGGTCTGATAGGCGGGGTCGGCGGGCTGGGCCTCGTGCTCATCGCGGACGTGGACGACGAGGATACGGCGATCGGCGTCACCCTGGCCGGCAGCGTCGCCGGACTGGTGCTTGGCGGAGTTCTCACGCGAGGACACGATGTCGAGGAGGACATGAGCGACGACGCGGAGGCCGCCGGGGCCTTCCCGCCGATGGGCGCGCTGGTCAACTGGTCCGGCGGCGACTGGTCCCTTTCCGCGCCGCTGGCTGCTCCGTCGCTCGATCCCTCGCTTCGCTACGGGGGGCGACATGGATCCGCCGGCGGTGACGGCCTCGTCTGGAAGGTGCCGCTGCTGAACGTGCGGTTCTAGTCTAGAAGCGCCCCAGTTCCAGAATGCCCGCCAGCACGTCGTCCACCTGCGGCAGGATCGCCTTTTCGAGCTGCGGCGAGAACGCCACCCAGGTATCGAGCGCGGCCACCCTCCGCACCGGGCCGTCCAGCCACGGGAAGAGTTCGTCCGCGATGTGCGCTGCAACCTCGGAGCCGATGCCGTAGGTCTGCCCGTCCTCGTATGCCACCAGGACCTTGTTGGTGCGGCGCACCGAATCGCCGACCGTCTCCATGTCGAGCGGCGAAAGCGAGCGCAGGTCGATGATCTCGGCGCTGATGCCGTGCCGCTCCTCGGCCACGCGCGCCGCGTCCATCGAGCGCTTCACCAGCGCCCCGTACGTCACCACGGTCAGATCCCGCCCCGGACGCACCACCTTCGCCCTGCCAAAGGGCACCATGTAGTCCGGACCGGGGTCCGCACTCTTGTTGTGGACCTGGCGATAGAGGTGCTTGTGTTCGAAGAAGATGACCGGGTCGTCACAGCGGATCGCCGTGCGCAACAGCCCGGCCGCGTCACGCGCGTTGGAAGGAAGCACCACCCGGAGGCCCGGCGTGTGGGCGAAGAGGGTGGCCGCGGTCTGGGAGTGGTACATGCCGCCCTTGATGTAGCCGCCGTAGGTGGTGCGCAGCACGACCGGAGCGGCCCACTTGCCGCTCGACCGGTACCTCATGGTGGCCAGCTCGTTGCGGATCTGCATGAACGCGGGCCAGATGTAGTCGACGAACTGGATCTCCACGACGGGTTTGAGCCCGCGCGCCGCCATCCCCACGGCCCGGCCGATGATGTTGGCCTCGGCGAGCGGGGAGTTGTACACCCGGTGGCTCCCGAACCGCGACTGCAGGCCGTGCGTCACCTTGAAGACGCCGCCCTTGCCCTTGACCTCGGTCAGCGCGTCTTCGCGTGACGCATCGGCCACGTCCTGTCCAAAAATGATGATCCTCGGGTCGCGCTCCATCTCGCTGCGCAGACAGCGGTTGAGGAGGTCGACCATGGTCAGCTGGCGGTCATCCTGGAAGACGGGGCGATCTTCGGTGTCGAAGTCGGGGCCGGTCGGGTCGACGGTCTCGGAGTAGAGCCACTTAGTGGCGGTCTCCGGCGCGGGCTGGGGGTGCTCCAGCGCCTGGTCGGCTGCTGCGGCGACGGCGGCTCCCGCGTCCGCCTCCATTCGGTCCAGTTCCTCCGCGGTCGCGGCGCCGGTCCGGATCAGAAGACGGCGCGCCTTGCGGATGGGGTCGCGGCGGTCCTGCGCGGCGCGCTCGGCCGGGGTCCGGTACACGGTCTCGTCGTCCGAGCCGGAGTGGGAGTACGGGCGGATGGTATGCGCGTGCAGCAGCGCCGGTCCCTTCCTCTGCCTGCACCACTGAACCACCTCTCGCGCGGCACGGTAGCTGTCGGCGAGATCGGTGCCGTCACACTCCACGATCTTCAACCCGGGAAAGCCGGTGAGCAGGCGCGAGATGCTGCCTCCCGCGGTCTGCACCTCGACGGGGACCGAGATGGCATACTCGTTGTCCTCGACGACGAAGAGGATCGGCAGCTCGAGGTTGCACGTGGTGTTGAGGGCTTCCCAGAACTCGCCTTCCGAGGTGGCTCCGTCACCGGTCGTGCAAACGATGATCTCGTCGTCCGCGAACGAGGTGACGTGTTTGCGGAGCCCCGGCAGGTGGGTGGCGCGGAGTCCGGCCTCGGCGGTGCCCACGGCGTTGAGGAACTGGGTGCCGGTGGGAGAGGACGCGGCCACGATGTTGAAGCGCTCGTCGCCGAAGTGGGCGGGCATCTGGCGGCCGCCGCTCGCGGGATCCGCCTCGGCGCCCATGCCCTGCAGGAGCTGCTCCATGGGGTTGACGCCGAGCGCCAGCGCCAGCGCGCGGTCGCGGTAGTAGAGGTAGAACCAGTCGGACCCAGGGTGGAGGAAGTCGGCCAGCGCGACCTGAACCGCCTCGTGGCCGGCTCCCGCGATCAGGAAGAAGACCTTGCCCTGCTTGTACAGCTTCGCTTCACGGTCGTCGATGTGCCGCGCCGTGACCATGGTCCGGTACCAGGCGCGAAGCGTTTCGCGATCGGGAAGGTCCGACTCGATCCCGGCGTCGATCTCGTGTTCGAGTGTCGCCATGTTCTCCGGTGGTGGAGTCTTGACCGCAGTTGCGGCTTACGGTCCTGAACGTCTCAAGATAACCATCCGGGGCGCCCGCCGCCCCTGGCCAAAACCGCGAATGGGCGGGCTTCCGCGGATGCCGGTGGTGACTACTCCGCCGACCCCCGAAGAGTTCCCGCCCTGGCCAGCGCCGCGTCCAGGCCTTCGGGCGAGGTCACGGGTTCCAGGCAGGTGTTCCCTGAACAGACGAAGGCGTGACCGGTGCGCGCAAGCCGTCCCTCCATGGCGGGGAGGGCGGCAATGACGGGATCGCCGGGATCGCCGCCAACGATGACGCGGTTGGGATGCGGGTGGCGATGTGCGCGGTCGAGCATGGCGGCGGTGCGGTGGGGCGCGCCGCGACCGTCGCCGGGGGCGTCCACGATGGCCACCTCCAGCGACGGGGTTGCTCGCAGCAGGGCGGCGGTGAGCAGCCTGCCCAGCGCGGACGGGTAGCGCTCCAGCGCGCCGCGCTCCCGGGCGATGACCGCGTCGGCGACCTCGCCATGCTCTACCGAACCCGTGATCGCCGCCGAACGTGCGAGGCACTCGGCGGCGAGGGAGTTGCCGGAGGGCGTGGCGTTGTCCATGATGTCGCGCGGCCGCACCAGGAGCGGTTCGGCGTCCTCGGCGGCGTCGTGGAAGAGCCGTTGGGAGGGGGACCAGAAGCGCGCGAGCATCGCGTCCGCGATCCAGGCCGCGTCGGTGAGCCAGCGCGATTCGAGGGTGGATTCGTAGAGCGAAAGGCAGGCGTTGCCGAGCGCGCCGTAGTCTTCGAGGAACCCGTCGACGTGGACGCGTCCTGCAGTGAAGACGCGGTGGAGGCGGTCGCCCCGGCGCACCGTGTCGAGCAGGAAGGTCGCCGCGCGGATGGCTGCTCTGGTGTAGTCGGGCCGGTCGAGGGCCGGGCCGGCTTCGGCCAGGGCGCGGATCGTGAAGCCGTTCCACGAGGTGAGGACCTTCTCGTCGCGCAAGGGCTCGGGCCGGGTGGCGCGGTGGGCCTTCAGGGTGGCGAGCGCGGAGCGCAGGATCCGGTCGAGTTCGTCCCGGGCGAGGCCCTCCTGACGCGCCACCGCGTCGAGGTCGTGGGGCAGGTGCAGGATGTTGCGGTGCTCGAAGTTGCCCGCTTCGCTCACGTCGTAGACGCGGGACAGGAGTCGCGCCGTGTCGGGGTCGAGCAGGGCGGAGATCCGGGCCGGGGTCCAGAGGTAGAACGCGCCTTCCTCCCCCGCCGAGTCGGCGTCGCGGGCGGAATGGAAGGCGCCGTCAGGCGAGGTGAGATCCTCGAGCACGTAGTCCAGCGTCTCCTCGGCGACGGGGCCGAGGTGGCGGGCGCCGAGCAGGTGCGCGCGGGTCATCGCACGGGCGATGAGCGCGTTGTCGTACAGCATCTTCTCGAAGTGCGGAACCAGCCAGCGCGCATCGACCGAGTACCGGTGGAAGCCTCCGCCGGCGTGGTCGCGGATGCCACCGGCCGCCATGCGATCGAGTGTGTGCGTCGCCATCGACACCCCGTGCGAGCCCGGCCCGCCGGTCCTGAGCAGGAAATCGAGGAAGACCGGCTGCGGAAACTTGGGCGCCCCGCCGAAGCCCCCGTGCGCGGGATCGAAGCTGCGCCCGACGGCGGAGACGGCATGCTCGAAGAGCCTGGAATCCGGTGGGCCGGCGTGTCCGCTTCCCGCGTGCGGCTCGGTGGCCCCTCGGGTCAGGACGTCCTTGAGCCGGGCGCCCGCTCGAGCCACCTCGTCGCGCCTGTTCGCGTAGGCGCTGGCGGCCGCGGCCAGGACCTGCCGAAAGGACGGCATTCCGTGGCGCGGCTCCGGCGGGTAGTAGGTGCCCCCGTAGAAAGGCACGCACTCGGGAGTGAGGAACGCGGTCAGCGGCCAGCCCCCGTGCCCGGTGATCGCCTGCACCGCGCTCATGTAGATGGAGTCGATGTCCGGCCGCTCTTCCCGGTCGACCTTGATGTTGACGAAGTGCGCGTTCATCACGCGGGCCGTCTCCGGGTCCTCGAACGACTCCCGCTCCATGACGTGGCACCAGTGGCACGCCGAGTACCCGATGGAGAGGAGGATGGGACGGTCCTGCCCGCGGGCCAGCGCCAGCGCCTCTTCACCCCACGGAAACCAGTCCACGGGGTTGTGGGCGTGTTGCAGAAGGTAGGGAGAGGTCTCGTGTTCGAGGTGGTTTGGCATGGGGGTGGGGTCCGGTCGGGGCGGCTACGCGGGCTGGTGTAGTGAGGCTATGGGCAGTAGAGGGGTACCGGCGGCCGAGCGTCAGAATCGAAATATAGGCCCCGGCGATGGTGATCGGAAAGTCGGGCAAGCGGAATCTGGTGAGCGTTTTTCTCACGCTTGCTATGATTGTAAATCGATTCTGGTACTGGGTGAAAGGATTTTAGCAGGAATGGACTCAGGGGAATCCCCTTGCGGGGTTCTTTAGCAGAAAGTAGCGTCTTAGGCGTCGTGTGAAGGGTTTTTCCTATGAAATATGACTTGTGAAAACCTTCTCGCGATTTGCGAAGATTCGTAAGGAAAGCGGAGGTTTCGTGAAATGCACTCTTCTGATCACCGCCGTCCCTCCCGGCGTCGACTGGAAAACACGCTGCCAGAAGCTGGCGACCTCGCCGGGTACTCCGCCCTCATGGCCCGGTATGATCTTCAGGTTCCTCGACCCCCGAAGCTTGCGGCGATCTCCAGGCGCTACCGCCCACTCTCCACGCCGGAATGGCGGATGTTCGCTTCAAGCCACGCGCCGGGTACGAGCCTCCAGGCACAGCTGGAGTTCGCCCTGAAATGGGAGGGAGTGAATCTCGGGGTGCTTTCGGCGCTGTTCAAGACGCTCGACCGAACGAAGATCGAGCGGATCGTTCGCGACAAGCCCACTGGTGGCTACGCCCGACGCGTCTGGTTCCTCTACGAATGGCTGACCAATACCCGCCTGGACCTCGCCGACGCCGGAAAGGTGACTGCGGTTCCCGTGTTGGATCCGGCCCGGCAGTTCGCACTGGAAGTCGGGCACCTGTCTCGGCGTCATCGGGTCCGCGACAATCTGCCGGGCACAAGGGAGTTCTGCCCACTTGTCTGGAGGACGCAGGCACTGGAACACCAAATCGAGATGAATCTTCGCGAAAAGGCCCTGCGGGTCATCGGTCGAGCCCATCCGGACATCGTCCGCCGCGCCGCCGCTTTTCTCCTCCTGGCCGACAGCAAGGCATCGTTTGGCATTGAGGGCGAGCGCCCCTCGCAGGACAGAGCCATGCGCTGGGGTCAGGCGATCGGCGAAGCGGGCGTCCGCGGCCTGGAGGTCGATGAGCTCGAGGAACTGCAGGAGATTGTGATAGGCGATGCCAGGTTCGTCGCTCTTGGCCTTCGTAGCGAGGGCGGGTGGATCGGCAAGAGGGACAGGACGACAAGGGACCCCGTTCCCGAGCACATCAGCGCACGTGCGGTTGACCTGCCGGGGCTGATGAGGGGAATCACCGAGTACGCGACGCGCGCTCTGGGCTCCTCCATGGACCCTGTGGTCGTGGCGGCTGCCCTGTCCTTCGGGTTCGTCTACATTCATCCGTTCCTGGACGGGAACGGTCGAATCCATCGCTGGATCATCCATCACGTGTTGGCCCGTGCCGGCTACAATCCTTCGGTGCTTACGTTTCCGGTCAGCGCGGCCATGCTGCGGGGCACTGAACGGTACAGGGAGGTTCTCTCCACCCATTCGTCGCAGCTGCTACCGTTCGTGCGATGGCGTCCGACAGAGCGAGGCAACGTAGAGGTGTTGAACGAGACTGTCGATCTCTACCGGTTTTTCGATGCCACGAGACACGCGGAGTATCTGTACCGATGCGTGGAGGAAACGGTGACGCGCGACCTGCCCCACGAAGTGCGCTATCTGGAGCAACATGACGAATTCTCCAGATCCGTCCAGCGCCAGGTGGCGGACATGCCGGAGGACACGGTAGAGCTTCTCGCGGCTTTCCTCCGCCAAAACAGCGGTACCCTGTCCCGGCGGGCACGTAGACGTGAATTCAAGCTGCTCACGGCAGCTGAGATTGAGCGGGTAGAAGCGCTCTACTCCAGTTGCTTCTCCGACCTGGAATCTGCGCCAGCCTGATGCTCCGCCCCTTCCTGCTGCTGGCGCTGCGTCGCCCCGGCCTTTGGCCCGCAATGCTGTCGGCCGCCTGGGCGTTCCGGCCGAGGGGCTGGTACCGGAAGCCGCCGTTCCTGCCTCTGCCTTCGCGCGAATACATGCGATGGCGGCTGGAAACGGCCTACGGGGATCCCGATGCGGTGCCGCCGAGGGATGAACTCGTCCGGTTCATCACCTGGTCGGCGGAGATGCGGAGGCGCATGAAGCCGGCTGGCGCCGTACCGCTGTGGGCGAAGGTCCTGGCCCTGGCGGCGCTGGTCGCCTTCACCGTGTGGGCGAATGTGCGCGCGGCCGATTTCGAGGCTGTGAGAGAAACGGTGGCCGGGGCGGGGTACACGGGGCTGTTCCTGGCGTCGGTGGTGAGCGGGTTCAACCTGGTGGCGCCGATCCCGATCGCACTCTTCTATCCGCTGCTCATGGAATCGGGGTTTGACCCGTTTCCGACGCTCGTGACGATCGCGGCGGGCATGACCGGCGGTGATTTCCTGGGGTACATCCTGGGCAATGCCACCCGCGACCTCGCCGGACATCGCCTGGTGGGCGTCCGGGTCCGCCTGGAGCGACTGCTCGGCGCCATGCGCTCCCGCCACCAACTGCTGCCGTACGGGCTCCTCTTCCTCTATGCCGCTTTCGCGCCGATTCCCAACGAGCTTGTGGTGATTCCGCTGGCATTCCTGCGGTACTCGCTGCCGGGCGTGATGATCACCGTGCTTTGCGGGAATGTGATCTTCAATTCTCTGGTCGCCTCCGGGGTCACGTGGGTATTGGGGTGGTGGGCGTGATGATCGTCGTGGGCTTGACGGGCAACATGGCTGCGGGGAAGTCGGCGGTGGCGGACCTGTGGCGGCGAGCCGGCGTGCCGGTGGTCTCGGCCGACGAGTTGGCGCGCGAGGCCGTGAAGCCGGGTTCGCCGGGTTTGGCCCGGGTTGCAGCCCTGCTGGGCCCGGAGGCGCTGGATGCGGAAGGTGCGATGGACCGCGCCGCAGTCAGACGCATCGTCTTCGGCGACGACGGGTTGCGCCGCGGGCTGGAAGCGATCATTCACCCCGAGGTGAGGCGTCTGAGAGACGAGTGGACGGCGGTGCAGCGCGCGGCGCGCCAGGGAGTGGTGGTGTGGGAGATTCCGCTGTTGTTCGAGGCGGGGATCGCGCGCGATGTGGACGTGGTGGTGCTCGTGGACGCGCCACCCGAGCTACGGCGGCGGCGCGCGATGGAGACGCGCGGGCTGAGCGCGGAGGAGGTGGACGCGATGATGGCGGCGCAGATGTCGGCCGATCTCAAGCGGCAGCGTGCCGATTTCGTGATCGAGAACGGAGGCCCGCGCGAGCAGTTGGCGGAGCGGGCCGCGGAGGTTGTGGCGCGAATCAGGTCGGGGGCGGTGTGACGATGGTGGCGCCCGTACACCTGGACAGACCGGAGCGCAGGGCGCGGCTCGACGCCGTGGTCGAGGCGCTGCTGGGCGCGGATCCCGTGGTCGTTACGACGCACGCGAACGCCGACGGTGACGGGGCGGGATCGGCGGTCGCGCTCGCGGGGTTCCTGCGGCAGCACGGCGCCGATGCTCGTCTCGTCAATCCCACTCCCTTTCCCGAGAGCTACTCCTTCCTGCTCCCGGATCCGGATTGGGCGTTGTCCCCGAAGAGCGCGGCCGAATCCGACTGGTGCCGGCGGGCTGGTCTGGCGGTCGTCGTCGACACCGGCGACCGCCGGCGGATCGGGCGGATCGCGTCCATGATCCGGGGGCTGCCTACGGTGGTCATCGACCATCATCCGCCCGGGGATGGGCCGATCGCGGGGGTCCGGTACCTGGACACGCGCGCGTCGGCGGCGGGCGAACTGGTCTTCGAGGTGATCGAGCATGCGGGGGGACCGTGGACGGAGACGATCGTGCGCGCGCTGTATGTGGCGATCCTGACGGACACGGGCGGCTTCCGCTTTCGGAACACCACGCCCCGGTGCCTTCGGATCGCGGGGCGGCTCGTCGAACTCGGCGCGGACCCCGAGGAACTGCACCGTGCCGCGTACTCACGCTTCCACCCCCGTCACTACGCCCTGCTGCGGGAATCGCTCGCCACCCTGACGGTGCACGAGGGAGGGCGCATCGCCTGGATGACGGTCCCGAAGGACGATTTCGACCGGCTGGGGGCGACGGTCGACGACCTGGAGGGCTTCGTAGACGTCCCGCGCAATCTGGCGGGCGTCGAGTTGGCGATCCTCTTCCGAACGACCAGCGACGGACGCATCAAGGTGTCACTGCGGTCGCTGGCGCCTGCCGCGGTCAATGGCATTGCCAGGGCCCTCGGCGGCGGCGGGCATGCGCAGGCTGCGGCCGCAGTGGTGTCAGGTCCGCTGGAGAAGGCGATCGACCGGGTAGTGCAGATGGCGACGGGATCGCTTCAGGGCTGATCGGCTCGGGTCCCGTGCGCAAACCGGCCCGGCCCGCACCGCCGCCGTGGGGAAGGCCATATCTTTCAGAATGGAACGGAGGATGAAGCCGCGCACCGCACACTCGGCGGTCCAGCCCAGTGTCGATCTTGACGACGGGCCAGGGGTTCCCGAGGCGATCCCTCGCACGGTGCACGAGTTGGGGCAGCGTCTCGGGGCCGCTTCGATCGATCGGCTGTGGATCTTCCCGCCCCTGATTCGGGGTCGGCGCGAGTGGGGACTGGTTGCCGCCAGTTCCTTCGAGGGACAGAGTGCGCGCCGGCTGGTCACGGCCAGGTATTCGGCCCGGCGGACGGGGAAGGGGCTGTTCCTGGACGCCCGCTACCTGGACCAGGGTGTCGCCCCCGCCGACCGGCTGCCCCGCGTCATGGAGGGCGTGGTGCGGCGCGGGCCGGCACCGCTCGGCGGCCCGCGTCTGGTGGAGGTGGGTGGCGACTCGGCCGCGTTCGATGCATTCATAAAGGAATTCGGCGACGAATTGTTCGAAGAGGCGGTCAAAGGACGGTCATGATGTACGGACCAGCCGACATCGATCCCCATGTGGGACTCTTCGCGCGCTATCTGCGTGAGCAGGGGCTGCCGGTGACACAGCAGCGCGCTGCTGTGGCCGAGGCCGTGTTTTCGTCACCGAAGCACCAGTCCGTGGACGACATCGACACCCATCTGCGGGAGAACGGGATGCGCCTGGGCAAGGCGACGATCTATCGCACGCTGGATCTGCTCGTGCGCAGCGGCCTGGTGGAGGAGCACGACTTCGGCGAGGGCTTCAAGCGCTTCGAGCACCGCCTTTCCCGCGATCCAATACACCATCACATGGTGTGTCTCGACAGCGGCGAGGTGATCGAGTTCCGCAGCGAGGAAATCGCGCGCATCGTCGAAGAGACCGCGGCACGGCACGGGTTCCGTCCCGCCCACCACAAGCTTGTCATCTTCGGCCTGAGCCGCGCGAGCCGGAAATCCGGAGCCAACGTGAAGTACCGGGGCATTACCTGCCCCATCGAGACCAGCTGAGCCCGGCCCACCCTTCCCATGCCCAACCGCAGGGACCCGAACGCCGCCACACGGGGCGCCTCTCGCACCATCCACGCCCTGCCCGAAGGCCTGGACGGGCTTCCCTGGGAACTCCCCCGGGTCTTCCTGGGGCTGGACGGCACGCCCGCCACTCCCGAAGGCGCGGCCACCTGGATCCTGCCCGTGCCCTACGAGGCCACCACAAGCTGGGGCTCGGGGGCCCGCCTGGGTCCGCGGGCGATCATCGAGGCTTCGCGCTACGTGGAACTCTTCGACCACGAGCTGGGCCGCGACCCCTCGACCGGCGGCGCCTACACCTTCCCCGCGCTGGAACTCACCTGCGGCGACGCCGCCCATGCCATGGCCGAGCTGGAGGACGCGTGCGCCTGGGTGCTCGACGCGGCGTCTGGCCGCCGGGTGATCATGCTCGGGGGTGAGCACGCGGTCTCGTCCGCCGCCATCGCTGCCCACGCGCGCCGGAGCCCTGACCGGATCAGCGTCCTGCAATTCGACGCCCACCTCGACCTGCGCGAGACCCACGACGGCAGCGCCCACTCGCACGCCTGCGCGATGGCCCGCGTGGTCGACCAGGTGGACCTGGTGACTGTCGGCGCGCGGGGGATCAGCGGCGAGGAGTGGCTAGTGGCCGACCGGCGAGACAACGTCACCGTGATCACCGCCGAAGAGGTGGCCCGCGACGACGCCTGGATGGACCGGGCCATGGCCGCACTCGGTGACCCCGTCTACGTCACCTTCGACGTCGATTTCTTCGACCCGTCGCTTGTGCCCTCGACCGGCACCCCGGAGCCGGGGGGCGGGGAGTGGTACCCGGCGCTCGCTCTTCTGCGGCGCGTCTTCACCGAGCGGCGCGTGGTCGGCGCCGACGTGGTCGAACTCGCCCCGATCCCCGGCATGACCGCGCCGGACTTCCTTGTGGCCCGACTGGTCTACAAGATCATCGGGTACTGGAGCGAAGAGCGGTAACGTGCTCCCGTCCCGGCGTGTGCACTTTAAGCGACTGCAATACCCCCGCCCTCCGGAGAACCCGATGAACCGCCTCCGCCTCGACCTTCCACTCACTCGGGCACGCGTCACCGCTGCCATCGCGCTCACAGCCACGGCGCTGACGGTGTACGCTCCCGCCCCCGCCACGGCGCAGTTCACGGAGCAGATCCCGGACGATATCTGGGAATCCTTCATGTGGCGCTCGGTCGGCCCGACGAACATGGGCGGCCGCGTGACTGACGTCGAAGGGCTGCCGAGCCCATCCACGACCTTCTATGTGGCCGCGGCCGCCGGGGGAATCTGGAAGACCACGAACAACGGAATCACCTTCCGCTCCATCTTCAACGACCCCCGGGTGGTGTCGATGGGTGACCTGGCGATCGCGCCGGGCGACCCGAGCCAGATCTGGGCGGGGACCGGCGAGGAGGACTCGCGCAACTCGATCTCGCCGGGTGGAGGGATCTTCAAGTCCACCGACGGCGGCGACAGCTGGGAGTTCAAGGGGCTGCGCGAGACCCAAGTGATCGGCCGGATCGTCGTACATCCTCTCGATCCCGACATCGTCTTCGTGGCCGCGCTGGGCCACATCTGGGGCGCCAACCCCGAGCGCGGCCTCTACCGCACGACCGATGGGGGCGACACCTGGGAACTGGTCAAGCACATCAGCGACAAGGCCGGGTTCGTGGACGTGGCCTTTCGCCCCGGCGATCCCGACATCCTTTTCGCGGCCAGCTGGGAGCGCGTGCGCGGCCCCTGGTTCCTGAACAGCGGCGGCCCCGGAAGCGCGCTCTGGAAATCGACCGACGGCGGCGACACCTGGACCGAGGTCAGGGGCGGCGGTTTCCCGACCACCATGAAGGGCCGGATCGGAATCGCGATCAGCGAAAGCGACCCGGACATCATGTTCACCATGGTCGAGGCCGAGGAGGAGGAAGACGGCTCCGGCGGCAATGGCCTCTACCGGTCCGGTGACGGCGGCGACAGCTGGGAGAAGGTGAACGACGCCAACAGCCGTCCGTTCTACTACTCGCAGGTGCGCGTCGACCCGCAGAACCCCGACCGGGTCTACTTCTCGTCGACCCCGGTGCATTTCTCCGACGACGGCGGCCGCACGGCGGGGACCACCACCAACGGCATCCACGTCGACCACCACGCCATGTGGATCGACCCCGTGGACCCCGAGCGCATCGTGGTCGGCAACGACGGCGGCGTGGCCATCACGTACGACAAGGGCGGGAACTGGCGCTACCTGAACACGATGGCGCTGGGCCAGTTCTACGATGTCTCGTTCAACATGGACAAGCCGTACCGGGTGTGCGGCGGGCTGCAGGACAACGGCACATGGTGCGGGCCCAGCCGCCTCGCGCGCGGCCAGCTCTCGCAGTACCACTGGGCCACGATCAGCGGCGGCGACGGCTTCGTGACCGCGCAGGATCCACGGAACCCCGACCTCGTATGGGCCGAGTCACAGGGCGGCAACATGCGGCGCCTCAACCTGGCCACCGGTGAGACCACGCCGCTGCAAAGGCCCGGCTGGGAAGATGCCTGGCGCCCGCTCCAGGACAGCATCGTGCTGCTTCAGGAGGCCGGGGCCGACGAGAGCGACCCGCGGGTTGCCGAGCTGCAGGCCCGGGCCACCGCCGACTCCGCCAGCCACGTCATGCGGTGGAACTGGAACACGCCCTTCTTCCAGTCGGTTCACGATCGCACCCACTTCTACGCGGCCGGAAGCAGCGTCGTGAAGAGCACCAGCTTCGGCGACGACCTCGAGATCATCTCGCCCGACCTCTCCTACGCAGACCCCGAGAAGATCGAGATCAGCACGCGCACCACCGGCGGCATCACCCCCGACGTCACCGGCGCCGAGACGCACGCCACGATCACCGCGCTTGCCGAGTCCCCGCTCGTGCAGGGCCGCCTTTACGCAGGCACCGACGACGGCCGCGTCTGGACCTCGCCGGACGACGGCGGCGAGTGGATCGAACTCACCGCGCGCTTCAACGGCGTGCCGGAGGGCACCTACGTCAGCCGGGTGGAGCCATCGCGCCACGACGCCGACCGCGTGTACGTCTCCTTCGACGGACACCGCACCAACGACTTCACGCCGTACGTCTTCGTCTCGGACGACGGCGGCGACTCCTTCCGCTCCATTGCGGCGGGGCTCCCAACCGGCGCGCCGGACTTCGTGCACGTGGTGCGAGAAGACCCGCGCAATGAGAACCTGCTCTTCGTGGGGACCGACCTGGGCGTCTACGCCTCGCTGGACCGGGGCCGTTCCTGGCGCCGTTTCATGGAGAGCCTGCCGACGGTGCCCGTGCACGACCTGCGCATCCACCCCCGCGACCGCGAGCTGATCGCCGGGACGCACGGCCGCTCGATCTGGATCGTCGACATCGCACCGCTCCAGGACCTGACGGGCAACGTGCTGGCCGACGGTGCGGCCGCCTTCGAGCCGGCACCGGCCTACCAGTTCGGCGAGCCTGCGAGGGGCGGCGAATCGTACGGGCAGGCGTGGTTCTCGCGGCCGACGCCGGGCGCGACCGGTCGGATCAGCTACTACGTGGGCGAAGAGGCTGCCGCGGCACTGGCCGAGGAGGCGGGTACCGATGCGGGCGCCGATGAGGCAGCGCGAGGCCAGCGTCCCGGTGGCGCCGGGCAGGCTGTGAGGGGTGGTGGCGGGCGTCCTGGCGGCCCGGGCGGCGGTCCCGCGGCGCAGCGCGGCCCCCAGGCCGAGATCTCCATTGCAGACGCGGACGGCGAGGTCGTGCAGACCCTGAGCGGTCCCGCGGGAGCGGGGCTCCACACCGTGAGCTGGAACCTCCGGGGCACGGCCGCCGAGGCCGAGGAGCTGTCTCCCTCCGAGCGCCGCGACAGCCTGGCCATCGCCGAGCGCGCGCGCGCCGTGGCCGATTCGCTGGTCGAGGCCGGATGGGAGGAGGAGCCGCTGCGCCGCCAGATCGGCCTGTTCACCGGCGAGACCGACGTCAACACCTTCTTCGGCGGCTTCGGCGGAGGCGGTCGTGGAGGACAGGGCGGAGGAGACCCCGAGGCGTTCCGCGAGCGTCCGGGCGAGTCCGCGGGTGGGGGAAG
>VXMI01000065.1 GCA_009841165.1 Gemmatimonadota bacterium | reverse complement strand
ACAGCCTGTCCGCGAGGAACCTCAGGACGAGGCGGTGCTCGTCGTGCAGCCCGGACGCGGTGATTCCGGGCGCGACGCTGAAGGGGAACTACCGGTTCACACCTACCCCTGTTCCATCCAGATGTCCTCCAGCACCCGCACCGTCTGCGTGTACTCCTGACCGTCCACCGTCAGCGTCACGCGGTACAGCCCCGGCTCCGCCATCGGGCCCTGGCCACCGCCGCCGAACTGGAAGCCGCCGCCCGGCGGCCCCTCACGGCGGTTCCCGCGCAGGTTCCACCGCACCCGGTTGATCCCGCTGTTGCCGATTGGCTCCAGATCCCGGAACTGCTCGCCCGTCGCCAGGTCGGTCACCGTCAGCTGCACATCGCCCGACGCCTCGCGCAGCCAGTAGTGGATCGCGGTTCCCGGCGGCGCGTTCTCGCCGCGCAGCACCTTGTCGCCCGTGATCGATCGGGACTTGCGCGGGTCCTGCTTCCACTGCACGGCCTCCCTCGGCTCGAAGAGGAAGACGTCCTCGGCCATCACTTCGTCGGTCAGGTGCTGCAACGGCGTCACGTCGTCGGCGATCAGGACGCTGCGCCCGTGCGTCGCCAGCACGAGGTCGCCGTCGCGCGGATGCACGACGACATCGTCGATACGCACGACCGGCAGTCCGCTCATGAACGGTCGCCAGGTGCCTCCCTCGTCCAGTGAGACGAAGAACCCGAACTCGGTTCCCGCATACAGCAGACGCGCGTTGCGCGGGTCCTGGCGCACCGTGTTGACGTTCCCGTACTCCGGCAGGTTGGACGTGATGTCCTCCCAGCTTTCGCCGTAATCACGCGTGACGTACACGTATGGACGCAGGTCATCACTCTTGTGCCCGTCCACCGATGCATAGGCCGTTCCTGCATCGAAGTGCGACGCCTCGACGCGCGACACGTAGTAGCCCTTCGTGCCGCCCGGGATGTTCCGGCCCACCTCGGTCCACGTCGCACCGCCGTCGCGGCTTACCTGGAGATTCCCGTCGTCGGTGCCCACCCACAGCAGGCCAGGCACCAGCGGCGACTCCGCCACCGAGATGCCGGTGCTGAAGGCGCTCACACCGTCGTTGCGCGACAGGATGCACTCCTCGCCGCGGTCCATCCGGTTGCAGCGGGGCAGGCCGTTCGCCTGGCCCATGAGCTCGACGCGGTCGCGGTCGAGGTTCGTGGTGAGATCCTCGCTCATCGTCCAAGTGTCGCCCCGGTCCATCGATCGGAAGAGCCGGTTGCCGGCGGCATAGATCACGTCGGGGTTGTGCGGCGAGAGAATGAACGGCGTGTTCCAGTTCCAGCGGATCGGGCTGTTGACCTCGGGCGTGGGCGCGATGTTGGTGCGCGTGCTGTTGTCCGTCGGCGCCCGCGGGCGGATGCTGCCGCCCTGCCCGGTCGCCAGGCTGAGCCGCCGGAGGTTGCCGTTCTGCGACTCGGCGTACACGACCGTGTGGTCGGTGGGATCCACGGCCGTGTAGAAGCCGTCGCCGCCGCCGACGCGGTACCAGTCCTCGCTGAGCACGTCGCCGCCCCGAATGCCGCTCGGGCCGCACCAGCTTCCGTTGTCCTGCAGGCCGGTGCACACGTAGTAGGGACGGCGCATGTCCACCGACGCGTGGTATGGCTGCCCCATGGCCCACCGCCGGTGCGATTCCCAGGTCTCGCCCTGGTCGTAGCTGACGTCGACCCCACCGTCGTTGCCGATCAACAGGTGGTTGCTGTTGGCCGGATTGATCCACATGGCGTGCTGATCTACGTGCCCGTACCCGTCGAGCCGCTCGAACGTCCGGGCGCCATCGACGGACTTGTGGACGCGCTGGTCGACCACGTACACGGTCTGCGGATCATTCGGATCGACTCGGATCTGGCTGAAGTACATTGGCCGCCCGTTTTCGTTGCTGCGGAACTCCCAGGACGCGCCCCCGTCGGTCGAGCGCCAGATCCCGTTGTACTGGTCATCGGGGGGCAGGGGCTCGTCGCGGTCGTCGAGGGCGTCGAGCTCGGCCCGCTCCTCCTGCGTGAGCGGCTCCTCGCGGTCGGCCGCGACCTCGATCTGCGCGTACACGACGTCCGGATCGGCCGGTGTCACGGCCAGTGCAACGCGTCCCATGGTTCCGCGGGGCAGCCCGTTGCCGCTGAGCCGCGTCCACGTCTCCCCACCGTCGTCGGAGCGCCAGATGCCGCTGCCGGGCCCTCCGCCGACGAAGCAGCAGCGGGTGCGCCGCCGCTGGTAGGTGGCCGCGAAGAGGGTGTTGGGGTTGGTGGGATGAAGGACGAGGTCCGTCGCGCCGGTGTCGTCGTCCACGCTGAGCACGTGGTTCCAGGTGCGGCCCCCGTCGGTGGTCTTGAAGACGCCGCGTTCGGAGTTGGCCCCGAAGAGGTGTCCGTTGGCCGCTGCCCATGCCACGTCTCCATCGTCCGGGTGCGCGATCACGCGCGAAATGGTCTGCGTCTCGCGCAGCCCCACGTGCGTGAACGTCTCGCCGCCGTCGGTGGACTTGTACATGCCGTCGCCGAACGAAGAACTCTGCCGGTTGTTGGCCTCGCCCGTCCCGACCCAGACGATGTCGGGGTTGGCCGGCGAGATCGCGATGTCCCCCACGGAGTGCGTGCCGTAGCTGTCGAAGACGGGCCGGAAGGTCGTGCCGTTGTTCGTGGTCTTCCACAGCCCGCCCGTCGCGAAGCCGGCGAAGTACGTGTGAGGGTTCTCCGGGTGGACGGCGAGGTCATTCACCCGGCCGCCCTGTCCATACGGTCCGATCTGCCGCCACGCGAACGCCCGCAGGATGGGGTCGTCGCTCTGGTTCACCAAAGGCTCGTTGGCTTCCTGGGCGATTGCGGGGCGGGGCGTGAGGGCGGTGGCGGCGAGGAGCGTGAGCGCGAAGGCGGCGGGGGTGACGCGGACGGCGTACATGAGAACCTCTCGGACCTGATGGTGACAAGCTGCTGATGCCGGGAGGTAGTGTAGATCGGTCGCGGTCGCTTCGCCATTGCGAACGGCCATGATTGTGGGAGTGTCACATGATATGTATCTTACTAGTCATATGAAATATGCGGGAAGGAGCGAGAATTGAATGCCCTTGCGGCCTACGCCGATCCTGCCGGCCTGCCTGCGACAGCGACGCACCGCTTCGCCCGGCTTCTGAATCTGGACGAATCGGAAGGCCTCGACGAAATCGCGTTCGCGCACAGGGTTTCCGACGGGCTGCCCGTGAGCTCCGTGACTGCTCTTGGCGAACTCGTTGGCAGGGCTCGAATCGAGGGACGGGTCGCATCGGAGGCAACGCTGCACCGGTGCCGGAAGAGTGGGCGGGCCCTGTCCCGGAGCCACAGCGAGCGCGTCTACGGGGTGGCGCGAGTGTTGGATGCCGTCGGAACGGCGTTTCACGGCGACGTGCAGCGGATCCGCGATTTCCTTCTGCGGCCGCATCCCCTGCTCGGTGGTGAATCCCCCCTTGACCTGGCGCTCGCTTCAGCGCCCGGAGCCGATGCCGTGTTGAATCTTGTGTGGCGGGCGGAGGCCGGCGTCGCCGTTTGACTGTTCCACGTCGCTTGACGGCGTCCCTACAGGCGTATCGAATCGGCGACGCGAAGGGTCGCTGGCCCGTGTTCAGCTCCGATGGCGCCCGACGGGTTTCGGGACGCTGGCACGATGTGGGGGACCAGGTCATCTACGCTTCGGAGCGCTACTCCACCGCGATGCTCGAAACACTCGTTCGATGGAACGGCCCACCGCCGGGCAGCCAGCACTTCGTCCGGATCGAGATACCGGCGGGTACGAGCTGCGAGATCGCCAATCCCGACACGATACCGGGCTGGCAGTTGCAGGACAGTCCAACGGCCCGACGGTTCGGCCACCGGTGGTACGTCGAGAGGCGCAGCGCCATTCTGATTGTGCCCTCGGTCGTCGTGCGGCTGGAGCGAAACATCATCATCAATACGATTCACCCGGAGTTTCGACGGCTGACTCCAGGGGCCGAGACGCCGGTGTGGTGGGACGAACGGCTGTTCAGTTGATGATACCACCGTCATATGGTATTATAGTACCATATGCGACCGCAGCGTGGTACCAGCAAAGACCGGTCCCTCCCCTCGGGCCGGTTCAACCTCCGGATCGAACCGGAATTGCACGCGTTTTTGCGCGACGCGGCCCGGGCGGCCGGTACTTCGCTGAACGACCTCTGTGCCCGTAAGCTGGCGTCGCCCGGTGGCCTCATGGACCCGGCCGCGGGCGCGGTCGTGGATCGCGCGGGTTCGATTCTGGGCGAATCCCTGATGGGTGTCGTCGCCTTCGGCTCGTGGGCGCGCGGGGATGAATCCGCGAGTTCGGACCTCGACGTGCTGTTGGTTGTCGGCGAGGAGGTGTCAATCGCCCGTGGGCTCTATCGAAGCTGGGACGACGGATCGGCGCTTGCCTGGGACGGTCACGAGGTCACGCCGCACTTCGTTCATCTACCGTCGGGTTCCGAAGGAGTTTCGGGGCTATGGGCCGAGGTGGCCCTCGACGGTCTGGTGCTGTTCGAACGCGAACTCACGGTGTCGAGGTATCTGGCCCATGTTCGGCGGCGCGTTCTCCGTGGCGAGCTCTCGTACCGGGTCGCCGACGGACACCCCTATTGGGTTCACGAGCCGTGAGGAACAGGGCACTTGCCCGCGATTACCTGCGGCGGGCGAGGATCCGGCTGGACGCACTGGACGTGCTCTTTGACGCCGCAAGCTGGGCGGACGTGGTGCGGGAGTCCCAGGAGGTCGTCGAGTTGGCCCTGAAGGGGCTGCTGCGCTCCTGTGGTGTCGAGCCGCCCCGGATTCACGATGTTTCGCCGATTCTTCTGGCGGAGAAGCACCGCTTGCCTACAGGTCTTCAGTGCGACGTCGACTGGCTGGCCGATGTATCGCGTCAACTGCGCCGGGATCGTGAACTCGCATTCTACGGCGCGGAGGATCTGACCCCAACGGACTTCTACTCGCGGACGGACGCCTCGGCGGCCCGGGAGAGAGCGCGCCGCGTGGTGAAGTTGGTGTATCCGCAGGTCGGCTGAGATCCCGCTCTACCGCATCATCGCCGCGACTGCCCTCATCCGGCCCGCCAGGTCACCGATCGCGTTCACATACACGCGTTCCCAGCCTGGCAGGTCGGCCCGGTCGTCGGTTTCGATTTCGTAGCGCAGCCCCGGCAGCATCCACGACGCGTAGCCGCTGAACGGATCCGGTGACACGTAGATGGAGCGGCTCCATGGGCGTCCCTGCAGGCCCCGGTCGTTCAGCCATGCCTTCTCCAGCCCGATCAGCGCCCGGTTCACGGTTTCGGCGGCTTCGGGGTCGACGTCGCCGGACCGGATCCAGCGGTCGCGGGCGGCCACGAGTTCGGCGGCTGCCTCGTCCAGTTCGCGGCTCGCCTCGACGAGGGCCGAGAGGTCCACTTCGAGCCGGCGGGCCTCGGCGACGCGGTACAGGGTCTCCACGTGCGTGCGGGTGTCCGTGGCGTAGCGCGCCGCGTCGTAGGGCAGCACGTCGGCGTTGGCGAAGCGCAGTGCGAGTATCCCGTCAACGCGGGCGACCATCGGACCGTAGACGAATGTGCTGTCTCCGAAGCGCTCGTACCAGGCGAAGTTGTCGTAGTTCGAGTGGTAGACTCCGCTGGGATTCCCGGAGGAAAGGCCGGCCGAGGGCACCCCGGCGTGGGTGTAGAAGGCGACGTGGTCCGACCCGCCGCCGAGGTTGCCCAGCGCCGGCTCGTCCGTGCCAGCGGGTGCCCGTTCGAACCACCAGTCGTAGAGCGGCTCCCCGGTCTCGGGGTAGGCAACCGCCCTGGTCGCCTCGAGGATCTGCCCTTTGAGCGACGGCGACGACGACCCCCCGAAGTTGGCCCCGGAGACCGCCGCGTCGGCGTTGATGTAGGCGATTGCGTTGGCTTCCAGCTCGTCCCTGAACTCCTCCACCCACTCGGTGGACCCGATGATCCCGTATTCCTCGGCGTCCCAGTGCGCGATCATGATCGAGCGGCGGGGAGCGCACTCGCCGTCCTGCGCCAGTTCGCCCAGCGCTTCGGCGAGGGTGAGGAGCATGGCCGTGCCGCCGTTGGGGTCGATCGCCCCGAATCCCCAGGGGTCGTAGTGCGCTCCCAGGATGAACCACTCGTCCGGGAACTCGGTACCGCGCAGGGTGCCGACCACGTTGGTCGCGCGCGTCAGCCGCTTGGGCTGGTTGACGCGCACGCGTACGGTGAGGTCCGGGCCGCCGGTCAGCCGGTGGTCCAGCTCCATCCCCGTGTCCCATCCGGGCGGAACTTCGCTGCCGGTCATGCGCGACAGGATCTCGCTCGCCGCCTCGTAGCCGATGGGCAGCACGGGGATGGTGTGGAGGGGGACTTCGGACGGATCGAGGCGCTCGACCTGGACGTCCCCGTCGATGGGCAGGGCAGGGATGAACGGGGTCAGCGGGTCGCCGGTCCAGGGAAGGGTCAGAACGGAGCCCCGCTGGATCGTCTGCCCGTTCATCATCGGGCCTTCCGGGTAGGCGTCGAGCTGCGAGAATCCGGGGTCGTTGAACATGACCACGCCGGCCGCGCCGCGCTCTTCGGCGAACTTCACCTTGTAGCCGCGGAAGTTCCCGCCGTAGCGGGCGATCACGACCTTGCCGGTCACCGAAATGCCCATCGAGTCGAGTGCCACGTAATCCTCGCGGCGCCCGAAGTTGGCGTAGACGACTTCGCCGGTCACGTCGCCCGAGCCGGAGAAGGCGTTCCAGCCGTTGAGCAGGCCGGTGTGGCCGGAGAAGCGGTCCTCGGCGAGCGCGGGTTCACGGTTGGAGAGCTGCATGGCGACGGGTGTGACGATGTGCACCTCGACGTCGTCGGTGAGCTCGGGGAGGTACACGTCGTAGGGATGACTGGTGACCTCCAGACCCGCGCGCTCCATGGCGCCCGCGATGTACTCTCCGACGCGGGCCTGTGCGGCGGACCCTGCGGGGTGGGGCTCCGCGGTGACCGTGCGGAGGTGCTCGCGGAAGGACTCGCTGCGGGGCAGTTCGAGGAAGCGGGCCTCGCAGGCCAGTTGCGCTTCGGCGCGGTTGCCGGTGAAGCCGGTCAGGGCGGGTTCCTGAAGGGGCGTGGGGGCGAGGACCGCGACGAGTGTCAGCAGGGACGCGAGGGCGGTGAGGGATCTGGCGGGGCCGGCGAGGGGTAGGCGCATGAGTGGGGTCGTTTGCGTGGGTGGTGACGTGGGCGTGGTGGGTATATGCCGCCGGGACGCGGTTCGCGCTAGCTTTCGCGGTGCGCGCGATGCTGGCGCCGGACCTGAAAGACCCGATGTGAAGTTAGCATGAAGCAATATCGATTATCCGCTTGTCCTGTTCGCAAGCGACTCCATGGACCCGCATCCAACCTGGCGCCGTGGCTCCTCGCTACGGCTCTTGGTGCGTTTGCCGCCTGCGTCGACGAGGAGGCGCTCCTCGAAATCGAACCGTCGCGCCCCACGGCAATCACGGTCACGCCGTCTTCGGCGACGCTGTCGTCCCTTGGCGAGACCGGGACGTTCAGGGCGCAGATCACAGACCAGAACGGGGTGTCGTTCCCCGGGACGGTCACGTGGTCGAGCAGCGACATGGGCGTCTTCACCGTGGCTTCGGGCGTGGTGACCGCCGTCGCGAACGGTTCGGGGACGTTGACCGCGTCGTACCAGAGCATCAGCGGTACGGCATCGGTGACGGTCCGGCAGGCTCCGGCCGCAGTTTCGGTGATTTCGGGTGGCAGCCAGCAGGGGATGGCGGGCCGGCAGCTCGCCGAAGCGGTCGTGGTACGCGTGGAAGACGCCGGGGGTTCGGCCGTCGAGGGGGTCACGGTGACGTTTTCGGCTGCCGAGGGCCATGGCGCGGCCGATCCGGGCATGGCGGTGACCGATTCGGAAGGGCTGGCCGCGACATCGTGGACCCTGGGCAGCGAATCCGGGGTGCAGACCCTGACCGCGTCGGCAGCCGATGGCGTGACCGCCGAAATCAACGCCGGAGCAGGGAAGATCGAACCCGCGTCGGACTCCGCGAGCTACAGCGTCACCTTCAACGCGACGTGGAGTGCGACAACGCACCCTACCGAATTCCCGCCGGGTTCCCACTTCTCGCCCCTCATCGGCGCCGTTCACAACGACAGCGTCAGTTTCTGGGCTGTCGGCGCGACCGCCTCCCCGGGCATCGAGCAGATGGCCGAGACGGGAGGCACCGGGTTGCTTACGCGCGAGATCCGGGCCGAGATACCCAACAACGCCATCTCCGTCGTCAATGGGCGGGGAATCGGCAGTCCCGCGAGTACCACCATCAGTGAAGTTCTGGTCACACTCGATCACCCGCTCATCACGCTCGTTACGATGATCGCCCCCAGTCCGGACTGGTTCGTGGGCGTCGCGGGCCAATCGCTGCAGAACGAGTTCGGGCAGTGGCTCGACGAGGTGGCGGTCGTGCTCTATCCATACGATTCCGGCACGGACGATGGCCCGTCGTACCGCTCGGCGAACGCGGATTCGTCGCCCAGGCAGCCGATCAGGAGCCTCAGGGGGGTTAGCCCGTTCTCGGACGAGCCGATCGGCACCTACACCTTTACGAGGATCGACGCCGGCGGGAGCCGGTGACCGAACCCGGCCAACGCCCGGCGACCCACTGATGCAGCTGCGCAACATCGCGATCATCGCGCACGTGGATCACGGCAAGACGACGCTGGTGGACCAGATGTTCAGGCAGGCCGGGGTCTTTCGGGCGGGGCAGGAGGTGGTGGAGAGGGTGCTGGATTCGAACCCGTTGGAACGCGAGCGCGGAATCACGATCCTGGCCAAGAACACGTCGGTGGAGTGGGGACACACCAAGATCAACATCGTCGACACGCCTGGCCACGCGGACTTCGGCGGCGAGGTCGAGCGCATTCTGCGCATGGTCGACGGCGTGCTGCTTCTCGTCGACGCCGCCGAGGGGCCGATGCCGCAGACGCGCTTCGTCACGCGCAAGGCGCTGGCGCTCGGGCTGACCCCGGTGATCGTCATCAACAAGGTGGACCGCTCGGACGCGCGCCCGGACGAGGTGCACGACGAGGTGCTGGAGCTGCTCATGGACCTGGAGGCCAGCGACGAGCAGCTCGACGCGCCGTTCCTCTACGGAGTGGGACGGGAGGGCTGGGTCACGGGAGAACCGGGCGCGCGCGGGGAGGACCTGACGCCGCTCTTCGAGGCGGTGGTCGAGCACATCCCGTCGCCGCCGGTCGACCCGGAGGGGCCGTTCCAGATGCTGGTGTCGACGCTGGATCACTCGTCGTACGTGGGGCGGATCGCGATCGGGCGGGTGGAGCGGGGAGCGGTGAGGGTGGGGCAGCGGGTGTTGCGGCTGGCCACCACCACTGGCACCGCGGACCCCCAGGAGGCAGCGCGCGTGGTCGGCCTCTACACCTTCAACGGCCTGGATCGCGTTGACATTGACGAGGCCCGGGCGGGCGACATTGTCGGGCTGGCCGGCACCGACGGCGTCGAGATCGGCGACACGCTGACGGATCCGCGCCATCCGGAGCGGCTGAGCGGGATTACCGTCGAGGAGCCGACGATCTCGGTGGACTTCGTGGTGAACGATTCACCGTTTTCGGGGCGGTCCGGGAAGTACGTGACGACGCGACAGTTGCGAGACCGGTTGCGGGGTGAGCTGGAGCGCAACGTGGCGCTGCGCGTCGAGGCCACGGACCGTCCCGACACCTTCGCGGTGAGTGGCCGGGGGGAGCTGCATCTGACAATTCTGATGGAGACGATGCGGCGCGAAGGCTACGAGTTCCAGGTCTCGCGCCCGCGTGTGATCGCGCGCCGGAACGGCGACGGGACGCGTCTTGAGCCCTTCGAGGAAGTCGTGGCGGAGGTCCCTTCGGGGCTCTCCGGAACGGTGATCGACAAGCTCGCGCGACGCCGGGGTGAACTGGTTTCGATGAGGCCGGTGGGCGACTCGGGCACGACGCGCCTGGCGTTCAGCGTTCCCGCGCGGGGGCTCTTCGGCTACCGCACCGAGTTCCTCACCGACACCAGGGGCGAGGGCATCCTGCACCATCGCTTCGACCGGTGGGACGCGTGGGCGGGCGAGATCCGCGGGCGCGGACGCGGTGCCATGGTCGCGGATCGGCCGGGCAAGGCGGTGTCGTTCGCCATATTCGGGCTGCAGGAGCGGGGCACGATGTTCGTGGAGCCGGGGCTGGAATGCTATGGCGGCATGATCGTGGGCAAATGCGCGCGCCCCGGCGACATGGACGTGAACATCGGCCGCACCAAGAAGCTCACCAACATGCGCGCGGCCGCCGCCGACGAGAACGTGCGTCTCGAGCCGCCGCTCCGCATGACGCTGGAACAGGCGCTCGACTTCATCGACGACGACGAACTGATCGAGATCACGCCGGACGCGATCCGACTCCGGAAGCGCGAGCTGGACGCAAGCAGGCGGCGGAAGGCGGCCCGGAAGAGGCGCTTGTAAAGCGGTCTACAAGTACTCCACCGCCAGCCCGTCGACCCGTGCGAAGCTGCGGCGATCGCGCGTGGCCACGCGGTAGTCCAGGTGCACCGCCGTCGCCGCGATCTTCAGGTCGTGGCTTCCGACCGGTCTCCCGCGGCGCCTGTGCTGGGACGCCAGGGTCGCGTGGACCTTCGCCACCTCCAGGTCGAAGGGGATGACCGGAAGAGTTGCGAGCCATCCCGTGACGATCCGCTCGGTCCGGATCCGCCGCGCCCCCGCCAGCCGGTGAACGCCGTGGAGCAGTTCGGAAGCGGTGATTGCCGCAATCGCCATGGGCTCGTTCGGACGGGCTGCCCCCGCGACGTCATCCGCCCGGAGCTGGCCGCGCTCCACCGCGATCAGCACGCTCGAGTCGATCAGGAGTCCCACGGACTCGCCGGAATCTCCGCCCGGTTGAGGAAGGCGATCCCCTCCTCCACGGCCCGCAGGTACTCCTCGTCGGCAGGCCGGCGAGCTTCAGCGGGGAAAAGCGCGACGAATTCACGCACGGTGACGACGCGGTCTTCCACGGGGCGAATCTCGGCCACCGGTTTTCCGTTGCGCTCGACGAGGTAGGCAGTACGCTCCTCCCGAACCCGGTGGACCAGCGACGCGAAGTTCCTGGCAGCGTACGTGGCGCTGACTGCGCGGGCCCCGGAAGCACTCGACGGCTTGGACATGTCTGAATAATACACAACATGTGTAATTTACGCAATGCGAACCGACGCGCGGTTTGCCAGCCCCGGGATCGCTACGGTGCCGCCCGGCGCGGGCGGTTTCGGCAGCCCCTCAGCCCATGAACAGCGCCGTGAACGCGTCCGTCAGCGCGGGGGGGACCGTCGTGATGTGCGTGGCGTCGGGGTACACCCTGGACGTCACGGTCAGGTTCTCGGCCGGGTTTGCCTCGAAGATGTCGAGGAGGCGCCGCGTCCCCACCGCGAGATCGTTGTAGATCCCCACCGCGCCCGTTTCCTCCAGTTCGCCCATGGTGACGAATACGCGGGTGTCGCGCTCGAACCCCTGCGCGATCGCGGCGGGGAGCCCGTCGAGAAGCTCGTCGGCCGGGAGCAGCCCGGGACTGCCCATCCAGTAGCGGTCGAAGACGGGTGATCGCTGCTGGAAGGCATACGCCGTGAACAGGCCGCCGAAGGAGTCACCCAGGAAACCCGTGCCCTCGGTCTCGACGCGGTAGTCCCCTACGATGCGAGGGTGCAGTTCGTCCTCGATGAAGCGGAGGAACTCGGCCGCCCCGCCGTGACCCTCGTACACCTCTGCCGACTGCAGGGCCTCGACGATGTCGTCGGACAGCGAGCCTGCCGGGGTGAGGTCGCGCGCCCGCAGGATTCCGGCCATCGGGGGCTCGGGGTAGCCGATGCCGACGAGAACCATCTCGGGCATTCCGGGACGAATGAGGTCCACCTGGAAGAGGCGGGCGATCTCGACCGTCATGCCGAACGAGATGTTGGCGTCCAGGACGTACACCAGCCGGTACGACTGCTCGCCGGTTCCGTAGCTCGCCGGCAGACTGACCGCGATGAGGAAATCGTCGCCGACGCTGGCCGAGTTCATGACGAAGGTCTCGGTCTCGTAGATCTCGAAGGGGCGCCTTTGCGGGACAGGGGCCTGTGCCTCGCCCCCGTCCTCCGGGCCGCGGCAGGCCAGCAGGGGCGCCGTGGCGGTGGCCGTGGCCGTTCCCAGGAAGCGTCGCCTGTTCATGTCGACTCCTTGTCTCCAGTGGCGGGTCAGAAAGCCCCTCAATACCCGACGGCCCGGCCTCCCAGCGCAAGCCCGCGGATCGACGCGCCGTGCAACTCCCCTGTCTCCGGGTCGATCATGATCGCGATCCAGTAGCCGCGCGTGGCGTCGTCTTCGTCGATCGGCTGACCCATCGCCTCGACCTCGGCGATGAACTCGGCCGGGTATTCGCCAATCCCCACTCCCTGCGCGGCAGGCCCCGATCCGTCCTCCGCCAGCGCACTGAACGAGAACGAGCCCAGCGCGGGCTTGTCCACCGCCTCGCTCGGGGTGAGCCCGAAGTCGAGTACGCTGATCAGGCCGCCGATGGTCCGCTGGTGCAGCCCCGAGCCGATCGAGCTGAATCCCATGAACGGCTTGCCGTCCCTGAGGACCAGGCCCGGGTTGGTGGGGTCGGGAAGGCGGCTGCCGGGCTCGATCTGGGCCATCATGCCCTGCTGGAAGATGCCCGAATCGGGGATCGAGATGCCGTCCACGAAGATGCCGGTGGTGCCCCAGCTCACCGTGTTGATGGAGTGCACGACCGCGGCGATGTTGCCCCACTGGTCGATGGCGACGATCGCATCCGAGTGCGGGGCGGCAGCGCCCTCCGGGACGACCACGCCGGGGAAGGATCCGTCCTGAATGGCGCCCCAGAGCTTCGCCGAAGTCTCCTTCTCGACGCGCGTCTCGTGGGTGAGGTCGGCGCCGATCATCGCTGCGATTCCGTCCGCGGCCTCCTTGCCGCCGATCGCGAAGGTGAGGCCCGGCCGTGATATCTGGGTCAGCCAGAAGAGTGCCTCGGGCGATTCGCCGTAGTGGCCATGGTCGGAGACGCCGGCCAGTTCCGCCAGGTTCATGGCCTCGATCAGGCCGATGCCGCCTTCCGCCGGGCTGCCGTGGGCGAACAGGTCGTAGCCGTGGTAGCTGCCGCGGGCGGGCTTGCTCCAGACGACTTCGTAGCTGGCCAGGTCCTCGACGGTCATCCGGCCGCCGATGTCGCCGACCAGCTCGACGAGTTTCTCGGCCCAGGGACCCCGGTACATGTAGTCCGTGCCCTGTTCGGCCACCATGCGCAGCGTGCGGGCCAGCGCGGGCTGGGTGAACATGTCGCCCGCCTGATAGGGCGATCCGTCCGCATTCGTAAAGACCGCCTTCGTCTCGGGCAGACGGCTCAACACTTGTTCCCTGTAGGCGTACTGCGCCGCGTTGCCCTCCTGATACTCGAATCCGTCCTCGGCGCAGGCGATGGCAGGCGCGAACAGGTCCTGGAAGGGGAGCTTGCCGAAGCGTTCGGAGGCGGCCTCCACGCCCTTCATGAACCCGGGAACGAGGACCGTGCGGCCGTGCGGCTCGGCCTCGAAGCCCCCGAATCCGGCGCTGAGGTCGATTCCGGGGATGGTCAGGGGATCGGTCTCGGCGGCCACGGTGTTGTATGCCGCGTTCATGTTATGGACCTCGCCGCTCTCGGCGTCGTAGTAGACCATCGTCATGAGGCCGGCGTAGCTGACCCACGAGCCGGCGGCCATGCAGATCTGGGTGAGGGCGGTGGACATGGCGGCGTCGGTGGCGCTGCCCCCGGCCTTGAGGATCTCCACGCCGCCCTCGATGGCCTGCGCGCCCGTGGTGCCGGTGACCATGCCGCGGGGGTTGGGGGTCTCGGGTGTCGGGCCGCAGGCCGCAAGGGCGAACGTCGCGAGTGCCGCGAGCGGTGTGAGCGGGGTGATTCGGCCTGGAAGATTCATGGGATGTTCGGGTTGTTGTCGCGCTCGACGTTGGGGAGCGGGAAGCAGGTGGCCGGACCGTGGACGCCGCCCCAGCGGTAGGGTGATCCAGCCGCGGGGTAGAGCGGAAGCCCGTAGCGGGCACGATCATAGGCGCGATGACCTTCCAGGAACAACTCCCGGCGCCGTTCCTCGATCACCTGCTCCATGATCCGGGCGTCGCTGAGGCCGGTCGCGTCGAAGGGCGGGATGCCGGCGCGTTCGTGCAGGGCGTTGATGATGTCGACGGCGGTCTGGCCCCCGGCGGCCTCGGCCAGGATCAGCTGCGCCTCGGCCCAGCGGGCGAGCGGTATCGGGGAGGTGACGGTGGGGTACTTCAGTTGTAGCACGTGCTCGACGCCAAGGGTGGTGAGCCCCCGGCTCTGGCTCGCGACGCGCGGGTCCGGGACGCCCTGCCATTCGACGTTCCAGAAGGCGGGATCGAGACCGGTGCCGGCGACCAGGTGCATGTTGTACGCCAGCTCGTTGCGGCGTTCAGCATTGGTAGGTGTGGCTCCGTCGTAGGTGGCCATATAGGCGAAGCCGGCCGGTATCTGGGCCGCGTCCGAGGCGGCCCCGGCGGTGTTGCCCATGTTGATGCGCGCGCGGGCCCGGCCCAGCGTGGCCAGGCTCTGGATGTCGCCTCGTCCCGCAGATGTCGCTGCCGTGACGGCCTCGTTGAAGCGCTCCTCGGCGAGCGCGAAGAGGTCGTTCTGGCTCAGTTCAGGGCCTTCGTCGATCGCGGCGGAACACATGCTCTCGCCCAGCAGCACCAGGCTGTAGCCGGAGTAGGCCGCGGTGGACGCCAGCAGTCCCATGCGTCCCGCGACGTCGCCGTCGGACCAGCTCCGCAGCTTCTCGGAGACGTTGTCGGCGAACCAGCGTGCCGACGACAGAGGCTTGTAGAGCCCGGGCGACGCACAGTCTCCGTCGGCGTAGACCCCCACGAACCCGCCCGCGGGAGACGGGTCGCGGCGGTCGTAGGAGTAGATGACCGTGTTCCCCATGCTGTTGAGTTCGTCGCCAAAGAGCCCCATGGCGTGATTGTATCCCGAATAGGCGCACTCGAAGGTGGCCTGGACGCTGGCCGCCAGCAGGGCGGCGGCGTCGGGACCCTCGAGAGTGCTCTCCTCGACCCGGTCGCCGAGCCTCACTTCTATGATCGAGTCACAGGCGGCGGTTGCGAGTGCGAGGAGGAGGGCGGTTGCGATCCTCTTGTTCATCGTTTTCTCCGTCATTTCGTCGTTCTCCATTCGTTCGGTGTGATCGGGCGGTGCGCCGGCTAGAAGCTGAGGCGGACGGTGGTGAGGAATTCGAACGGATGGGGTACGGCATTGAAGGCGGGCTGGTACACGCTGTTGCCGGGGAAGACCGTGGCGAGCTCGGGCTCTGGACTGCGGTCGTAGTCGGTGAAGGTGTAGAGGTTCCGGGCGGACACGGTGACGGTGGCGCCGGAGCCCCCGATGCTGCGTGCCCACGATTCGGGCACATGGTAGGTCGCCGCCACCTGCCGGAACTTGGCGAAGCTGGTTTCGGGGGTGACGTAGGGGCCGAAGACGAACTGGGCCATCTCGCCGGCCGCGGCCGGGTTGGAAGCGGGATCGATATTGGGCTCGCACAGCCTGAGGATCGTGCACTGGATCGCGAGGTCCGCGCTGAAGATGCTCTGGCCGATCTTGAAGTCGAGGAGCCCGCTGATCGTCAGCCGGTTCCAGAGGGTGATGTCGGACGTGATCGCTCCCTCGTATTCGGGCAGGACCTGTCCGATGTACAGCCGCCCGGCTTCGGCGCAGGGTACGGTGGGGCCGCCCTGGCGGCCGTCGACGCCGGCGTCGCACATGAGGTCGATCACCGCCCCGGTGGTGGGATCGACCGAGGAGCTCACGGTGACCTTCTCGAAGTAGGCGCTTACGGGGAAGCCGACGCGGTGGTACTGGTTGACCGGACCCGCGATCTCGTCGCCGATCCCGAGGTGGAGGATCTCGTTGGTGTTCCGGGCGAACGACACGCCGAGGTTCCAACGCAGGAAGTCGGTTTCCAGGGGCAACCCGCTGAGGAAGACCTCGTAGCCGGTGTTCTGGATCTCGCCGAGATTGACGAACTGATTCGCGATGAAGCCGCTCGAGGGTGCCACGGGCTTGGCCACGATCGCGTCCCTGGCCCGCTTGTCGTACCAGGTGAACTCGAGGTTCAGGCGGTCGTCGAGGGCGCTGGCGTCGAAGCCCAGTTCTACCTCGGTACCGCGTTCCGGTCCCAGGTCCGGGTTGCCCACGAACTGCGGCCGGACCGCTGCGCCGCCGCCGGGACCGGTGATGGGCTGATAGGAGCGCAGGGCGGCGAAGGCGTCGGGCTGCTGGCCGGATTGTCCGAAGGCACCACGGACCCGGAACGTCCCGATCGTGCTGCCGGGCCAGAACGACTCCTCGCTAAGGACCCAGGTGCCGCTCACCTTCGGGTAGACCACGGCTTCGAAGTCGCGTCCGAAGGCCGAATTGTCGTCGATGCGGAATGCCACGGTCAGGTAGGCCCGGTCGTTGAAGCCGACCTGCTGCTGCAGAAAACCGCCCAAGGTGATGTTCTCGACGAAGTTCTCGGTGCCGCTCTGAACCGCCGCGCTCGAGATGGTGGTGATTCCGGGAGCCGGGAACTGCTGTCCGGAGATCGTCGCGACCTTCTCGTACTTCCGGAAATACTGGATCCCGAACGACGTCGTGGAGCTGACGGACCCGGTGAGGTCGGTCGTCGCGGTCGACGCGTAGTCCACGGTGGTCGTGGTCCGGTCGCGGGTGTTGACGGTCTTCGACCCGAGGACGGCGTTCGGTCCGAAGAACACGGCCAGGGAGTCGGGCAGCCGCGGCACCAGGGTGTTGGCCTCCTCATTGACCTCGTCAATGCCGACGCTGAACCGCTGGGTGAGCCAGGAAGTCGGGCGGTGCTCCAGCCGGATCCCGGAGGTGAAGCGCGAGACGTCTTCGGTCTGGTGGTAGGCGGCCCGCAGTGCCTCCGGCGGGGCCACGAGGAAGCCACGGTTGGGAGTGTCCAGCTGGTAGGGCGAAGGATTGAAGGGTCCTCGCAGCAGTTCGTGGTAGGGGACTTCGATGCTGGACGAGACGTACGCGGCGTTGGCGGCGATGGTCAGATTCTCGCTGGCGGTGGCTTCGAAGTTGGCCCGGCCGTTCCACCGGTCCGCCACGTTGGGCTCCATGATCCCTTCCTGGGAGTCGAAGGACCCCGTGACGAAGTAGCGGAACACGTCCGTGCCTCCGGCGACCTCCATCCCGTAGCGCTGCGTCTGTCCGGTGCGGAAGAGCGGGCGTCCCTCCTCTTCCTCCTTTTGCACGAGATTGAGCGTCGAGACCTCGCCCGACGGCAGGTAGTAGTAGCTCTTCGTGCTCTCGAACTTTTCGGCGACGTTGAGGATCTTCGACATTCCGCGGCTGGCGAACGCCGTGAAGCGCGCGGCCCCGGGCGTCCCCTTCTTGGTGAAGATCTGGATCACGCCGTTCGAGGCTTCGGTGCCGTACAGGGTGGCCGCCGCCGGCCCCTTTATGACCTCGATCGACTCGATGCTGTTGGGATCGATGTCGTTGAGCCGCGAGGTGGGGCCCCAGCTGAAGCCCCGGCCCGTCTCGTTGTCGACGCGAACACCGTCCACGTAGATCAGCGGTTCGTTGTTGAGCGAGATGCTGTTCGTTCCGCGGATGCGAATGCGGCCGCCGCCTCCCGCAACCCCCTGGCTCGCCTGGAACACGACGCCGGGAGCGCGCGCGTTCAGCATGTTGCTGAGGTCCAGCGACGGCGTGAGCAGCTGCTGGTCGGCCGCGTTGATGGTGGCGACGGCGTTGCCGATCGAACGGCGCTCGGTCGCCATCGACTGACCGGTGACCACGATTTCGTCCAGCGCGATGGCCGATTCGCCCATGACCACTCTGAGCCCGACCGTCCCGACCTGCGTGGTGACGGACTGCGTGCGGTATCCGATGAGATCGAACTGCAACGTCACTTCCGTGCCGGAGAGTCCTGCCAGTTCGAAACGCCCGTCCGCGTTCGTCACGGTCGACAGTCCCTCGCCGGCGGTGACAAAGACATCGGCCAGCCCGGCCAGCGAACGCCCGGACACGACCGTTCCGGTGACGGTGCCTGTCTGGGCGTGGCCTGCGACGGGGACGGTCAACACGAGGAGTAGTCCCGCGAGTGCGAGCCTGACCATGGGATCCTCCTTCCGGATGTGAATCAGCTGCGATCGTTTTCGATCATTGTACACATATATGGACGCGATGTCGGAGGCAAATGGAATCGGCAATCGCGGTTACCGATGCGGCCGATCCTCACTCTCGCCGGGCTCCGGGCGATCCGGTAACTTCCGCACCATGAGCCAACACACCCACCCCACCCGCCGCCCCTGTGGAGT
>VXMI01000043.1 GCA_009841165.1 Gemmatimonadota bacterium | reverse complement strand
GTTCTATAACACGTTGTTACATAGCAGTTTACAACACTACTAATAGTTCCGCCGGAACTCGGCAAGCTGGACAGGGTTCGTCACCTCTTTCTGTCCAGCAACGAGCTGGAGGGCCCGATCCCACCCGAAATCGGCGGCATGGTCAGTGTCGACACCATGTACCTCGCCGGAAACAACCTGTCGGGACCGATCCCTCCCGAGTTCGGTAACCTCGTCAACCTCGAGCACCTGGCACTATTCGACAACGAATTGAGCGGTCCGTTGCCGGCGGGATTCGGGAAACTCAAGAAGCTGAAGTCTGCCTGGCTGGTCGACAACGAGTTGGAAGGGCCGTTGCCGCCCGAGCTTGGCGAAATGACCTCGCTCGAGGATCTCAGCCTATCGCGAAACAAGATCACCGGCAAGCTACCGCCCGAGCTGGGCAAACTGCAGAACCTGAAGGAACTCGGACTCGGCGACAACGAGCTGACCGGGCCCATCCCAGCCGAACTCGGCAACATGACCTCGCTCGAGGGGCTCTTCCTTATGAGGAATCAGCTGTCGGGCACCATTCCGCCGGAACTGGGCAAGCTGTCCAACCTGGAAACGATGTGGATTTTCGACAATGAATTCACCGGATCGATTCCTGCGGAACTCGGCGACCTCTCCAGCCTGAAGGATCTGTCGATCAGCACCAATCGGCTCACCGGCTCCATCCCGCCCGCACTCGGCAAGCTGTCCGCGCTGGAGGGAATGTTCCTGATGCGGAACAACCTCACCGGCTCCATTCCACCGGAACTCGGCAACCTCTCGAACCTGGAAGCGCTATGGCTCTTCCGGAACGAACTCTCGGGAACCATCCCGGCCGCACTCGGCAACCTCTCCGCCCTGGAGGACCTGAGCGTGGGCGACAATCAACTCACGGGCTCAATACCACCGGAACTCGGGAAGCTGTCTTCGCTCGAGTACCTGGGGGCTTGGAACAACAACCTCGGTGGCCCCATTCCCGCGGAGCTCGGCCAACTGACTTCACTCCTCGGACTGTCCCTCAGTGAAAACAACCTCTCGGGGCACCTTCCGCCCGAACTCGGCGGTCTCATCAGCCTGGAGGAACTCAACGTCTACGGCAATCCCGATCTCGAGGGCCTGATGCCCAGGGGAATGATGAATCTTCCCCTCGACTATCTCGACATATCCGACACGTGGATATGCCCCCAGCGCGATGACGAGTTCCAGGAGTGGCTGAACGGCATCTCGCGGGCGTACGGTTTGCAGTGTCCTCCCACCCTGACCGAACGATTCGCACTCGCCGAATTCTACGCCGCGGCCGGGGGGGATTCCTGGGTCAGCAGGGGTGGCTGGGGCACCGATTCGGCGCTGGGGAACTGGCACGGTGTCACCGTGAGCAGCCGGGATACGCTCGTGCGCAGGCTCGTGCTCTCCGACAACGGACTGCGGGGGTCGCTTTCTTCGGCAATCGGCAACCTGACAGAGCTTGAGACCCTGGACCTTGGCGACAACAGCCTGACGGGAGGCATCCCCGTCGCGGTCACCTCCATCGCGGCGCTCGACACAATCCGAATCAGCGGCAACGAGGGCCTGGAGGGGCCGCTTCCGTTCCAGATGACCCGAATGACGGGGCTGAAGGCGCTGCATTACGGGGACACGAGCATGTGCGCGTCCCCGTCGACGACGTTCCAGAAGTGGTTCGATGGGCTGGACCAGGCCGACGGACCGATCTGTGACAACGCCGAAGCGGTCAAGCTGTCGCTGCCGGTCGTGTACCTGACCCAGGCCATCCAGAGGCCGGCGGGCGATGTCCCGCTGCTTTCGGGCCGGCAGGCGCTGCTGCGCGCGTTCCTGGTGAGCGATCAGACGAACGCCTTCTTCGAGCCGGAGGTCGTGGCGACACTCTCGCGCAACGGCGAAGAGGTGCACCGCGTGGTCATGCGGACCGCTGATGACCGACGGAGCACCGCACCCGACGAGGGCGTCCTCGGCACCTCGTACAATGCGGTCATCCCCGCCGAACACATCGTCGCGGGCACCGAACTGGTGGTGATGGCCGACCCCGAGGAGACGATCCCGCGCGCAGCCGGCAGCCGCACGCGTTTCCCGGAAACCGGTGCCATGCCACTTGATGTGATCGAAGTCCCCCCTTTCGAGCTGACGGTGGTGCCGGTGCTAAACGCCGCGAACCCCGACACGTCGATCTTCGCGTGGACGGACAGCATCGCCGACGACAGCCCCCAAGTGGGCCTGTTCAGGTATTCGTTCCCGTTCGCGGAGTTCAGCGCTACCACGCGGGACAGCTACGTCACGTCCCTCGACCTCACCGACGAGGACAACACGTGGCCGCTGGTCCTCGAGCTGGAGGCGGTGTACCAGGCAGACGAGGCCACGGGTTACTGGTATGGCGTGGCGGACAGCGAGGACGGATACGTGCGCGGGATTGCACGCCTGAACGGTTGGGTGAGCTTCGGGAAGCCGTGGGACACCGAACTCGCCCACGAAGTCGGCCACACCCTCGACCTCAAGCACGCGCCATGCGGCGGCGCCCTCGGCGTCGAACCCGACTTCCCCTATCCGAACGGGAGTATCGGCATGTGGGGCTTCGACTTCCGTGACGGATCGGTGGTATCTCCGAACAACCGCCGCGACATCATGGGGTACTGCTACGAGAAGGGCTGGCTGAGCGACTACTACTACGAGAAGGTCATCCGGGTTCGGGAGAAAAAGGAAGGCAGCGGGGCACGGCCGCCCCTGGCCGGTGCCGGGCCGAAGTCGCAGATGCTGGTGTTGTGGGGCGGAGTTTTCGGAGACGAACTGCGCATCGAGCCGGTACTCTCGATGTTCACCACCGCCAAGCTTCCGGAACAGCCCGGGCCCTATCGCCTGAAGGGCATCACCGACGAAGGCCGAACCGAGTTTTCCCTGTCCTTTACGCCGGGCGAGGACAAGTACGGCAACAAGTACTTCTTCTTCACCATTCCCGTCGAGGAAGACTGGGAGGGCTCGCTTGAGCGGATCGTGCTCACCGGGCCGGAGGGCGAAGTGACGGTTGACGACTCGGATCCCAGGTCGATTTCCGTCTTCACCGATCCCTCCACCGGTCGCATCCGGTCGATCCTTCGGGACTGGGGGGGGCCCGTGGTGGCAGCGATGGGGGCCACTGACCCTCTGCAGGTCGTGACGACACGGGGGATCCGGGAGGCGGTGAGGCTTCGGCCGCAGCGCTGATCGCCAGCCGCGGGACCGATCCCCCGCAGCGACCCTCTGGTTCCGGCTTGGCATACCTCTCTAACGTGTTGATTCCGGCAGAGCTGCCGGACCCACAATCCAGGAAGGAGCCGGAGTCATGCAAGGTCGTCGCCTCCCCCATTGTTTCGTAGTGATTCTGACCCTCGCCACGCTCTGCGCCCCTCTCCCGGCGGCTGCCCAGGGCACGCTCGCCGACTACAGGCGGGCGGATGGCCTTGGCGAGCGCCTCCAGGGCCTGGTCGTTGACGCTGCCGAGCGCCCCTCGTGGATCGGCGAGACCAGCCGCTTCTGGTACCGGAAGACGATAGAAGGCGGGCACAGTTTCGTCCTCGTCGACGCGGAGACGCGCGCCCAGGGTCCCGCCTTCGACCATGAGCGGCTCGCAGCGACCCTGTCGGCCATCCCGGCCTTCGCTGAAGAAGCGCTCTCGGCGGTCGAGGTCCCATTCAACCGGATCGAGTTCACCGACGCCGAGCAGGCGGTCGAGTTCGTCGCCGCGGGTCTGACTTGGCGGTGCGACCTCGGCACCTACGAATGCGCGAACCAGGGTGAGGAGCCGCAAGGGCTGGGGAGGGGCGGCGTGGGCCCCAGCGGTGTCTCCTGGTCGGCGGGTCCCGGCCAGCTCTGGCGCAACCTCAGCACGGAACGGATCGTCTCGCCGAACGGCACCCGCGAGGTCTTCATCCAGAACTACAACGTGGCTGTGCGGGAAGTCGGTGCGGAACCCGGGGACTACACCATGCTCACCTGGGAAGGCACGCCCGGGAACACGTACACCGACCGCTCCATCGCCTGGTCGCCGGACTCGCGCAAGGTGGCGGTCTATCGGGTGGTGCCCGGCCAGGAGCGTGTGGTGCACTACGTCGAGTCCTCACCCGAGGACCAGCTCCAGCCCGAGCACTCGACCTACCTCTACGCCAAGCCCGGCGATCGGCTCGACAAGGAGATCCCCGTGATCCTCGACGTCGAGTCGGGACGGCAGATGATCATCGACGACGCCCTCTTCCCCAACGCCTACACCCTCTCCGACCTGGAATGGCGGGAGGACAGCGAGCACGTCGTCTTCGAGTATAACCAGCGGGGGCACCAGGTGTACCGGGTCATCGAGGTCGACGCCGAGACCGGCGAAACCCGGGCCGTGATCTCCGAGGAGCCCGAGACCTTCTTCAACTACTCCAACAAGCGCTTCCGCCACGACCTCGACGACGGCCGGGAGATCATCTGGATGTCGGAGCGCGACGGGTGGAACCACCTCTACATGCTCGACGGCGAGACGGGGCAGGTGAAGCACCAGATCACGGAGGGCGACTGGCCGGTTCGCGGCGTGGACAGCGTCGACGTGGCGAACCGCCAGATCTGGTTCCGCGCCAGCGGAATGAACCCGGAACAGGATCCGTACTTCGTTCACTACTACCGGATCGACTTCGACGGCACCGGGCTGGTGGCCTACACGGATGCCGACGGGATGCACGAGGTCACCTTCTCCCCCAGCCGTGAGTTCTACGTCGACCAGTGGTCCCGAGTGGACCTGCCGCCCGTTGCGCAGCTCCGCAGGACCGCCGACCGGTCGCTCGTCATGGAACTGGAGCGTGCCGACGCTTCGGCTCTTCTGGCCACCGGGTGGCGGTACCCGGAAGCCTTCGTGGCCAAGGGCCGCGACGGGGTCACGGACATCTGGGGAATCATCATCCGCCCCACCAACTTCGACCCGAACCGGACGTATCCGGTCGTCGAGAGCATCTACGCCGGACCCCACGGGTCGCACGTCCCCAAGACGTTCAGCACCCACACCAGCAGAACCGCCGTGGCCGAACTGGGGTTCATCGTGGCCCAGATCGACGGCATGGGGACCAACAACCGGTCGAAGGCCTTCCACGACGTGGCCTGGCAGAACATCAAGGACGCGGGCTTCCCGGACCGGATCCTCTGGCACCAGGCCGTGGCCCGGCAGTACGACCATTACGACGTGAGCCGGGTCGGGATCTACGGGGGGTCGGCCGGCGGACAGAACGCCATGGCGGCGCTTCTGTGGCACGGCGACTTCTACGACGTGGCGTTCTCGTCGGTGGGATGCCACGACAACCGGATGGACAAGATCTGGTGGAACGAGGCGTGGATGGGATGGCCCATCGGACCCCACTACTCCGAGTCCTCGAACGTGGACAACGCGTGGCGTCTGCAGGGCAAGCTGCTGCTGGTCGTGGGAGAGCTGGACAGGAACGTGGATCCCTCCTCAACGCTTCAGGTCGTCAACGCGCTCATTGAGGCCGGCAAGGATTTCGACTTCATGCTGTTCCCGGGCGGGGGCCACGGCTCGGGAGGTGACTTCGGCGCGAGGAAGCGGAACGACTACTTCGTGAGGCACCTGCTGGACGTGGAGCCGCCGTCGTGGGACGAGTACGTGGCGTCGGACGAGGAGGGCGACCGCTGACAGACGGGCACGCGGCCGACGATCCCCCGCCGCTGCCACGGCCCCGGCGACCCTGGTCGCTTCGTCAGCCCTCCGGATCCAGCGACACCAGCCGAATCACACGCACGGTCGGAACTTCCAGTTCGTCCAGCTCGATGTAGGCCACAAGGCCATCGGGGCCGAAGGCATCCGGGGTCCGCAGGCCGTCCGCGGCCAGCGTCCCGATGTAGCGGGCGTCCGGGGTCACGATATCGGTCGGCCCGTCGTCGTCGCCGTCCGGGCCGCTTCGGGTCACCCAGATCCGGTCCTCCCAGTCCACCTTCAGATCCCCGATGACCGGCACCTCGTCCGCGAAGACAAGTGCCTCCGCGCCCTCGCGTTCGATCTGGAATGTCCGGTTTCTGATGCTTTCGAGTTGCCTGGTCTCTTCACGGTAGCGCTCGCGCTCCGCCTCCATGATTGTTTCGCTCACCGCGAGCGGCGCAATCGGTCGTTCGATGACCCCGGCCACGCCCCCGTCGAGTCCGATCAGCTTGACGCGGTAGCCGATCGAGTCGGCAAGTGCCAGCCGGCCGTCGGTCAGCATGTCGAAGTGGAGTCCCGGCTCGAAGGCGCGCCCTGCCGACAGGCGAATCGTGCCCGCTTCCGAGTCGTCGCCAGCGTTCTCGGCCGCGGGATCCTCAGGGAGATCCCAGGCGGTGTAGTGAACTGTGGGTTCGCTGCCGTCCAGCGGGATGACGTGAATGGGACGGCCTTCGGGATCGGGGAACTCGCCGGACGCCATGAAGTCCGCAATGCGAAGGAACTGCGAGGCGACCAGGCGGCCGTCGGGAAGTGCCAGGTTGGCCAGGATCAACCCTTGCTCCAGGGCGACGCTCCGCACGAATGTCGCATCGGGTGCGAGCAGATCGACCCGTGAGGAGCCCAGCACCGTGTAGGACCCGTCGCGGGCGACGATCGCCGAGCTGACGTTGCCGAACTCGCCCGGTCCCTCTCCGCGACCGCCCACCGTGCGCACGAGCGATCCGTCCGGCCCGACCACCAGGATGTGCTCGCTCTGGGAGTCGAAGATGTGCAGGTTGCCACCACTGTCGAAGGCTACGGAGCGCACGTTGCCGAACGTGTCCCAGTCGTCGCCGGCGACCGAACCGACTGTAAAGACCTCTTCGGTGACGGCGGCGAGCATCACGTCGGGACCGTCGAGGGTTCCGCGGGTGCCGGGGGCTCCTTCCTGCCCCGAATCGCCGCAGGAGGTGGCCAGGAGGAGGGGGGCGATGGCGAGCAGAGACTTGCGGATTATCGTCTTCATGATCGGCGTACCTTTCCTTGTCAATTCGTTAGACAGCTCATGCCATCCTGCGGGTTGCGAGAGGCCGTGTTCTGCTTGATGGGCACCCGGTCGAGACGCATGTTCGGACCCACGGGCGAATAACCCGTCACCCACCCCGCGAAGGCGCTTGATCATGTCGACTACGACCGGAAGGACCTCGACTCCCAGGCAGCGCTCCTCCAGCAATCCAGCGGATTTTACGCGCCGCAAATGGCTGGCCGCCACTGGGGCCGGTACGGCAGCCCTGATGCTGAAGCAGGACCAACTGCAGGCGCACATGCATAGCGCCGCCCCGACCGGCATGACCATGGACGCCCAGGAGGCCACGGTCGTCTTCACAAACACTACCGTGGCCAACCCTGACGAGGTACAGGACGATGTCGCGCTGGCGGTCGAAGGAAACCGGATCGCCGCGATCGGCCCCACCGAGGAGATCCTCGCCGGGTATCCGCGGGCGGAGGTGTACGACGGGCGCGGCAAGGCGCTGTTCCCCGGCCTCATCAACACGCACGCCCACATGCGCGCCGTGATCGCGCGCGGCTTCAACGAGGACTTCGGCTTCCCCAACACCGCGGGCCTGGCGATCTCGCCCGCCAGTCTGCTCGAGGGTGAAGAGGGCAACCTGATGGTGCAGGTCGCGGCGCTCGAGGCGATCCGGACGGGGACCACGACCATCGTCGAGTACACCGGCAACGTCCAGCGCCAGGCAGCGGTGCTTGCGGACTCCGGCCTCCGCTGCGTCCTCGCCGAGGGGATCCGCGACACCGAGAACGTGCCAGGTCCGGTGTCCACCCGTTCGATGGCCCGGTCGTTCAGCGGGACGCCCCGGTTCTCGGCCAGTCTGCGGGACGAAGGGATGCAGCGCATCAGCGACCTGCACAGCACCTGGCACGGCGCCCGCGATGGCCGCATCTCGGTGTTCCCGGCGGCCTCGCTCACGGAGACTTCGTCGCCCGAACTGCTGCGGGCCGTGCGCGAGTTCGCCGAGACGCACGATCTCGGCTACACGATCCACCTGAACCAGAGCCGCGCGGAGTACGAGTTCATGGTCATGCACCATGGCCTTCGTCCGGCGGAATACCTCGACCGGCACGACTTCCTCGGGCCCCGGCTGTTCGCGGCGCACGCCCGCTACGTCAACACCGAGGAGGTCGCGTTGCTGGGGCGCTCGGGCACGATCATCGCGCACCAGGCGGGGATGGCGGCGAACCGCGGTATCAGTCCGCCGATTCCGGAGCTGCGGGCGGCCGGCTGTCCCATCGCGCTGGGCACCGACAACAACACCAACGACGTCTTCGAGGTGATGCGCATCGCCATGCTTACCGAACGGATCCGCCGCAACCGCGACGGCGACGAGGTCCCCGGCCTGCAGCCCCAGCCGGAGGACGTGCTGGCGGATTGCACGCAGGGCGGTGCGCTGGCCGTGCAGCAGCCCGACGCGCTGGGCACGCTGGAGGTGGGGAAGAAGGCGGACCTGCTGGTTGTGGACACGCTGCGGGCCCACCTGGTGCCGGCGGGGCGCATCATCTCGGCGCTGGTCCACAGCGGCCATCCCGGCGACATCGAGTCGGTCATGGTGGACGGCAGGTTCGTCATGCGCGACCGCGAGGTTCTCACCATGGACGAGGACGCGATCATCCGGGAAGCGGACGCGGTGGGGCGGCGGATCTGGGGCCAGGTGCTGGAGGCGAGTCCGCTGACGGTGCCGCGGTTGCGGCGGTGACGGGCGCGCAGGCCCGCACAATCGCGCCGCCTGGCGAGATCTATCCGTCGAATTCGTACAGGAGATACCTCCCGGATACGCCCTCGATATCCAACACGATCCTGCCCGGACCGGGTCCGTAAGACTCACGATAGCGATTCTTGACCAACGTGAGATCGAAGACGTGGGACTCGGTCAACCACGCCTCGCAGGAATCGCCGTTCGCCTCATGGGCGAGCACTGCCGGGAGCTGCACCGGATCCGACTCCCTGAACGACGCCGAGATCACGAGTGTGAACGCGTGGTCCCGGCAACCGCCGCTGTACGAGACTTCGAGGGTCAGCCCGTCCCCGTCGAGGGCGGCCGAGTTCACGACGTAGGGGTCGTCCCCCCAGTCGCGGCCATCGGCGACCACGACGTTCGTGTCGCGGTCATCCGGCTCCGTCGGGGATTCGCGGCAACCCGGCGCGGCCATGAGTGCGAGCACGAGCGCGACGAAGGCCGTGCCCCTCGCGCCGGATATTGAAGAGGACGTCATTGAGTGCTCCGACATTGGTGACTGCTCCGACATTCGACTGGTCCATGCGGGACTATGGCAGGGCCGCAGGATCAATACATGACACCGCTTCGGCGCATTGGTTCCCGCCGAATACGCTGGACGTCGGTCATGGGACCACCTTGTGCACCAGATGTACGAAGATTATCGTAGGTTATCGGGAAAGTGCCCAAGCCACTCGGAGGTGCGACCGCAATGCCATGTAGTCTGCGAATACTGGCCATCGGGGGACTATGGATCACCGGAGCGCTTGACACGGCCTCGGGAGCCACGGTCCTCCAAGCCCAGGACATCGTCGATCTCCCTGCGGAGGACTCTCCGTTATCGGCGGACTTCGAGCCCGTGTACCGCATCGGATCGGCGCAGGCGGCGGCGGAATGGCAGGAGTTCTTCGCCGTCCAGGGAATCGGCTTCGACAGTGCGGGGAACCTGTACCTGCTGGACGGTGCGGACACGGACGGCGGCAGGCGAGTCGTCGTTGTCGACGCTTCCGGGCGCCATGTCCGGGACTTCGGTCGCGTCGGTGAGGGCCCCGGCGAATTCCAGATGGCAAGGCAGCTCATGGTGTGGGCGGACGGACGGAGTCTCGTCAGCGACAGGATGAGGGGCTATCACGTCTTCAGTCCCGACGGCCAGTTCGAGTACACCGCGCAGGAAAGCGGCGGGTTCATGGTCGTGATGCGCAGGGGCCTTCGACCGGAGCGGACGGGATCTCCGACAGCGCTGGTTCGTGACGAACGCTCGATCCTCCGGATGGACCTGTCTTCGGCCGAGGTGGGGGACGGAGTGTTTGTGCAGGGCTGGGTCCCGCGCGAGCGAACCGAGCTTCCTCCAGTCTTTAGCTTCGAACAAGCGCTCGAAACGGTTGGTGACGAGTGGGGGTTCGAACCGGAGGTGCTGTTCGATGCGATGCCTGGGGGCGGAGTCGCGTTCTCCGATTCGTCGGCCTACGCCATCAAGCTCGCGGACGCGTCCGGTGCGGTCTCGCGCATCCTTCGTCGTCCCATACGGCCGTTGCCCGTGACAGAGCGGATGCAACGTGTGGAGCGTGAACGCCACCTCGCGCGGGCTGACCTGCCGGCCACCCAACTCGGGGGCGACCCACCTCCGAGTGTGCTGCAGATGATCGACCGCCTCCGGGAGGCCCAACGGGCGGGGGTCGAGAGCATGCAGTTCCACTCGGAAGTGCCGGTGGTCGCGGCCGTGCGCGTCACGTGGGATGGCAGCCTGTGGGTCGAGCGGAGCACGGAGCCGGGTACAGACGGGCCGGGCGCGATCGACGTGCTGGCTCCGGACGGTCGTTATGTGGGGACCTTCCCCGAGGGACGGCTCGAGCTGCCGGGCGCGTTCGGTCCCGATGGACTCGCTGCGTTCGTCCACACCGATGAATTCGATGTGCCGGTGATTACTGTCAGGCGAATGCCGCGCGAGGTCCGGTAACCGGGCTCACTGGTTCCGCGGCCGGCCTGACGCCACCAGCACTCCCGCCAACCCGAGGGTGATCCAGAACGCGGACAGAGCCATCCACATTTGGACGGTCGGCAGGAGGGTCCACACCACCTCCCTGCCGGTGGGCAGCTGCACCCCTCTTGCGAACGACTCTCCGCCGATATACCAGGCGACGAACTCGGTTGTCCGCTGCATCCAGCCGATGTCCCAGATCTCGCCGATGCCCAGCACGACCGCGCCGGCGACCCACAGCCCGGCGGCCCAGAACAGCGGACGCGCCGTAGCGAGCACCAGGGTGCTGGCCAGGAGGTAGGCGGCGGACGCCGAGGTGAACGGGAGCACCCACTGCCACCACGGAGTGGTCCAGTTCACCGGTTCCATGGCGTCGGGCGCGCCTGCTGAAGCACCTGCCGCGTCGAGGAGGAGCAGGCGAACCTCGTCGACACCCAGGGCCCCGCCGCTCACCATTGTCGTGAGCGTGGCCCACGCGAGGAAGGCCGCGAGTATCGCCATGAGCCAGACCCATCCGGCCGTGACCTTGAGCAGGATATGCCTCCGGTGATCGACAGGCATTGACCACAGCGGGGTGTCGCCGAACCGGCGTTCGCCCTTCCATACCACAATCGGAAGGAGCAGCGCCGCGAGCACAGGAATAAACATCCAGGGGGACTCTGCGGGATCGAAGACGAGCCGTTGCATGTCCTCATTGAAGATTGCCTGCAGGACCGGCAGTCTGCTGATTCCGATCACGGCCACCGAGCCGAGCGCCACCACCAGGGCAGCCAGGCCAGCCTCGCGGCGAATTGCCAGCCCGACCACCCGCAGCTGCTCCATCCACACCGCCTTCATCGCCGGTATTCGGCCGATCGTCGAATCCGTCATGATGCCTTCCTTCCCGTTTCCGAAAGCAATGCAACTGCTGCTTCGTCCACTGACAAAGGCGCGACTTCCCGCACAGCCGCACCGGCCTCCGACAGGCCGCGGGTGACGGCGTCGCGGTCACCCCACACCGTCCATTCGATCGCGCGGGCCGCGCCGCTGCGCTTGACCACCCGGCCTCCCAGCTCACCAGGCCCGCTCCAGCCTTCAGGAACATCCGCCCAGTAGCGCAGCAGGCTTCCGCGCAACTCGTCGCGCGGCAGTTGCCCCAGGAGCCGCCCTTCCGACAGCACGCCCACATGGTCTACCAGGGGCTCCACCTCGTAGACCCGATGCGTGGAGATCACAACTGTGGTCGGGGAATCGGCGAGGTGTTCGCTCAGGATGCTCAGGGTCTCATCGCGCACCACGTGATCCAGACCGTCGGTTGGCTCGTCCAGCAGGAGCAGCGGCGGCCTGTGCGCCAGCGCCGCAAGCAGCTGCACCCGTCGGCTCTGGCCCTTCGACAGCGTGTGGCACCTCCGTCCGCGATCGATCTCGTACCTCGTGCTCAATTCGCGAGCGTACTCGGCGTCCCAGGACGGGTGGTAGACCGCCTCGTGTTCCAGCCAGCGCCCCACCGTCATCCAGGCGTAGCCGAACCGGTAGTCCTCCGGCACGTAGCCGATGTCCGCGCGGACTTCAGCCCCCCGGTCGGCCGGGTCCCGCCCCAGAACGCTGACCGCTCCGGCCTGGTAGCGCACAAGACCCATGATGGTCCGGATCAGCGTGCTCTTGCCCGCGCCGTTGGGACCCACGAGCACGTAGACGGCCCCTTCCGGCACCTGCAGATCCAGGCCGTCCAGAGCCCGCACGGCGCCGAATCGCTTGGCCAGCGCTCGTGTCGTGACCGCGAATGGTCCACTGCCGAGGTCGATTGGCAGCGCCGCCATGGCGATGTCCGTCATTGTCCACCCTCCTTGCGTCCGTCTCCGTCTTGATGAGGATCTCCGCCTTCCACCTCCCGCAACGCCGTCATCAGATCGCCCAGCGCGAGTCCGTTCCGCGAGGCATCGGCCAGGGCCCGCCTCGCCACCTCCCTCGCAAGGCGCGGCCGCTCCCTCTCGTCCGGCCGCACCCCCGGCGCCACGAACGTGCCCTTCCCGTGCCGGATCCGTACAACGCCATCGCGCTCGAGCGCCGCGTACGCCTGCGACACGGTCCGGGGATTCACGCGAAGACTCGAGGAGAGTTCACGCACCGATGGAAGCGGATCCTCGGGACGGAGAGTTCCCCGAACGAGGCCGCTGCGCACCTCGTCCATGATCTGGACGTACAGCGGTCGGCCGTCGGCGTGGCTGAGTCGGATCTTCATGACGCCTCAACTGTTGCAGTCATATACTACAGATACAACAGTATGAGGTGAGGGTGAGGGTGTCAAGGGAAGGCCCTTCAAAAGGCGAACTCCCGCAGTGCGACAGTGTCGAGGAGTTGTTCGACGATCTGCGGGCGGACGATTGAGGGGGGTCGGCCGCTTCAGGCACCCAGCTGGTCCAGGGACTCCGGTGCCGCCTGGGTTCACGCCCGGGCACTGACGCTCCCGGTACCGAGCCGCACCTCCTGCGGTGTTGGCGCTCTCTCAACGACCACGGTTAACCTACACACCGATGCAGTCACTCCTTGATCGCGAACAAAGAAGGTAGCGTGACACACGGATCGCGCGTTCGGCTCGGGATGAGACCAAAATGACGCACCAAAGATGCGAGGATGGATCACTGGGGCGGCGGACCGCGGGTTTCACGCACTCGGCAAAGACGGCCGGCGTGATCGCTTTGCTGGTCCTGTCCTGCGGCGACGGGGCGGTCGGGCCGCCTCGCCCTCCTGTCGCCACAACGGTAACAGTCAACCCCGGTTCGGCCTCGTTTACCGCTCTTGGGGAGACAGCCCGGTTCACCGCCGAAGTGCGCGACCAGAACGGGGAGGTGATGGCGGGGGCAGTGGTTGTGTGGGCGAGCAGCGACGCTTCCGTCGCGACCGTGGACGGCTCCGGGCTGGTGACGGCGGCGGGCAACGGCACGGCGACGATCACGGCGACGGCGGGATCGGCTGCCGGCACGGCGTCGGTGATCGTGTTCTCCGAGCCAGAGATCTACAACGGCAACCTGTTCGTCCTGCCCGTGGATGAGAACCTCGCTACGGGGGAGTGGTCGCTGCTGGATGGGACAAGACAGTTCTACGAGCACTTCGACGACGACTTCGATTTCCTGGTCTTCGTCGTGAACCTGTACCCTGGGGACGACCCCAGTGGCAGAAGCTATTTCACCAGCACCCGCAACGACGTCCGGGGAATCGGCCACCCAATCTCTTCAGACAACAGGTGGCCCGCCGCACTCCAGGGGGTGGTCGTTCATGGGATCGTCTCTTTCTCGGTCGACCGTCGGTCCATCATTCACACAGGCCCGATGCTTCACGAGCTGATGCACAAATGGGCGAACTTCGTCACACCGAGTTCGGGCTCGGGACCCCATTGGGGGTTCAGCAGCGCCAACGGGACCCTCGGTGGATTCGACATTTCCGATCTGGCAGACCATGGCGGGGGGCGTTACTCGGCCGGAGACTTTTCGACGCACGGCGTGGCCGCCAACAACAAGCCCTACAGCCCCCTCGAATTGTACCTGGCGGGATTCCTGCCGCCGGAGGAAGTGCCCGACCTGTGGGTCGCGGAGGATGGGCAGTGGGTTGACGAAGCCAGCGGGAATCAGATGTTCACGGCGAGTCGGGTCAGAACCTATTCGATCGAGGACATCGTTGGAATGCAGGGTCTCCGCGTGCCCGACCACACCCAGTCCCAGCGTGAGTTCCGCGCGGCCACGATTCTATTGGTCGACGATCACCACCCGATCACCAGTAGGAATCTGAACCAGTTGAGCGATGACATCTCCTGGTTCAGCCGGACCGCAGGCGACGGAGACGACCGCGTGTACAATTTCTTTGAAGCCACCGGTGGCAGGGCCATGATCGACATGAACGATCTGTCGCGGTCTGCGAGTCAACGCGCCAATGTCCCACCTTCGTGCACGTCGAACGACACCCCGCCATGGGCGCCGGGCTTCGTGTGGCGCAAACACTAAACAAAGTTGTTTAGCGTCCCCCCTCCTCCGACACCACCGCCGGCCCCTCGCCCGCCTCCAGCGTCTCCAGCACCTGCCGCCACTCGAACTTCTCGCCCATCCCGCGCACGTAGTAGTCCATCCAGGCCATCTCGCTCACGGCCTTGACCAGCCGATTGCGCGGATCCGGAATCCCGTGGCTCCGGCCCGGGTACATGAACAGCTCGGTCGGCACGCCCAGCTTCTTGAGCGCCATGTGCAGCTCGACCGACTGCGGGCTGGGCACGCGCGGATCGCCCTCCACCACGTGGATCATGGTCGGGGTCTTCGCGTTCTTGATGTACTTGAGAGGCGACTGGTCGAAGTACGTGTCGAAGTCCTCGTACAGGAAGCCGTCGCCCACGTAGAACTGCCGGTTGCGCTGCACGTCGCTCTGTGCGTACATGCTGATCCAGTTCATCGTCCCCGCGCCCGAACTGATCGCCTTGAAGCGGTCGGTCTGCGTCAGAATCCAGTTGGACCAGTGGCCGCCGGCGCTCCAGCCGAGCGCACCCATCCGGTCCCCGTCCACGATTCCCTCGTCGATCAGATGGTCCACGCCGGTGATGATGTCCTCGTAACCCATCGTGAAGTAGTCCCCCACGATGTCCGTGCGATGGGCGTTGCCATAGTTCCGCGAGCCTCTGTAGTTGGGTTTGAGGACGGCGTACCCCGCGCCGGCGTAGACCTGGGCGCTGTAGCCGCCATTGAAGCGCAGGATGTCGGCTGACGCAGGTCCCCCGTGGATCGCGACGATGAGCGGATAACGCGTCCCCTCCTCATAGCCGACAGGGTAGACCAGCACCCCACCCACCGTCCTTCCGTCGGACGAGCGCCAGTTGATCTCGACTTCCTGGCCGAGCGCGATGTCGCGCACGTGCGGATTGACGTCCACCAGCTGGGTCCACGCGGAGCGGTTCGGAACGTCGTCCACGCTGGCCACCGCAAACACGGTCGGCGGCGTCATCGGGTCGCTGTAGCCGATCAGGATCGTGCCGGTGTCATCGTCGCGCGACACGGACAGCGCGGCCCGCTCCTCGGTGAGCTGCCGGACCGCGCCCGTCGCCACGTCCAGCGCGTGCAGCTGCGTGGTCACGGTCACGCCGGCGTTGAAGTAGATCGTCCCGGAGTCGTCCGACCAGAACCCGACGCTGGAGCTCTGGTCGAAGTCGGTGCCGAGCTTCCGGAACGCGCCCCCGCGGTCGGCGACCTCGCGGATGTACACGCGGTTATCGGTCATGGTGTAGCGTTCCATGTTGTCCGGCGCCGAAAACGCGATCCAGCGGCCGTCGGGCGAGAAGCTCAGCCCGCCCTCGCCGACCTCGTAGTTGTTCGTGAGGCGCTCGATCTCGCCGGTGGCGATCTCCATGAGGTACAGGTCCGCATACAGTCGCTGCGCGGTGATGTTGCGCTCGTAGCGCTTGGGCGAGCCGCCGGTGATGCCGATCCAGCGGCCGTCATCGGACAGCGTGAAGCTGTTGATGCTGTACGCCGGGTCGTCCGTCTCGCGCCGCTCTTCGGCCGTCGCGACCTTGACGCTCCACAGGCTCGAAAGGGGGGTGACCGCGTTGCGCACGTCGACGGTGAACCCCTTCTCGACCCGCTTCACCTCGTCCTCGTCGAACGAGTCGGGGCGCGCGAAGTAGATCCTGGCGCCGTCGGCCGTGAAGTCCCACTGCTCGACGCCCGCGTCGCCATGCGTGATCACCTCGGCCGCGGCGCCGACCAGACCATCCGCCGGCAGCCGATAGAGCTGTTCACGGCCTCCCTCGCCGGAGCGGTAGACGAGCCAGCGACCGTCGGGACTGAAGTCAAAACCCGACACCCCCTCGTCCGCGTCGGTGATCTTGCGGGCCTCGCCGCCGTCGTGCCGCATCATGTAGAGCTGGCTGTCGTTCCCGTCGCGGTTGGACGAGAATACGAAGAACGACCCGTCCGGAGCCCATGCCGGACTCGTCTCGTCGTGGTCCTCGGTGTAGGTCAGCCGCCGGTCGGACGCCACGCCCTCGCTGAGGGACACGAGGTGGATGTCGGTCTGGGACTCGGCCTTCTCCCAGTCGGGGGTCGTGACGGTGTAGAGCATCCACGCCCCGTCCGGGCTCGGTGTCCACGAACCCGCGCGCTTCAGCTCCTGCACGTCCATGAAGGAGAGCGGACGCTGTTGCGCGGCGAGTTGCGAGTCGAATGGCGCCCAGAGCGCCGCGGCGGAAACGGTGAGGGCCAGGGAGAGGGTGCGCATGGTGAGCCTCGTTGTTGAGCAGTGGGCTGTCGGCCGGTGGGTGGGCGATCGGCCGGCATCCCTTATGATACGCGCCGGAATCGCGGGCGGCGAGGAGGGTTGGGGGCGGGTGTGTCGCGGCGCATCACTTGATGATCGCCTCGGCTTGAGCGCGGAAACCAGCGACACCCTTGTCGATCGTTGTCGGCAGCGGCGAGTGTGCCTCCAGAGCGGCCGCCAAGTCACGGTTGAGCCAGCCGATTGTCTCGATGATCTCCGCATGGCGTCGGTCGAGTTTCCTGTCCCAAACAGCCTCATGGTGAAAGACGCGGTTTCGCAGGTCCCGGAGCGAATTCAGGGCGTGGAAGACCTGACTGCGTGTACGCTTGGCTTTGGGCAGATGCGGGAATCCCATGGTCACGAGTGCGGGCCAGAGGCGTGGCCCGTCAATACGCCCCTGCTCAGATGGTCTCTTGCACAGGCTCACCCAGATGGAAAGCATGGCAGCGCGCAAGTTGCGTTTGGGGTGGGCATTGACGATACTCCGTACGTAATTCCTCAGGTCGTCCTCTACTGCACACGCCTTCGGGCGCAGCAAGACGCTGAGATAGGAGCCCCGAGGCGGTCGTCGCCCTCGGGGCTCTTGCGTTCAATGTACCGCCAACTTGTGAGTGTCCTGTCACCGACAGGCCCAATCATCGCGACAATCCTGCCATGACATCGACGGGACCTGCACCCAAGAGCAGGGCGAGCCGCCTGTGAAACGCGGGGTCCCCACGTACGTGTGGACGTTTCTGGCCCTCGTGGCGGGCCTGGCAGCGGGCGGTTTCCTTCCCGGACCGCTCGCGTCTGTGGCCGACGCCACGTCGACCCTGATCGGCTGGGTCGTCGCGGGGGTGCCGCTGCTGATCCTCGCCGCGCTGAGCCCTGCGATCGCGACGCTGGTTCGGCGGGGGCTGGCGGGCCGCTTCGCGGGGGCGGTCGTTCTCTGGTACGTCTTCACGTCGACGGTTGCGGGGCTGATCGCGCTGGTGGCCTCGGCCGCGATCTTTCGCATCCCGCTGACGGCGGGGGACCAGGGTGTATGGACGGAAGCGGTCGCGATGCTGCAGAGCCTCGGGGAGGGTGGGGCCTCCCGGCCGTTGCTGGCGATCCTCGCGGGCGTGCTGCTCGGGCTCTTCGGCGCGCGCCACGATCCGACCTACCGCGTGCTCCGGAGAATGGCCGACACCATCGAGCGGGCGGGCGGCAGCCTGGCCTACGTCATGCTCCCGCTCATCCTGGCGTTCGGCGTGACGCTTGGCGTGCGCTTCGGCGCGAGCCTGGGGCTGTCCCACTACCTGACGATGACCGGCTACACGGCAGCGCTCGTGCTCGTGTGGTGGGCGTTCTACACGTTCGTGCTCGTGCGCAGGATGGGGCGCCGGCGCGTGGGACCCGTGCTGAGCGGGTACTATGTGCCGACCGCGATGTTCGCCGCGGGCACGTGTTCGTCGCTGGCGACACTGCCGGTCAATCTCGCTGTCGAGAGCAAATGATATGTCCGCTTTTCGGAGCACGCAATGTGTCCGCTT
>VXMI01000195.1 GCA_009841165.1 Gemmatimonadota bacterium | reverse complement strand
AGCGGACACATTGCGTGCTCCGAAAAGCGGACATATCATTTGCTCTCGACAGCGCGGGTTTCGCCACCCGTCGCGCCGAACAGCAGAAGCGCCGCTGCGAGCGTGGCGGTCCGGTTTGCGGCCGCCGTGGCGAGCGTGGTGCCAGAATTCATCTTGGCTCCTTCCATACCTCGCGACATACACGCAGCCAGTTGCCGCCGAGGATGCCGCGTACGTCGTCTTCACCATATCCTCGCCGCAGCATGAGGTCCGTGAGTTCGGGCAGCTGCTCGACCTCGAAGCACGCCAGAGGCTCCCACAACCCCTGCTCCTTCCCCGGCCACTCGTCCGGACGCGCCTCGATGAACCGCCGCAGGAATTCCAGACCCGGCTTGTCCAGGTTGTCGAGGCCGATTCCGACATGCTGCGGTCCCACGAGCTGCGCGACATGGTCGAGGTGGCGGAAGTAGGTCTCGGTACTGGTGTCGCCGAGGTAGAAGCCCGCGCTGGTGATGCCGATCACGCCTCCGACGGCTGCACACGCCCGGATCTGGTCGTCGTGGACGTTGCGGAAGTGCTCGCGTATGGCATGGCAGCCGAGGTGTGAGAAGATGACCGGCGCCCTCGACACCTCCATCATCTCGAGGGTGGTGCGGTACCCGGCGTGGGCGGCGTCGACGAGCATGCCGACGCGGTTCATCTCGTGGATGACCTTGATCCCGAACCGGGTCAGCCCGATGTCGATGCGGTCCGCAGAACCCCCGCCGATCGAGTTGACGAGGTTGAAGATGGGGTGCACGAAGCGGACGCCGAGCTTGTAGTAGGTCTCGATCAGGTTGAGGTCGCGCTCCAGGCAGCGGAACCCCTCGAGATGCAACCCGACCGCGAGCTTGCCGTCGCGCCTGGCCGCGAGGATGTCGTCGACCGTATTGACCAGCACGTAGCGGTCGGGCCGGCTCAGGATCTGATGGCGGCAGCGGGCGATCCGCTGCATCGCCTCGCCGATGTTGTGGCGGTCGCCGGCAGGGTGCACGGAGACGAAATCGACTCCGGCGGCGCGCCACCTCGGGAATAAGCGGGCGTCGTTCCCGTGGTCGGGCTCCCAGACGAAGACCATGTCCCACACGAGGGCGTCGTCGTGGAGCGCGGCGGCGCGGGGGGAGACGTCCCATTCAGCCATCGCGTCGCCCATCCGCTACTGCTCCCACTCGATGTGACCGTCGACCGCGATGACCTGCCCGGTTACCCGACTCGCCCCCTCCGAAGACAGGAACACGGCCATGTCGGCGATGTCCTGGGGCTCCACCTTGCAGCGCATCGAGATGAACTGCAGGAACTCGTCCTCCACCTCGGTCGTCGAGCGCCCCTCCTGGTCCGCGATCCGCTGCACGATCATGCGCATGCGTTCGTTGTTGACCATCCCCGGCTGAATCGCATTCACGCGTACGTTCCACGGCCCCAGCTCGCGCGCCGCCGTCTTCGTCAGCCCCTCGACCCCCCACTTCGACACGTTGTAGACCGAGCGATTGAGCGGCAGGGTGCGCACGCTGCCCGTGGAGATGTTGACGATCGATCCTTCGCGCCTGGCTTTCATCCCCGTTACCACCGCCTTTGTCCAGAGGAAGGGGCCGTAGAGGTTGACCCGCATCGTGCGGTCCCATTCGTCGTCCGGCATCTCCTCCACCGGAGCGCGGGGACCGGGGATGGCCGCGTCGTTCACGAGCACGTCCACGCCGCCCATGGCCTCCTCGGCGTCGCGCATCCCGCGGGTCACGTGCGCGGGCACGGACACATCGCCCACCGTGCCGGAGAAAGCGGCGTTCTCGCTCAGCGCCTGCCGCACGGCGTCGGCGTTGATGTCGAAGATGTGGACCCGGTACCCGGCGTCCGCGAACCGCTGCGCGATCACCCGCCCGATTCCGCTCGCTCCGCCGGTGACGACGACCGTGCGCGCCATCGGCTACCTCCTCGTAAAGCGCACGCCCCGAACCCGGTCGAGCGAGACGTGCAGGGTGGATACGCGGCCGCCAGGCTCGCGCTCGAACCTGATCGCGAGGGACGGCAGGGAGAGCAGGTCCAGCATCGGCGGCTGGTGTGGCTCGGCGATAAACGCGTCGGCGGCGGTGGCCACGAGATCGAAGTTCTGCCCGGCCTGGACGCCGGCGCCGATGCGCATGGTCAACCCGTCCTCCTCGCTCTCGACGTGCCAGTGCACGCGCAACTGGTCGGAGTAGTAGCTGCCCACGTAGTCAGCGGGGGCGTGAGAGGCGCCCGCTCCGGCGTCTCCGGCCGGCGCCCGCACGAAGCGGCGCGGGGAATCCCACGCGCTCCACCGGACGTGGAGTTCGGCGGGCGGCCCGGTGTCACATCCCGGCGCCACCACCTCGATGGGCGGGATGTGCACGTTCCGGATCGTCTCGAAGGTGCAGTCGCCGAGGTCCCGCAGCGGGGCCGGAGCCCCCGAAAACTGATGGGTGAGCGCGCCCGGCTCGCCCCTCGAGCGCAGGTAGTCTCCCGTTTCGGGGTCGACGAAGGTGCCTGCGAGAAGTTCCTGCTGCTCAGGCGTGAGGGGGGCGGGGCCCATCCCTCCGGGCGCCGACTGGCCCGATCCCGGGTCCGAGGCCAGGAATGCGTCGACCATCTGTGTGTGCAACGCGCTGGCCGACAGGCTGCCGAGGTAGTTGGTGAAGACCGCGACGATCAGATCGATCTCGGGATAGAACGCCCAATGGGTGCCGGTGGCGCCGCCGTGCCCCCAGCCGCGCAGTCCGCGGTACCGCTCCTCGCCGAGGCCGAAGCCGTAGGCGAGGTTGGCGCCGCCCGCCAGCCGGGTGGGGCCCTTGAGCCGGTCGAACATCGAGGTGCCGTCCTCGAACCCCTCGCGCAGATGCATGGGCCAGCGGAGGAAGTCGTCGAAAGTGGTCAGCAGCGACCCGTCGCCCGACGTCTGAAAGGGAAACTCGAAGCGGAAGGATGTAACGCCCTCACCCGCATACAGATAGGTCGTTCCCTGACCGTCGTGTATCTGTGCGATGTCGGGGGGCGCCAGCGTTCGGTCCATGCCCAGGGGATCGAAGATCAGCTCGCGCAGGGCCTCCTGCCATGAGACGCCGGTGACGGTCTCGATGATCCTCGCCATCATCCGCCAGTTGGTGTCGATGTAGTTATGCGCGGTGCCGGGCACATAGTTGAGCGTGTCCTGACGGCGGGCGAGCGCGTACATCTCGTCCAGCGTGGCATGACCGGTGACCCCCGCCAACGGCAGAAGCCACTCGTCGTACCAGAGTCCCGAAGTGTTGGTGAGCAGGTGGCGAATGGTCAGAGGTGCCGGGAACATCGGGAAGTCCGTCAAGTGCTGTTGCACCGGATCGTCCAGATCGAGTCTGCCGGCGTCGGCGAGGAGAAGGGCCGCGTGCCCGGTGAAGCCCTTGGTGATCGACGCGATCCGGTATCCGACGTCGGGCGCCCACGGGATCCGGAACTCGCGGTTTGCCGAACCGTAGCCGTTGAGGTGCACGATCCGGCCCTGGTGAATCACCGCCGCGATCCCACCGGGGCTCCCGGGCGCGTCGTGGCCGGCGAAGAGCGCGTCGATGCGGGCGGACAGATCGGCGGACTCGGCGATCACCCAATCGCGTTCGCGTGGGGTGGGCGTGCAAGCGGACACAGCCACGGCCACGGTCAGCGCCACGGCCCCGGCGGTTGCGGAACAGCTGGTCAAGCCTGCCTCCATTCGTGGGTGTCCAACAGGTGCCGACGAACGGTCACATTAGCCGGGTGGACCGGGTTTGTGCTAATCTTTACAGCTGACTAGCGGGCCCGGCCAGCATCCCGGGCGAAGTAACCAGGCCTTTCATGGAAAGCACTGTGATGAGCAAGAAGACCGTTGACGAATCCGTTCCGGCCACCACCCCAACCGACAGCGACGAATCGGTCGGCCGCCGCAAGTTTCTCGGCACGGCAGCGACCGGCGTGGTCGGGGCTGGCCTGGTCACCGCATGTGGAGGCGACACCGGCGGCGAGTCGGGCGGGGCCCCGGCCGTGGTTACCCAGCCGAGGGTGACCTGGAGGCTGGCGTCGAGCTTCCCGCGCGGCCTCGACGCGATCTACGGGTCGGCCGAGATGCTCGGCGAGATCACCTCTTCGCTGACCGGGGGACGCTTCCAGATCCGCGCGTATCCGGCCGGCGAGCTCGTGCCGGGTCTCCAGGTCATGGACGCCGTGCAGCAGGGCACCGTCCAGGTCGGCCAGAGCACGAGCTACTACTACACGGGCAAGAACCAGGCGCTGGCCTTCGACGCGGGTGTCCCCTTCGGTATGACCGCGCGCCAGCAGGACGCCTGGCTGAACGAGGGCGGGGGACTCGACGTCGTGCGCGGGGTCTTCTCGGACTTCGGCATCATCTCGTTCCCAGGGGGCAACACGGGCGGTCAGATGGGTGGATGGTTCCGTCGCGAGGTGAACTCGGCCGAGGATCTGCGCGGCCTCAAGATGCGCATCCCCGGGCTGGGCGGCGACGTCATGGACCGCATGGGCGTGACGGTGCAGGTGCTGGCAGGCGGCGACATCTACCCCGCGCTCGAACGCGGCGCGATCGACGCCACCGAGTGGGTGGGCCCCTACGACGACGAGAAGCTCGGCCTCCACCAGGCCGCACCCTACTACTACTACCCGGGCTGGTGGGAGCCGTCGGCGTCGGTCTCCTACGAGGTCAACCAGCAGGCGTGGGACCAGCTCCCGAGCGACTACCAGGCGGTCTTCGAGGTCGCGGCCAAGGCCACCGCGCGCCGGATGCTCTACTACTACGACGCCAAGAACCCGGGCGCGCTGCAGCGCCTGATCGACGGCGGCACCCAGATGCGGTCCTTCTCGGACGACATCATGGAACTCGCGCGCACCACCATCGGCGAGATCCTCGAGGACTACGCTGCGGCCGACCAGCAGTACCGGCAGGTCTACGACCACTGGCGGAACTTCAAGGAGGCGTCCTACCGCTGGTTCGGCACGGCCGAGCTGAGGTTCGCGAGCTTCGCGTTCAACACGACGCCGTCCGCGTCCAGCAACGTGTAAGCATCGGCCGCACGGCTTGGCCAGCGTTCAACGGGCAGCATAGACTGAACCGGGGGGGCGCTGTAGTCAATCCGCCGTTGTGTTGACAGATTGACATGGCAATCGTCATTTTGCCTGTCATTATGACGACTCTGACGCGATTTCTCCCTCTATCGCAGGGTAGCTTCTTCCTGTTCGGACCGCGCGGGACGGGCAAGACCACCTGGTTGCGCTCGGTTCTCCCGGATGCGCTCTTTGTGGACCTTCTCAGGCCGGAGGAGTACCGGCGCCTCGCCGCGCGCCCCGAGCGGCTGCGCGAACTGGTGCGGGGAACGGCACCGGGCAGCGACATCGTCGTCGACGAAATCCAGCGGGTGCCCGAACTGCTCAACGTGGTTCACGATCTCCTGGAAACCGGGAACGGGCATCGGTTCGTCCTTACCGGCTCCAGCGCACGAAAGCTCCGGCGCGGGGGCGTCAACCTGCTGGCCGGCCGTGCCGTGCTGCGCTCCATGCATCCGTTCATGGCCGGAGAGATGGGGCCGGCATTCGATCTCGCCACCAGCCTCAGGCTCGGCACCGTCCCGACCGTGGTCTCATCGCAAGATCCTGGATCAGCGCTCGCAGCGTACGCCGCGCTCTACGTCGAGCAGGAGGTCCGCGCCGAGGGGCTGGCACGCGACGTCGGCAGCTTCTCCCGATTCCTCGAGGCGGCCGCCTTCTCCCATGCGGCCACGCTCAATGTCAGCGAACTCGCCCGCGAGTGCGAGACCAGCCGAACCACGGTAGCAGGATACCTGGAACTGCTCGAGGACCTGCTGCTATCCTTCCGCCTTCCCGTCTTCACGCGACGCGCCAGGCGCCGACTCGTCGCGCACCCCCGGTTCTTCTACTTCGACTGCGGCGTCTACCGGAGTCTGCGTCCGGCAGGTCCCCTGGATCGACCCACCGAGAAGGCCGGACCCGCTCTCGAAGGACTGGTCGCCCAGCACCTGCGGGCCTGGCTCGCCTACTCCCGGGCCGACGCGAGACTCTACTACTGGCGCACACGCGGGGGAGCCGAAGTCGACCTTGTCATCTACGGGGCCGCGGGCTTCTGGGGCTTCGACGTCATGAACGCCGACCGGATCCGACCCGCGGATCTGCGGGGCCTCACCTCCTTCGGCGACGAATACCCCGAGGCACGCAGGGTTCTTCTGTACCGCGGCAGCCGGCGGATCGTGCGCAGAGACGTCCTGTGCGTGCCGGTCGAGGATTTCCTTCGCGCCCTCGATCCGGAACGGGGACTGGAAGACGCAAGTGGGGCCGGCGGATGAACTCTGGATACCCAAGAATGTAAAGCAAACATTACAACTTGTAACATTGTGTTTACAATGTGTTTGGCGCTTCGAACGTCGCGTCAGTTCACCAGCCCGGTCACCAGCGCCGGCCACTGGATGATCAGCATCAGGCCGATCAGCTGGATGATGATGAACGGGATCACCGCACGGTAAAGTTCGGTAGTCTTCACCTCCGGGGGGGCCACACCCCTCAGATAGAAAAGCGCGAAGCCGAAGGGCGGCGTCAGGAACGAGGTCTGCAGGTTCATCCCGATCATCACGCCGAACCACACCAGGTCGATGCCCAGGACAGCGGCTGCGGGCGCCAGGAGCGGGATGATGATGAAGGCGATCTCGAAGAAGTCGAGGAAGAAGCCGAGGATGAAGATGGTCAGGTTGGCGACCAGGAGCAGGCCGATCCGCCCGCCGGGCAGGGTCGTCAGCAGGTCCTCGATCCAGATGTCGCCGTAGAGCCCCCGGAAGACGAGCGCGAACGCCGTCGAGCCGATGAGCAGGAACATCACCATCGTGGTGAGCTTGGTGGCGCCCAGGCACGAATCGCGCAGCACGCTCATCGACATGCGGCCGCGCGCCGTCGCCAGCAGGATCGCGCCCACCGACCCGATCGCGCCGGCCTCGGTGGGAGTCGCGATCCCGGCGAAGATCGACCCCAGCACGATGAGAATCAGCAGCAGCGGCGGCAGCATGACAACCGCCACGCGGCGCATCAGCACACGGAAGTCGACGTCGGTCATCTCGGGCGGGAGCGCGGGCGCGGCCTCGGGCTTCACCACCGCCACGCCCGCCACGTACAGCGCGTACATTCCGGCCAGCATCAGTCCCGGCACCAGCCCGCCGATGAAGAGGTCGCCCACGGAGATTCCCAGCTGGTCGGCGAGCACCACCAGCACGATGCTCGGCGGGATGATCTGCCCCAGCGTCCCCGACGCGAGGATCACACCCGACGAGAGCCGCGCCGAGTACCTGTATCGCAGCATGACCGGCAGCGAGATGCTGCCCATGGCGACCACCGAGGCGCCAACGACGCCAGTTGCAGCGGCCAGCATCGCGCCCACGACCACGACCCCTAGCGCAAGCCCACCGCGTAGCCTGCCGAAGAGTGTGCCGATCGTGGTCAGAAGATCCTCGGCCAGCTTTGCCTTCTCCAACACCAGCCCCATGAAGATGAAGAACGGCACGGCCAGGAGCACATAATTCGACATTACCCCGAAGATTCGCTCCGGCATGGCGAACAGCAGGTTCCAGTCGAAGAACCCGAACTGCACGCCGATGAAGGCGAAGATCAGCGAAGCGCCGCCCAGGGCGAACGCGACCGGATAGCCGCAGAAGATGATCAGGAAGACCACCACGAACATCAGAGGGGCGAGGAGGTTCGCTTCCATCTAGAGTCCGATCCCTCCGGCCGGTGCTTCTGCGCCCTCTTCGCCCTCTTCTTCGGCGTCGTCCCCCCGCCGCAGGACCGCCACATCCTTCAGGAACTCCGACACCCCCTGGGCCAGCAGCAGCACGAACGCCACGATGATCACGGCCTTCAGCGGGTAGCGCGGCAGTCCGCCCGGATCCGGCGAAGCCTCGCGCACCGCCCACGAATTCCGGATCGACGGCCAGGAGACCCACAGCACGAAGATCGAGAAGGGGAGGAGCATGACGACGGCGCCGACGACGTTGATCGCGGCCCTGGCCCCGGCGCGGAGTCGTCCGTACAGGACGTCCACCCGCACGTGGGCGTTTTCCCTGAGCGCGAAGCCGGCCCCGAGCAGGAAAATCAGCGAGAAGAGGTACCATTGCAGCTCCAGGTAGAGGTTGGAGCTGAGGTTGACGCCGATGAACCGTCCGAGGTAGCGCGCGATGGCGTTGTACGCCCCGATCAGCACCATCACCAGCGCCATCCACGCGATGAAGCGCCCCAGGCCGCCGGTCAGGCGATCGACGAAGCGGGAGTACGAGTTGTCACGCAATGGCTTGTCGCTGTCCCAGGTGGGTGGGTCGGGCCGCGGGGGGGGTCGACGGGGTTCGTGGGCCGACGCCCAGACTATCACGCCGCGACTGGGGTAGGCAAGCTTTCGGCTAGTCGCCGATTGGTCGTTCTTCGTCGGCCGGCGTCGTCACCGGCGCGCTACGCCCGCGTGTGCGGATGCCCCTGTCGGAGTGGTCGAGCGTCGCCCAGCCGCATCCACATCGCTGCCGTGACGCACGCCAACGACGCCGTGTACAGCCACCAGCCACTGCCAAGCGGTACTTCCGACAGCGTGGCTCCCGCACTCAACCAACGCACGACAAACCCGCCTCCGATGACGAGCACCCCGAGGGCGTTTGCCGTAACGAGCCAGGTAGCCATCCGCAAACGACGGATCCGCGGCAGGGCGTTCGGAAAACGGCACAGCGTCAGAACCATCGGCACATTCATCAGCGCCAACGCCAGGAGCCCGAGCAGTGACGTCAGCGATCCTCGACTCGCCAGGCTTGCGAGGTCACCGCGTACGATTTCGGCCAAGGTCAGGGTTCTGCTGCCAAAGTCGGACACGGGCAACGCCCAGGCCACGGCCCACAGCCCCCATCCCGCAACCATCAACCTCCGCCAGCGGGGTTTGCCGGCGTGCGCGAACTCGTGTGCCAGCGTCCGGGCTTCCCCGAGCTCCTCGGCAGCCAAACCCACCGCTCGCTGCGGTGTCAACGCAACGTCAAACTCCATCTCCAGAATGGCCCGTGCCCGCAGATGGTCTTCCAACTCGTCGAGTTCACGCACCGACAACGATGATGTCCGTGAGACCTGTGTCCTCCAGGCGGACACCACCCGGTCCATATCCCCGGCTCTCGACTCAGACATGGCTCTTTCCCCAGAGCAGTTCGAGTGTTCCGTGCACGGCGCGCCAGCTCTCGCGGTCACGTGCCATTTGGCGCCTGCCCTTACTTGTTAGCCGGTAGTACTTGCGACGCCGTCCGTCGTCGGTGAGCGCCCATCTACCTTCGATCAGGCCATCGCGTTCCAGTCGGTGCAGCACCGGGTAGAGCATCCCGTCCGACCACTCGATCCGCCCGCCCGACAACACGCGGACTTGCTTGAGGATCTCATAGCCATAGCTCTCGCCCCCGGCGAGGATCGAGAGAATCATCGGCCGTGAGGAAGCGGCCACGAGTTGCTTCGGTGTGCGCAACAACGTCATGGCATTCCTTCAATACTTTGGCGTACGAGATACATAACAATAATATGTAATCAAGGGTTGCCAATCCGTCCACCTCCGAAGCCGGAACGCGAGGGTCCAATCCGGATGTGTCGTCGGCCGAATACAGCAAGACTCCATCCGCAGCCTAGCTCACCAAAGATGTCCCCGTCATCTCGCGCGGCTGAGGTGTTTGCAGGAGATGGAGGATCGTGGGGGCCACGTCGGCGAGGATCCCGTCGCGCACGGTGGCGGGGGTGTGCCCGTCCGCGGAGGAGAGGATCAGCCGCACGGGCCCGGTGGTGTGGGCCGTGAAGGGGCTTCCGTCCTCGCACAGCATCTGCTCGGCATTGCCGTGATCGGCGGTCACCAGCGCCGTCCCGCCGACCCGGGCGACGGCCTCCAGCACCCGCCCCACGCATTCGTCGACCGCCTCGACCGCGGCGACTGCGGCCGGAATGCTGCCGGTGTGACCCACCATGTCGGCGTTGGCGTAGTTGACCAGGATGAAGTCGTGGCGCCGCTCGGCGATGTGGGCGATCAGCGCCTCGGTCAGCTCGGGCGCGCTCATCTCGGGCTTGAGATCGTAGGTGGCGACCTGGGGCGACGGGATGAGGTGGCGTTCCTCGCCGGCGAAGGGCTCCTCCACGCCGCCGTTGAAGAAGTAGGTGACGTGCGGGTACTTCTCAGTCTCGGCCATGCGGAGCTGTGTGCGCCCGGCGGCGGCCAGCACCGCGCCCAGGACGTTGTCGAGGGTGCGGGGAGGGAAGAGGACGGGGTGCGGGAAGTCGTCCTCGTAGCGGGTCATGGCCACGAGGCGGTCGCACCGGCCGCGCGGGCGCTCGTAGTGGGGGAAGTCCTCGTCCATCAGCGCGGCGGTGAGTTGGCGGGCGCGGTCGGCGCGGAAGTTGAAGAAGAGCACACCGTCGCCGGGGCGGATGCCGTCCGGGGCTCCGACCACGGCCGGCGGCAGAAACTCGTCGGTCGTCCCGTTGGCGTAGCACTCTGCGACGTAGGCCGAGGCGCTCTCCACCCGCGGTCCTCCTCCCTCCGCGATCGCCCGGTAGGCTCGTTCGGTGCGCGGCCACCGGCGGTCCCGGTCCATCGCGTAGTAGCGCCCGGACACCGTGGCGATCCGGATGTCGCCGCGGCTGGCTCCTGCGCGCGCCGCGAGCTCCTCGATCCACCCGATCCCCGAAGTCGGCGACGTGTCGCGGCCATCGGTGACCGCGTGCACCCGCGTCGGCAGGCCCGCGCGTTCGGCCCAGTCCAGCAGCGCCCACAGGTGAGAGATGTCGCTGTGCACCCCCCCGTCCGAACACAGACCCACCAGGTGGAGCGCACCGCCCAGGCGCTTGAGCGCAGCGCCGAGTTCGCGCAGCGCCGGGATCTCGAAGAAGGAACCGTCCCGGATCGCCCGCGAGATTCGGGTAACGTCCTGATGCACGATCCTGCCCGCTCCCAGGTTGAGGTGCCCGACCTCGGAGTTCCCCATCTGGCCGGCCGGGAGGCCCACGGCCTCGCCCGAGGTGGCGAGAAGGCCCCACGGACACGAAGCCAGCAGCCTGTCGCGAACCGGCGTTCGAGCCATCGCCACGGCGTCGCCCCGCCGCGCGATCTCGGCCGGATCCGATGCCGCCACTCCCCACCCGTCGCAGACGATCAGGACGATCGGGCATGCGCGGTCCGGTTGCCGTGCCCTGGACTCCGCCATTCCATTCATTTCCCGTAGGCTTGTAGACTGAATCGAGATTCGAGGCGGCTACGCCCGCCGGCGACGAACGTCGACAAGGTACGTGAAAACGCGCGCCGCTGTCCTGTGCCGACCCTCCGTGTGGCGGCGTGCGCCGAGCGCGCCAATCCTCCGATGTAAGGCCGACATGACATTTGGTCAACCAGACCTTACAGAATTGCAGGCCATTGACCTGAAGGGCCGTCCCGCGCCCCCTGTCCCGCAGGCGACCGCGGCCCCACCCGGAGATCTCCCCGAGCTGCTACGCTGGAGAACCGCAGTGGGGCCGGTGAGGATGGCCACGGTGGCCCGCCGGGTCTCGACCCGCACGGCTGGTTGGCCGCTCACGATCGTGGCATGGAACACGAACGTCGGCGGCGGTGCGGTTCGCGCCCTGTGGGACCACCTGACGGCCAGCCGGGACGCGGCTGCCGGCCCGACCGTGCTACTGTTGCAGGAAGTGTTCGCGACCGGACCGCAGATCCCCGCGGTCACTCCCGGCGCGGCATGGGCCCCGCGCATCGCGGCCGTGCCCCCCGATGAAGAGCGCACCGACATCGTCACCTTCGCACGCGACACGGGACTGTCGCTGCTCTACGCTCCCTCGATGCGGAACGGAGGACCCGGGCCCAGCGCACCGGGCGGACCCCCCGAAGATCGCGGCAACGCCATTCTCGCGAACGTGCCCTTGTCGGCGCCCCACGCGATCGAGCTCCCCTTCGAACGCCAGCGACGGGTCGCGGTCGTGGCCGATATCGTCATCGCGGGCAGCACCGTAACCCTGTGCTCCATACATCTCGACAACAGGTCGCCATGGCACCGGGTGTGGCGCACGATGGGAGCCGCCCGCCGACGCCAGATGGCTGGGCTTCTCGAGGTTTTCCCGGGGCCCGCCGCCGAACACCACGCCGACATCCTGGGCGGCGACCTCAACACCTGGGTCGGAGGCCGCCGCGAAAGCGCCTACCGGCTCGCGCGTTCCCGCTTTCCCCTTCCCGTGCGACCGGATCGCCGACCGACGCACCACCTGGAGGTCGGTGGCTGGCTGCGTCATTCTGACCACCTCATGTTCCGACTCCCCTCCGGGTGGCGTGGCGCCCATCATCGCGTGGACGCTACCTTCGGATCGGACCACTACCCACTGGTCGGAACCGTGGAGCCCCGCTCGCCGTAGAGGCAACTGCCATGTCCCGTTTCGCCCGCTTCTCGACTCTGCCCGCTCTTGCCCGGCTCGCGGGAGCCGTCGCGTTCGTATCGCTGGTCGCCGCCTGTGGCCCAGACTCGGACGCCGGCCGAACCGGGGATGCGTTCTCGATACCCTTCGAGCGGTACGAACTCGCCAACGGGCTCGAGGTGGTGCTGCACGTGGACCGGTCGGACCCGCTGGCGGCGGTCGCCATGACCTTCCATGTCGGTTCGGCACGCGAGGTCGCGGGGCGCACGGGATTCGCCCACCTGTTCGAGCACCTCTTCTTTCTGGACTCGGAGAACCTGGGGGCGGGGGGTCTCGATCGCCTCATGACCCGCATCGGAAGCTCGACGAACGGGTCGACCAGCCGCGACGACACCAACTACTTCGAGGTCGTGCCCATCGACGGCCTGGAGAAGGCGCTGTGGGCCGAAGCGGACAAGCTGGGATTCTTCATCAACACGGTGACCGAATCCGTGGTGGCGAAGGAGAAGCAGGTGGTCAAGAACGAGAAGCGGCAGGGCGTGGACAACCAGCCCTACGGTCACACCAACTTCGTCATCGACCGCGCGCTGTACCCCGAAGGGCATCCGTACCGCTGGCAGGTGATCGGCTCGCTCCAGGATCTGGACGCGGCGACGCTGGCCGACGCCAGGGAGTTCCACGCGCGCTGGTACGGGCCCAACAACGCGACGCTGGCGGTGGCCGGCGACATCGACGTCGAGCGGACGAAGGAGTGGATCGAGAAGTACTTCGGCGAAATCCCGCCGCGGGAGCTGCCGACGGTGGACGAGCCACCCGCCGTGGAGCTGGCCGAGACGCGCCTCCTGTTTCACGAGGACAACTTTGCGCGCCTGCCGCGCCTGACCATGTCCTGGCCGGCAGTCCCCCTCTACCACCCCGACAGTTATGCGCTCGACGTCCTGGCCGCGCTGCTCACCGACGGCAGGTCGACCCCGTTCTACAAGGTCCTGGTGGAGGAGCGCCGGGTCGCGCCCGCGGCGTCGGCGTTCAACAGCACGCAGGAGCTGGCGGGCCGTTTCACGCTGCAGGTGGGGGCTTTTGCCGGAACCGACCTCGACAGCGTGCAAGCGGCCGTGGAGGCGGCATTCGGGCGGTTCGAGGATGAAGGAATCCCGGAGGCGGAGCTGCGCAGGGTGAAGGCCGGTACCGAAACAGCGTTCTACAGGGGCCTGTCGAGCGCGTTGGGCAAGGCCTTCCAGTTGACGCAGTACGCCATGTTTGCCGATGACCCCGGATTCGCGGCCGAGGACCTCCGACGCACCCTGGCCGTGACCGGGGACGATGTACTCAGGGTGTACGAGACCTACGTGGCCGGCAAACCGTACGTCGCGACCAGCTTCGTGCCCCTGGGCGAGCCGGAGCTGGCACTGGCCGGCTCGGAGCGCGCGGAGGTCGTCGAGGAACCGATAGTGCAGGGGGCCGAGGCCGCCTTCACCGTCACACGCGGCGAGGAGCGCACTCCGCAGGGCTCCTTCGACCGGTCCGTCGAACCGCCCTTTGGGCCTTCGCCGAGCTTGCGTGTGCCGGAGGTGTGGAGCGAGACGCTGGCCAACGGCCTTGCCGCATTCGGCATCGAGGACCGCGAGACCCCGATCGTGCAGTTCGAGCTGCGCTTTCGCGGCGGCCTCCTGCTCGAGGACCCCTACCGGACCGGCGTGGCCAACCTGCTGGCGGAGACGATGCTCGAAGGCACGGCCAACCGCACACCCGAGGAGTTGGAGCAGACGATCGACCTCCTGGGCGCGTCGCTCAACGTCTTTGCGGGCACGCAGAGCTTCACCATTTCGGGTAGCGTGCTGGCTCGGAACTACGCCGCAACGATGGCTCTCGTCGAGGAGATCCTACTGGAGCCGCGCTTCGACGCGGAGCGCTTCGAGCTCGCCAGGCAACGGGTCGGCAGCGCGATCCGGCGGCAGGCCGCAAGCCCGGGCGCGGTGGCGGCGGGGGCCTTCAACCGGCTCGTCTACGGCGACCACATTCTGGCCGAGAACACCCTGGGCACGATCGAGACGCTGGAGTCGATCACGCTCGACGAGCTTCGGGAATACCACCGGACGGCCCTGACTCCGGCGGCAGGCGCCTTCCACGTCGCCGGTGCGGTTTCGGCCGATGAGGCGACAGGGCCCCTGGCCGGTCTCGCTCGCTGGACCGGAGGCGACGCGCCCGACTATCCGGCCCCGCCGGTGTGGTCGCCGGAGCGTGCCGGAGTGTACTTCATCGACGTGCCCGGCTCGGTGCAGTCCGTGCTCGCGATCGGGCGACTCGCACTTGCACAGACCGACGACGGCTTCTATCCGGCCACGGTGATGAACTTCCGGCTGGGGGGCGGCGGGTTCGCATCGGAGCTGACGCTGGAGCTCAGGGAGGGCAAGGGGTACACGTACGGGATCGGGTCCGGCTTCCAGGGGACCGACCTTCCCGGCCCGTTCGCGATCCGCTCATCCGTGCGTTCCAACGTGACCTTCGAATCGCTCGATCTCATCAAGGAGATCGTAGAGCGCCACGGCCCCGCCTTCGACGAGGCGGATCTGGTGGCCACGCAGGGGTTCCTGCTGCGCGCCAACGCCCGGGCATTCGAGACGCTTGGCGCCAAGCTCGGCGTGGTCCGTGCCGTGAGCGTGTACGGATTCGCGCCGGACTACATCCTGGAGCGCGAGCGCATCGTACGCGAAATGACGATCGATCGCTTGCGTGAACTGGCCGAACGCCACCTGGACACACAAGGCATGATCTGGCTCGTGGTTGGCGACGCGGCGACCCAGCGCGACCGCCTGGCGGCTTTGGGCCTTGGCGAAGCGGTCATGCTGGACCGCACCGGGAGGCCGTTGGCGTCGCCGTAACAGCAGGCATGGACCCGGCGCCCGGCCTCAGGTCGCCGTGGCCCAGTACCCACCCCGTTCGTGATCGAAAACGAGCGCGCGACCGAGCGACTCGGTGGCCACGCGCCCGCTGGCAAAGACGGTGCGGCCCCCCACGAACGTCCTCACGGGCCAGCCCTGGAGTCGCGTTCCGTGCCAGGGGCTCCAGCCGCACCTGGCAAGCTGACGCTCGTTTCTCACCTCTCGCTCCTCTGCCATGTCGACAAGCACGAGGTCCGCGTCGTAGCCCGGCTCGATACGGCCCTTGCCGACGATGTCCCAGATGCGGGCGGGCCCGTCGCTCATCCACTTGGCGAGGTCCTGCAGGGTGCAGCGGCCGCGGTTCACCTCGTTGAGCATGAGCGGAAGAAGGACCTCGACGGCCGGGATGCCGGAGGGCGATTCGGGATAGGGCGCGCGCTTCTCCTCAAGCGTATGGGGGGCGTGGTCGGTGGCGAGGATCTGGACGGCGCCGGCCTTCAGCCCCCGCCAGAGAGCGGCGCGGTCGTCCGCGGTCTTTAGCGACGGGTTCATCTGCGCGAGTGTGCCGAGGCGGTCGTAGTCCGAGATGTCCAAAAACAGGTGATGCGGACACGCCTCGGCAGTGACGGGGTCGCCTTGTTGCGCCAGGATCGCCACCTCCTCGGCGGTGGACACGTGGAGGACGTGAAAGCGGTGGCGGTGGCGTCGCGCGAGGTCGATCGCACGGAGCGTGGCGGTGACAGCGGCCCTGTGATCGCGGATGCGCGAGTGGTCGTGGACGGAGAGCGGGCCGTTGAGGCGCTCCCGGTTGGAGCGCACGGTGGACTCGTCCTCGCAGTGCGCCGTGATCGGAAGGGTGGTCTCGGCGAAGATCGCCTCGAGGCACTCCTGGTCGTCGACCAGCATGTTTCCGGTGCTCGAACCGATGAAGATCTTGATCCCCGGTGCGGAGACGCCGGGGGTGTGCCCGGCCCGGCAGAGCTCGTCAAGGTTGTCGGTCGTGGCACCCATGTAGAAGCCGTAGTTGACCACGCAGCGGCGCTCGGCCAGGGCGAGCTTGTCGGCGAGCGCTCCGACGGTGACCGTCTGCGGCACGGTATTGGGCATCTCCAGGAACGACGTGACGCCGCCGGCCGCGCAGGCCTGACTGCCCGTGCGCAGATCCTCCTTGTGGGTGAGGCCGGGGTCGCGAAAGTGAACCTGGTCGTCGATCACACCGGGCAGGAGGTGCAGCCCGGCCGCCTCCACGACCTCGTCGGCGCGCGTGTGCGGCGGCGCGTCCACCCCCAGAATCTGCCCGTCCTCGACGAGGACCGAGGTGCGCGCGGTCTCTTCCGGCATGACCACGCTGGCGTCGCGAATCAGGATGCGGTGCGGCATGACTCCGACCTGGCGGCCCCCGTCAGAACCGGACCTAGGTGAAGTACGGGTTGTCCCCGCTCGCGTGGTCCGTCACGTCGTGAATCGCCGTCACCTCCGGCACCGACTGCGACACCATGCGCTCCACACCCTGGCGTAGCGTCATGCGCGACATCGCGCACCCCTGGCACCCGCCCGCCATCTCGATGAAGATCTCGGTGCCCTGCACGTCGACCAGGTTGATGACGCCCCCGTGCGCCGCGATCGCCGGGTTGATCTCGGCGTCCAGCACCTGAGTGACCCGTTCCGCCAGCGCGCCCCCGGGGCCGGCCTCGTCCATCGCATCCTTCACCGCATCCGGATCCGGAGTGATCTGAAAGCCGCTCTCCTGGATCGTCTCGACGAAGTCCACCCTGGCCCCGTCCAGCCGCTTCACGCTCGCTTCGTCGACCAGCACCGTGAACGCCCCCGCATCGACCTCGACATCGGACGCACTGCGCGCCTCCGCCTCGACCAGCGTAAGCTCGTAGTTGGGCGCGAACGGACTTCCTTCCACCGCGATCCTGAGTGCCTGCAGCCCGTCCTCATCCACGTCCATGAACGACGTGACCATGTCCCGGGCCTTATCCGTAAACGTCAGCTTCATTTGCTACCTCACTGTGGTGTTGTGCCTTCTGAAATCTAAGCCCGACGCTGGCTATTCCAGCAACCCCGCCAGCGCCGATGCTCCCTCCATTCCCACGTCGGAGCGTGCGAGTTCCTGGCGTTGCGCCCGGGAGAGCCATGTCACCTGGCTGCCCTTCGCAGTCCGCGTGACGGCGAGCACGTCGTCGATCTGTTCCGCCACGGCCGCGACGTGCGAGATCACTCCCACCATCCGACCCGTCCCTGCGACCAGCGAAAGCGCCTCAATGGCGGAGTCGAGGTTGCTGCGGTCGAGCGACCCGAAACCCTCGTCCAGGAAGAGCGATTCCAGGCGGCCGCCGCTCCGGGCCATCATCTCCACCATCCCGAGCGCGAGCGCCAGCGATCCGATGAACTGTTCACCGCCGGAGAGGCTGGCAGGGGAACGCGCCTGGCCGGAGTCGTTGTCGACGACCAGCCACTGCTGGTCCTCCAGATCGCCCGGATCAGCGAAGCTGTAACGGCTCCCGGTCATCTCCCCCAGCATCCTTGACGCGTAGACCAGCAGGTCGCGAGACCTCCGCAGCGTGAGCCACTTGAGGAACGCGCCCCGCTTGAGGGTGGCGTCGAGATCGCCAAGGGCAAGTTCGAGTGCGGCGACTTCGTCGGCGGTCTGCCGGAGCTTCAGCAAGTCGTCGAGGATGGCGGCGCATCCGTCCCTGGCCCGCGTCGCGTCCCGGGCGGCGTAACGCGCCTCGTCGGCTGCCCTGCCTGCGGATCGCAGCAGGGCCTCGAGGTCGGTGGCATCGCCCGGAGGGTCCAACTGCGCGGCAACCCTCCGGGCTTCGCGCCGCGCCTCGTCGGCGGCAGCGAGAGCGCGGTGGCGAAGGTCGGTCGCTTGCGCGAGCACCTGCTCCATTGCATCGCGCAGCCGGTTGAGTCCGTCACGGAGCGCCGTCGCGTCCACCGGGTAGTGAAAGGCCGCGGGGATCGTGATCTCGACAGCCAATTCCCGCACCGCGTCGGCAAGTGCGGTCCGTTGGTCCGCGAGCGCCCGCACCAGGGCTTGCAAGGGCTCCTCGACTTCGGTCTTTCGGGTCTGGTCGAGACGCTGCAGCGCGGTCCTGGTCTCCTCAATCCCGGCGCGCAGGCGGTTCCGCTCCCGTTCGCGCAGCTGGAGGATCTTCTCGCGCTCCCGGGCCGCGTACGAGGCACGGTCGACGGGCGCGGCGTCGACGGTTTCCAGCTCCAGGGGG
>VXMI01000138.1 GCA_009841165.1 Gemmatimonadota bacterium | reverse complement strand
GTCCCACGGACTGCTCTAGTCCCACCCCACCTGACCCGCCCGCCCCACCGCGTCAACCCGGATCGTCAGGATGTCGATGTCGTGATACTGCTGGTGGCGTATCGACGACGCGTAGTGGCGCAGCAGCCGAAGCGGGGTCTCGGTCTCGACGGGGACGCTCGCCGTCGCCTCGCTGAGCATCGCCAGCTGATCCTCGATGTTGGTCGCGTCCGTGGTGGCGATGAACTCCAGATCGGCGGCGTTGCCGTCGCTGCGCGCAATCAGCAGCAGGCGCCGCTCCTCGTCCGCCGTCTCTTCCGTCTCGCCGCGCGTCAGGATCTGCATCGTCTCTTCGCCCACGGCGCGGAGCCGCGTTTCCATCTCCCCGTCCCAGCGCTTGCGGGCGGCGAACCGCGTGAGGAAGGCGTCGACCTCCGGCCACGTCTCGGCGGTCAGGCGGGTCTTGAGGCGTGATCGGCCCCCGCCTCCGATCTCCCCGAACACCGTCAGCAGGATCACGGTCAGGCCGCCGACGGTCATGCCGTTCCCGAGGAGCTCGCCCCATGCGCCCTGCAGGTACTCCGGGTAGATCCAGCCGAACTGGAAGGCGATCCCGAGCCAGAAGGCGACGCCGACCACGAGACCCTTGCGGTAGTCCAGTCCTTCGGACAGCAGGATTTTCATGCCGAAGACGAAGATCAGCGCGACGAGGATCACGTAGTACGCGGCCACGACCGGCCCCGGTATCGCGACGATCAGCGTGACGAACTTGGGCAGGAACGCGAGCACGACGAACACGGCCCCGACGCAGATTCCGATCCGGCGCGCGGCGACCCCGGTCAGTTCGGCGACCGCGATGCTCATGCCGTACGTGGTGTTCGGGACGGTGCCGGCCAGGCCGGAGAGGAGATTGCCCACGCCGTCGGCGCCGATCGCCCCCTGGATCGAGCGGAAGTCGATCGCGCGAGGCTTGCGCCACGAGACCCGCTGGATCGCGATGGCGTCTCCGAGGGTGTCCATTGCGCCGACGAGGGTCACCATGATGAACGAGGGCAGAAGGGCCCAGAACTCGGGCCGGAAGGAGAGGTCGACCCCGGGATATGCCAGATCCGGCAGGCCGATCCACGAAGCTTCGGCGACGGTGGTCATGTCGTAGATCCCGAAGCCGAGGGCGGCGACGAGGCACCCGGCCACGATACCCAGGGCCGGTGCCCACAGCCGCAACACACCCGAAAAACGCAGCGGGACGAGGAGGGTGACGAGCAGCGTTACGCCCGCCGTGACCGGCCCGGCCAGCGGTGAGGCGTCCGCGGGTACCTCGGCCAGCTTCCGCAGGATGAGCGGGGTGAGCGTAATCGGAATGAGGATCAGCACGGTGCCTGCCACCGTCGGCGTAAACACCTTGCGCAGGAGCGCCATGCGTGCCGCAAGCACGAACTGTATCAGTGCGGCGGCGATGATCAGAGTGGCGAGCATTCCCGGCCCGCCCCGCTCGATGGCGGTCACGCTCACGGCGAGAAACGCGCTCGTGCTTCCCATTACCAGGATGTAGCCGGCGCCGATCCGTCCCAGCTTGCGGGCCTGAATCGCCGTGGTGAGGCCGCTGATCACAAGCGCCGCAAACACTGCCCACGACAGGTATTCGTCACTGCCGCCCGCCAGGGTGATCATGATCATCGGGGTCAGCACGATGCTCGCGATGCAGAGCATGGCGTACTGCAACCCGAGTCCGACGGTTATGGGCAGCGGGGGCCGGTCGTCGGGCTGGTAGCGGACGTCCTGGCGGGGGCCGGCGGGGCCTGGGCCGCTCATCCGGTTCGCCGCGCGGCTGCCACCGTCGGGCGCCAACGTTCGGGGTGGGCCTGGAGCCGTTCGAGCGCCTCGCGCAGCACCGCGAGCGCCAGATCGATCGTGTCGAGATGCGTGCGAAACGCCAGCGCCGCCATCCGCAGCATGAACTTTCCCTTTACCGTCGTGGACGACATGAATACCCGGCCGTCGCGGTGCGTCTCTTCGACGAGCGCCTGGTTGAACGCATTCGCGCTGCCCGACTCGGGCACCCACCGGAAGGTCACCACGGTGAGATCCGGCTCCGGCCCCAGCTCGAAGCCGAGCTTTTCGACCTCGCCGTGGAAGTACTTCGTGAGTTCCAGCTTCTCGCGCAGACACGCCCGGAACGGCTCCTCACCGTGCAGGAGCAGCGGCAGCCAGACGCGCAGTGCGCGGAAGTGCTTGGTCAGCTCCGGCGATACCGCGGCGGGCGAGCGGCCTCCGCCTTCCGACTCCACCGTGTCCTGCAGGTACGCGGCGTAGTAGGCGTGCGCGTCCTGGAGCGCATCGCGGTTCCGGACGAGGACGGCGCCCGTGCCGTAGGGCAGGAACATGCTCTTGTGCGGGTCGAGAACCAGCGAGTCGGCGCGTTCCAGTCCGGCGAGCCGCGGCCGAAACTCATCGAGCAGGGCGAAGAAGCCTCCGTACGCGGCGTCGACGTGGAACCAGAGACCTTCCCGCCGGCAAATCTCGGCGATCCGGTCGAGCGGGTCGATGGCACCCGTGTCCGCGGTGCCGGCCGAGCCGAGAACGAGCCACGGCCGCAACCCCTGCGCCCGATCCGCGGCGACGAGTTCGGAGAGCGACCGGGGGCACATGCGGAAGCCCTCGTCGACGGGGATGTCCCGGCGGGCGGTTTCACCCATGCCGGCCACGCGGATCGCCTTGTGGAGGCACTGGTGAATGTGGGGGGTGGCGTACACGACGGCGCGATCGAAATCCCGGGCCCGCAACCCGGCCGCCTCCCGTGCCGCGACGATCGCGGTCAGACTCGCAATCGACCCGCCCGACGCGAGGTTGCCGTCGGCGGTCGCGGGGAAGCCGACGACCCGGGCCATCCAGTCGAGGATCAGGTCCTCCATCTCGACCGATCCCGGGCCCACGAATCGGACGCCCGCATACTCGTTCGTGACGGCGGCGAGGTAGTCGGCCAGTGACGAGGCGTAGAGCCCGCCACCCGGGATGTATGCCAGATGTCCCGGATGGGAGGGAAGGAGGCCGGGCCGAACGACGGATTCATCGAAGCGGGCGATAAGCTGCTCGATGGGATGGGGTCCGTCGTCCGCCCCAAGCTTTCGGATCTCCTCGACCGCCGACTTGTCGTGGCTGTAGGCGGGTTTTTTCGAGATGTCGCTCAGGAGGTGCTGTGCGAACCCGTGCGCCGCTCGCATGAGCCGGTCGCGCTCACCCTTATCGGGATCAAGCGCCCGTGCCGCCTCCTCCAGTTCGAGAATCCGGGCCCGTTCCCGGTCTGAGTTGGGATGCATGGAGCTATCGATCACCAGGGATCATCGGGCAGTACCACGCGCGGCCCCTCGCCCCGCTCCTCCATCGCATCCATGTGGAGGAAGTACTTGCCGACCCCCGCCGCGCCCTGCATGTGGCCCGTCTGCGCGACGATCAGGTCGGGCTGTACGCGGTGCTCGGCCTGCGTCCACTTGCGGCCCGCGCCGGCGGGGGTGTCGACGCTCGCGGCGCGGCCCAGCATGTCGGCGTTGAGCCGCTCCACGAAAGCCCTGTACTCGTCGTTGCCGGTGGTCCGGTGCAGCGTCAGGAAGTGCTCGGCCGCGCCGGCGGTGCCGCAGCACTGGCTGATGTTCTCCCAGAACCCGGGGGTGCGGGTCTCGGGTATGCCGGTGGCCATGACCCCGCGGGCGCCGCGGGCGACCCATGCGTGCCACTCGGCGTCGCCGGTGATCTCGCCGAGCTGGTGGAAGAGGCGGTTGGTGCCGACCGGACCATGGCACCAGGAGAGATAGTAGAGGTCCTCGCCCCCGGGACGGGAGTGGAAGAGGCGGTAGCCATCGCGCAGCGTGGCCTGCGAGGTGAGGTAGCGGGCGCCGGCCACCGCGGCATCCAGGAAATCGCGCTCCCCGGTGGCCCGGTGCAGCGTGGCGAGGAAGTATGCGATGCCGGCGGTGCCGTGTGAGAAGTTGGGCATCTCGCGCGCGTAGCCGGGCCACATGTCCCAGCGCAGGCCGGTCGGGGTCTCGATGGCGCGTTCGAGGAGCCTCCTTCCCGCCCCATCGGCCGCTTCCAGTGCGCCACGGTGACCGAGCGTGCGGTCGAGTTGGATGAGGGCGAGCCCGGTGCCGGCGGTGCCGCTGATGATGTCGTTGGATTCGACCGCGTCGGCGCCCGATCCCTGGGGCCACGCGATGCCTGCGCCGACCGTCCGGGCACGGTCGACGAGGAGCTGGGTGGCGAGCCCGGCGTGGGACCGGTGCATGTCCAGATTGGTCGCGCGCCAGGTCTCGGTCAGAACGAATGCGATGCCGGCGAGGCCGGTGTAGAGGCCGGCGCCGGGAACGTCCGCGAGGGTGGCGGCGAGGTGCGCGGCGCCTTCCACCGCGGCGTCGAGGTACCGCTGGTCGCCCGTGGCGTAGTGGAGCTCGAGGGTGAAGGGGAGGACGCCGGGGCCGTGTGTATAGAGTGTGTATCCGGTGGATTCGGGGTCCGCCGGGTCGGCCGGCCAGGTCGCGCCGCGGCCGGTGCTGATGCGCGACGCGTCGACCCAGTTCCAGGCATCGAGGGCGACCTGGAGGTGCGGGCGGTCATGTTCGGCCAGCGCGCGCAGCAGGGAGGGGGAGAGCGCGAAGGTCGCGGCGGCGCCTGCCGAACCGGCCAGGAACGAGCGCCGCGTGAGGACGTGGTCGCACAGTCGGCACATGTCAGTTGCCTCCCACTCCGGGCAGCGCGCCCGGCTCGTCGTCCCACCACCACATCGGCCCGACCTCGCGGTCGCCCGGGTATTGCTCGGCGAGCGTCTCGGCGTCGAAGAGGCGCCCATTCATCATCACCATCGCGATCCGGTTGGTGTTGCGGATGTCGTCCAGCGGGTTGGCGTCCAGGATGACCAGGTCGGCCAGCTTGCCGGTCTCGATCGTGCCCAGATCCTCGTCGAGCCCGATCGCCTCGGCGCCCAGGATCGTGGCCATGCGCAGCGCGTCGAGTTCGCCGATCCCGCCCGCGGCCATGGCCCATAGCTCCCAGTGGTACCCCAGCCCCTGGAGCTGCCCGTGGCTGCCGACGCCCGCGCGGCCCCCCGCCTCGACCAGGTCCTTCACGAAGACCGCGTGGTCGGCGAACACATGCTCCTCGTCGCGGAACCACTGGGCACGGCGGCGCGTCCCCGAGTCGATCACCGAGTGGGGGACGAAGCGGCGGAGCTTCTCGTCGTCGTGCGGGTTCTCGCGGCTGAAGAAGTAGTTTTCGGCCCAGGGGCCGCCGTAGGAGACGAGCAGGGTAGGGCTGTAGGCGCGCCGGGTGGCCACGAAGATCCGGATATAGTCTTCGTAGACCGGGTATATCGGGATCGAATGCTCCAGCCCCGGGTACCCGTCGATGGTCTCGTTCAGGTTCTGGCGGAGGTTGAGCGACCCCTCGGTCGTGGGCATCAGCCCCAGTTCGCGGGCGGCCATGATGATCCACTGGCGCTGCTGGCGATTCCCCGCCACGTACATCTTGATCGTCTTCGTGTCGAAGTAGTTCGCGTACTTGGACATGATGTCGCGCGCCTCGTCCTCGGAGTCGATCATGTGCTGCCAGAAGACGCCGGGGCCGGTCGAGTAGACGCGCGGGCCGACCAGGTCGCCGGTGCGGACGAGGTCGGCGTAGCTGAGCACGTCGGTGGTGCCGGTCTGCGGGTCGCGCGTGGTGGTGACGCCGTACGCGAGGTTGGCGAGGTAGGGCCAGACGTCGGCGCGGTGCAGGTTGCGGGCGGGGCGCATGTGTGCGTGCGTGTCCACGAAGCCGGGCACGATGGTCTTGCCGGACACGTCGATGACACGGGCGGCGGAGGGGACGTCGAGGGAGCCGGAGGGCCCGACCGCGGCGATGCGGTTGTCACGCACCAGGATGTCGCCCCGCTCGATCGTCCCCGCGCCGGCCACGGTCACCACGCGCGCGCCGCTCAGCAGCGCGGTCCCACGCGGAATATCACGCTCGGCCTGAATGTCGATCCACACCTCGACGGGCGTGTAGCCATCGTCGTCCTCGTCGGGGTCGTCGCCCTCCTCTCCCTCCTCTTCTTCTTCGGCCTCGGCGGCCTCCTCGGCTTCCTGCGCCTCCTCGAAGGCCTCGGCCGCATCCAGGTCGTAGGTGAAGAACGCGCGGCCCAGCGACCAGTGCACGGCGCGCCCGCTCGACGCCCACGCGGGGAACTCGCCGCCCATGTCCGTGAGGCGGCGGGCGGGCATTGCGGCGCGCGAGGGATTGCCGACGTTGATGAGCGGGGCCTCGCCACCCACCATCGGCACGGTGGCGGTGTAGATCTGCCCCTCGATCAGCGCCATGACCTGGTCGCCCTGCGGGGCCATGCGCAGCACCGAGGGGGTGAGCGCGTTCTGGGAACCCGGTGGCGTGGCGCCGCGGATGCGCACGTGTTCGCGCTCGTCGGTGCCGTCCCAGCGGATCGAGACCAGCATGTCCTGGCCGCTCTGGAAATGGATGCGGTCGCCCGATCCGGCCGTGAAGTGGGGCCCCCGGCGTCCGTCGACCGGCGCGATCAGCGTGGCGGCGCCCGGTCCGTCGCCGTCGGCCACCCAGACGATCTCGCCGGGCTGGGGCGCGCCCGATCCGAACCCGCCCGCCGACTCCTGGAAGTCACGTGCGTAGCTGCGCAGCGCCACGATGCGGTCGCCCGCGGGAGACCACGCCGGCGTGATGTAGACCGCGCCGCGCTCGGTCAGCCGTACCGGCGAATCGCCGCCGGCCGCGCGGACCTTGTGCAGATGGCCGGCCTCGCCGTCCCAGGTGGCGTAGGCGACCCAGTCGCCGTCCGGGGACCAGGCGGGGTAGTGCTCGGAGTGCCCGTCGGCGGTGAGGCGCCGCGCTTCGGTGCCGTCGGCGTGGGCGACCCACAGGCGATCGAGCGCCGTGAACGCAATCCGGGAGCCGTCGGGCGAAGGCACGGCATCCCGGATCTGCCGGACGGTGAAGGTGGGGGTATCCTCGATCGGGTAGTCGAACTCGACGAGCGGCCCGAGTTCGAGGTCGTACTGGACGCGGAAAGGGATCTCCTCCGAGCCGCCGTCCACCACATCGAGCTTCCAGATCCTGCCGCCGTAGCTGGCCACGAGGTGGCGCGAATCGGGAGTGAATGACATGCCGGGCAGCACGTCGAGGGTGCCGCGCGACTCCTGGTCGTCGTGCTGCACGGGGTATGCCAGCCAGCGCTCGGCGCCCGACTCGAGGTCGCGGATGATCAGACCCGTGCGGGCGTCGTGCCGGGTGCCGTAGACGAGCCAGCGCCCGTCCGGCGACAAGGTGGGGCGGATGCCCGAGCCGTACCGCGACGTGCGCGTGTAGGTCTCGCCGGTCTCGCGGTCGTAGACGGCGAGCTGGTACTGCGGGAACTGCGCGTTGTAGGTCCAGTCACCGGTCCGCCGCGCATGCCAGATGTAGCGGCCGGTCGGATCGAACGCGGCCCCGAGGGTCTTGAGGTTGTCGGGCTCGTCGATCAGCTGGACGCCGGAGCCGCCGTCCACGTGGTGCAGCCACAGCTTCGGCAGGCCGCCGCCGCGAAAGCCGCCCTTCGACGACACGACGTACTCTCCGTCCGGCGCCCAGTCCGGCGACTCGGTGCGATTGGCCCCGCCCGTGGTGACCTGCGTGGTGTCGGACCCGTCCAGCGACATGATCCAGACGTTCTGCCCCCCGCTCCGATCCGAAGTGAAGACGATCCGCGTCCCGTCGGGCGAAAACCGGGGCTGCGCGTCGAAGGCCATCCCCGACGTCAGCTGCGTCGCGTCCCCCCCGGTGATCGGCACCGTGAAGAGATCGCCGAGGTGATCGAAGACGATCGTCTCCCCGTCGGGACTCACGTCCAGCGAGATCCACGACCCGACGGTCATGTCGATCGCGAGGGTACGGTCGGGTTGGAGGGGGAGGTCGGCGTTCCCGTCGCTGCTGGAGTCCTGGGCGAGGAGGCCGGTGGGGACAAGGAGTGCGGCGGCGAGGAGAGGGGTCCGCATGGTCGTGCTGCCTTCCTGATTTCGCGTGGCTCGGCTGTACTCGCGGCGGAGGCGCGTCACGGCGTAATATGCGGGCGTGAGTCGTTGCGCGGCTACCTTTCGCAGGTGCTGATACCCCGATGAGCGATCTGGCTCTCTACCGCCTCTACGACATTCTCTTCGTCGTCTTCCACACGGCGCTGATCGGGTTCAACGTGCTTGGCTGGGCCTGGCGGCGAACCCGCAGGTTCCACCTTGTCACCATCGGCGCGACCCTGCTTTCCTGGTTCGGGCTGGGCGCGGTCTACGGGTGGGGGTACTGTCCGCTCACGGACTGGCACTGGCGGATCAAGCTGATGCTGGGAGAGACCGATCTGCCCGGGTCGTGGATCAAGTACCAACTGGACCGGATCACGGGGTTCGACTGGAGCCCGGTGGTGGTCGACTGGATCACGGTGGGTACGGCGCTCGGGGCTCTCGGGCTTTCGGTGGTGCTCAACCTGAGGGATCGCCGTCGGTCGGGTGCGTCAGCCGCAGCGCCCTGATGCATCGTCGGTCGGCGCGCGCACCGCCCGGCCCCGCCTCGCTGGCACGATGCCGCCGGCGGACCGATACTACCGGCGGCGCAGATTCCAACAAGAGAGGAGATGAAAGGTGACGAAGACTCGGTTCGCGTTCGTTGGGGCACTCGTACTGCTTGCCAGCATCCCCGCCCACGCCCAGGAGGCCGATTCCGCCGCGGATCCGGCCCGCTGGGAAACCAGCCACTCGATCGTGATCGGGGGCGAGACGGTCGAGTACGACGCGGTCGTCGCGGGCACCACGCTGACCAACGACAGCGGCGATCCTGCCGCCGAGCTCTGGTACACGGCCTACTTCCGCACCAACGGTGCGCCGTCGCGGCAGCGGCCGGTCGTGTTCTCCTACAACGGGGGCCCGGGGTCGGCGTCCTTCTGGCTGCACATGGGGATCATGGGGCCGCGGCGGGTGGTGACGCCGGACGTGGGCCCGCAGGGAGCGCCCCCCTATCCGCTCGAGGACAACGCCTACACCATCCTCGACATCGCCGACATCGTGATGGTCGACCCGATCGGAACCGGGTTCAGCCACCTCCTCGGCGATACGCCCGGTTCGGACTACTGGGGCATCGACGAGGACGCGCGCTCGCTCACCCAGTTCATCCGGCGCTTCCTGAGCGAGTACGACCGGTGGAACTCCCCCCGCTACCTCCTCGGCGAGAGCTACGGGACCACGCGCTCGGCCGTCCTGGCGAGCCACCTGCAGCGGGCCAACATCGACCTGAACGGGATCGTGCTGGTCTCGTCGGTGCTGCAGTTCAACACGATCCAGTTCGCGCCGGGAGACGACCTGCCATACATCGTCAATCTGCCGTCGTACGCGATCACGGCGCGCTATCTGGACGCGCTTCCGGGCGAGAACCCGCTCGACCTCGAAGCCTTCATGGCCGAGGTCGAGGAATGGTCGCTCACCGAATACGCCACCGCGCTGCTGGCGGGCGCGACGCTCGACCCGGACACCCGCGCCCGCGTGATCGATCAAATGCACCGCTACACCGGACTCAGCCACGACTACATCGACAAGTCGGACCTGCGCGTCACCGCTCCGGCCTTCGAGGCGGAACTGCTGCGCGACCAGGGGCGGATCGTCGGGCGTCTCGACGCACGCTTCACCGGCCCGGCGGGCGACCTGCTCGGGGGACGGCCCTCGCACGATCCGCAGTCCACCGCGATCAGTTCGGCGTACACCTCGGCCTTCAACAGCTATGTGCGCGACGAACTCGGCTACGACGGTGGCCGGGAATACGTGCCCAGCGGCGGCACCCGCAACTGGAACTGGGGCCGGCAGGGCGGTGGCGGCGGATTCGTTCGCGGCGGCGGCACACCCAACGTCGCCCCGGATCTCGCGAACGCGATGAAGCGAAATCCCAGGCTCGAAGTCCTTCTCATCAACGGGATCTACGACCTGGCGACGCCCTATTTCGCGGCCGTCTGGACCATGGACCGCATGGGGCTGCCGCCCGATCTGCGCGACAACATCGAACGGTCCGACTTCGCTGCCGGACACATGATGTACGTGGAGCAGTCGCTGCTGCCGCAGTGGAAGGAGACGCTGGACCGCTTTATCCTGCGGACATCGGGCCGGTCCGCTCCCGTTTCCGACTAGCCCGGCAATCGGAGCAGCCGACAGGGGTCGCGCGGCCCCCACGCTGACGCACCCGCCGGACCGGACCCGACCACGCCCATGTCGCTGACCGCGCTCGCCCTCGTGACCGCCGCCGGACTGATGCATGCCCTGTGGAACCTCGTCCTCAAGCGATCGTCCGCACGGCTCCTGGTCACGACGTGGGCGCTGCTCGCAGGCGCCGCCGTGTTCTCCCCGATGCTTGTGCGGGCATGGCCGCCGCCCCCGCAGGTATGGCCGTTTGCGTGCGCCAGCGCGCTGGTGCTGCTGGCCTACTACACCTGCCTGGCACGAGCCTACGAGCGCGGCGATTTCTCGCTGGTCTACCCGGTGGCGCGGGGCACCGCGCCCGCCATGCTGGCCCTGTGGGCGATCGTGTTCCTGGGGGAGCGCCCTTCGGCGTCCGGCTACATCGGGATCGCGGCGATACTGGCAGGGTTGGTGGTGTTGGGCGCGGCGCCCCTCTGGACGGGGCGGCATCGAGGTCCCGACCTGCTGGCCACCCTGCGGACGCACGCCCGCGGATCGGGCATCGCATTCGTCGTGGCCTTTCTCATCTCCGTGTACTCGGCCGTGGACGGCGCCGCGGTGAGACACTGGACGCCCATCCCGTATCTCGTCCTGACCTTCGGGCTTTCCGGCCTGGTTCTGATACCTCTTCTGGCGCTTCGTGAAGGGACGCGCGTGTTCCGCGTCGTGCGCACCCACACCGTCCCGATCGCGTTGATCGCCGTGATGATGCTGGGAGCCTATTCGCTGGTGCTCCGCGCCTTTCAGATCGCGCCGATCAGTTATGCGGGGGCGGGCCGCGAGATCGGCATCGTCTTCGGCGCGATGGCGGGCTGGCTGCTGCTGGGCGAGCGCTTCGGAGGCGTGCGCACGGCGGGCGCCGCCCTGGTGTTCGTCGGGATTCTCGTACTGGCGGTGGCGGCATGAGCGCGCAGCGAAGGGGGGCGGGCGGAACGCGTCCCGAAGGCGCGCCATCGCCGGCGGACCTCACCTTCGCGCCCGTCGAGTCCGCGCGATGGGCGGATTTCGAGCGCCTGTTCGAGGCGAGGGGAGGACCCAGGTACTGCTGGTGCATGGCCATGCGCAGGGACGAGGCCGGGAGGATTCCGCGCACCAACGCCGAACGCGAGCGGGCCATCGAATCGAAGGTCCGGTGTGGGACGCCGGTGGGGATCCTGGCCTACCACAACGGAGAACCCGTCGCTTGGTGCTCGGTCGCGCCCCGAGAGACGCTTGCCGTGTACAGGGGACTGGATTGGCCGGAGGGCGATCCCTCCACGGTGTGGTCGATCAACTGCTTCTACGTGAAGCGGGCGCTTCGGAGAGGCGGCGTCATGTCCCGGCTGATCGACGAGGCGGTGGCCCACGCCCGCCGCAACGGGGCCACGGTGGTCGAGTCGTATCCGGTCGCACCCGATTCACCCAGCTACCGGTTCTGCGGCTTCGTGCCGACCTTCGCTGCGCACGGCTTCGTGGAGGTTGGGCGCGCCGGGCTGAGGCGGCATGTGATGCGCCGCGATCCTCGTTACCGTTAGCGCGGGCAGCCAGGGGCGGGGGTGCTTGCCGTGCCAGCGTGGCGGCCATCCCGCAGGCCAACCGGAGACAGCCTTGTACCGACGTATCGTTTGCCTGACCGAAGAGCCGACGGAGATCCTCTACCGCCTCGGAGAGGAGCGCCGAATCGTCGGAATTTCGGGGTTTACCGTGCGGCCGCCGCGGGCGCGCAGGGAGAAGCCGAAGGTGTCGGCGTTCACGAGCGCGAAGATCGATCGCATCCTCGCGCTGGAGCCGGATCTGGTCTTCGGGTTTTCCGACATCCAGGCGGACATCGCGGCTGACCTGATTCGGCAGGGGGTCGAGGTTCACATCTTCAACCACCGCTCCGTCGCGGAGATTCTAAGGACGGTGAAGGTGATCGCGGCGATGGTCGGGTGCCCGGAGAAGGGCGCGGGGCTCGCAGGCGAGCTGGAGGCGGGGCTGGACCGGATTCGCGTGCGTGCCGCCGAACTGCCACGCCGTCCGCGCGTGTACTTTGAGGAGTGGTACGACCCGCTGATTTCGGGGATCCGGTGGGTGTCGGAGTTGATCGAGGTCGCGGGTGGGGAAGACTGTTTTCCCGAATTGCGGGCGGGGTCGCTCGCCAGGGAACGGATCATCGCGGATCCGGGGGAGGTGGTGCGTCGGGCGCCGGACGTGATCATTGGATCGTGGTGCGGGCGCAAGTTCCGTCCCGAACGGCTGATGGCCCGCGAGGGCTGGTCGGAAGTCCCCGCGGTCGCGAATGGACAGGTCCACGAAGTGAAGTCCTCGCTGATCCTGCAGCCGGGACCCGCGGCGCTGACCGATGGGGTCGAAGCGATTCATGGAATCATCAGCGGATGGGCGCGAGCGCAGTGAAGCGGCTCCGTTCGTGCGGACATTGTTGGCGATACTCTGATTGCGCGACTCCATGATTCACGTGCGAGAGATCGGCGGTCACGACGAACACCGTGCACGAGAGAATGCCACAACAGACTTACGGATCCTTCGAGGAGTGGGGACGGCAGGAACGGGACAGGCGACTGCAGGCAGCGACTGAGCGCACGCCGGTGGCGGGAGGCGCGGCAGGCGGGCGGCTGCGCGTCGGGGCGGAGTTGGCGGCCAACGCGGCCCCCTCCGCCGTTCAGGAATGCCGAACCATTGCCGTGGACTGGTTGCAGCAGGTTCTGGGACGCAGGTTGCCCCGGAAGGCGTGGCGCCACCGTCCCTTTTCGGTGCGTACCGACCACGTCGCCATCCGCGCTGTGCGGCTCCGCGACAGGATTCGCGACCACTGGGCGGCTCAGGTCTCACGCACCCCGGGGCCTGATCGGGAAGTGGTGACCGAGGTGATGATCGGGCGTACCGGCGTGGCGGCTCCATCGGTTGGCGTGACCGTGCATGACCGTTCCGTCGTGCCGTTGGAGTCCGTGCAGGACTACCCGGCCGAGATGTTGGTGTCGATGGCGGAGGCGGTGCCCCTCGTGCAGGGGGGCAGGCGGCTCGCCCATGCGCCCATCGTGGTCGACTCGGACGTCGCCATGAACACTTTCCTGAAGATGCTGGTGGATCCGGTCCGTGAAGTGCCCTTCGCCGTGATTTCGGTCCCCCCCGACGACGATGACCGCGAGGCGCGACAGCTCCTCTGGACGTCGCTCGCCCGCTCACTCACCGGGCTGGCGCTCACCTGGGTGCTGCCTTCCGGGATGACGTTCCGCCTGAGCGACACGGTGGGGAAGTCGCTGTCGGTGTTCCTGGGGGCCTGGCGCTTCTATCGCCCCGGGTTCCGGCCCGGCGCGGACCGTTCGGACCACCCGCTGATTCTGGGAAACCGCCTCGTGGGCGAGCGTGCCGTGGCCGAGGCTTCCCGGGTCTTCCTGCGGATGGCGGTGGAGGAACGGATGCGAGCCGGCTCCGATGAGGAGGGAACGCCGGACTACGCCGCCATCGCCACGGAGTCCGCGAGCGCCTCAAGCGGTCCCGCGCGGCTGGTCTCGTTTCTGCGCAGCTCAATACTCGACATCGCTGCCCCGCGATCACAGGTCAGCTACCCCGGCTCGAAGTCACCAACCGACTCCCCGAGCCCCGCGGTCGTCCGCGAGCCGCCGCCGGCTTCCCCGGGTGCCCGCGCGGGAATGCCGAGCGCACGTGAAACCCTCGCGGGAGAGACTCCGGCGCTCCGCCGCAAGCTCCGGGCGGCCAGGGAGACCGCACGGGTTCGTACGACCCGTTACGAGCAGGCAAGGAAGCGGGCCGAGCGGGCCGAACGCGAGCGGGACGACGCGCTGCGACGCGCTGAGCAGCTGGCCGGGCTCGTGCGTGCCATGGGAGGCAATCCCGACACGGCCGTTCCGTTCCCGACCGCCTGGGACGAGTTCGCGGCCTGGTGTGACGAGCACCTCGCCGGGCGTCTCGCCCTCACCGGCTCCGCCAGGCACGAGCTCAACGGAGCCGAATTCGCGGACGTGGGTGTCGCCGCGCGCTGTCTCCGATGGCTCGCGGGCGAATACCGCGATGGACGGCTCCAGGGCGGGAACCCTGGGCTCCACGGGCGCATCGACGACGGTGAGACCGGCGTCTACAACGTACCCTGCGGCGGCGACGCCTTCGAGTGCTCCTGGGACGGACGCACGCACACCGTCGACTGGCACATCAAGCGGGGCGCCAACACGCGCGATCCACGCCGCTGTCTGCGCATCTACTACTTCTGGGACGAGCAGACGCGACAGGTGGTGGTCGCTTCGATGCCCGCGCACCGGAAGAGCTCGTTCTCGTAGTCGATACCCCCGGGGGGATATTACCTCTTGACGCCTCCTGCCACCCGCTTCTTCTCGTCCTCCAGCGCCCCCAGCGCGACCCCGTCCGTGATCCAGGCCGGTGCCGGCTCGCCCTTCAGATAGTGCCCGAACCACTCGAGGATCCGCCGGTGGTAGTCCCGCTGGTTCGCCTCCTGACGGAAGCCGTGATCCTCGCCCTCGTACACCAGCAGCACCATCTGCCTCTCGGCCCGGCGCGCGAAGTTGAAGAACTCGGTCCCCTGATCCCAGTCCACGACCCCGTCCTCGTTGCCGAACGCCATCAGCAGCGGCGTTTCCATGTTGTGCACCTCGTGGATGGGCGAGTTTCGCCGATGCGCCTCCGGATCCTCCCAGAACGGCACCTCCATCCGCGCCTGGCCGGTCTCCCAGTGGCTCACCTCCGCGATCCCCGGGTTCCAGTGCAGCTGGCCCATGAAGCTCACGAAATCGGTTAGCGGCGCGCCCGCCACCGACGCCGCGAAGATGTCCGTCCGCGTGGGCAGGAACGTCGCCTGGTAGCCGCCCCACGAGTGCCCGATCAGCCCGACCGCCTCCGGGTCCGTCACGCCCATCTCGACGGCCTTCGCCACGGCCGCGCGCACCGATTCCAGCGCGCTCACTCCCGGGTCCCGGGCGCGGTACACGATGTCGGGCAAGAGCACCGCGTACCCGTGCTGGGTCCAGGCCGTGTAGTTGTAGTAGTCCCGTTCGCTGGGGACCCGAAAGAAGTGCATTTGGGGGGAGAGCATCTCGTACGTGTACACGATCGTGGCGACCGCGCGTCCCTCCTCGTGGTTTGCGGGACGAAGGAGTACGAACTGGAGGTCGCGGCCCGACTCGCTCACGAAGTCGACCAGCTCCGCCCGGCCCCACGCCACCTCGTCGATGAAGGGGTTGATGGCTGTCGCCTGGCGGGGATTCGCGAGATCGGGGCCGGCCACGAAGTAGTCCGGCGGGTCGTCGAAGCGCTCGGCGCCGTAGATCAGGACATCGGCGCTGTCGGCGCGGACCAGGCAACCCACGAATGCGTCCTCGAGAATCAGGGTCTCGGCCAGCACCCAGCCGTCCGTGAACCGGGCGTAGCCGCGCTGCTCCGTCTTCTCGTTGTAGAGGGTCAGGTACGGGCGCGAGTCGCGGTCGAGACCGGGTTCGTCGACATCGTCGCCGAGGTTGACGATCCGGTGGGTGACCCCTGCTTCGGCGCCGCAGGTAAGCCGCGAGCCTCCCGAGCCGTCGGGCGCGACCCGCCAGATGTCGTGCTTGTCGTATAGGAGCACCGCGTCGTCGCCCCGCAGCCAGCGCGGGGCGCCGAAGCCGTGCGGCGGCGTCACGTCGGTGGGCGTGTCGTACTCGGTATTGGCGAACTCGGCATCCAACCCTGACGTAACGTCATGCTCCGCGCCGGTGCGCAGGTCCAGGGTGTGATACGCCGCACCGTCCCACCGGAGCATCCAGTTGCCCCCTTCGCTCGGCCACGCGTATCGCACCCGTGTCATGACCCTCTCGCGCTCGCCGCTCTTCGTGTCGATCGCCCAGACGTCGCGGTAGGGGCGGCCGAACATCGCGCCCCAGGGGTACGGCTCGTCGGTCTCCTCCAGGGCGGTCTCCCAGCCGTGAAGCAGACGCGTGCTCGCCATGAGGTCCGTGCCGAGCTGCACCACGCGCCCCTCGTCCAGGTGCCAGACGGCCAGCAGGGTCCGGGCGGCGTCGCGCCCCTCGGCGACCTTCTGCTCCGGGAAGAGGCGGACGTCGCTGGTGTGCCATATCTGCAGGGTGGGGAGGTCGGGTTCCTCTTCGGCACCGTCGTCCGACTCGGCGGCGTCAGCGTCGGATACCGCGCCCGCGCCCGTATCGACGCCCTCGTCCTCCTCTGCTTCGACCGGTCTCAGGCCAATCGAGATCATGGTCCCGTCGTCGGACCAGGCCGGGGCGCGGTGGCGGACGACTTCAAGCGAATCGGGGATCCCCGCGGCGTGCGCGTCGAGGGTAGTGGTTTCCACCCGCCGGTCCAGGTCGCGCCAGGCGAGTACGTCGTACGCGGTACCGTCGGCGGACGCGTCCTGTCGTGAGCGGAGGGCCGCGAGATCGGAGGAATCGTCGCGCCACGCGAGGCTCCGATAGGCGCTTCCGGAAGCGTCGGCAGAGCGGAGAGTGCCGGTGGCGGCATCATGGATCTGCACGCCGTTGCCCAGGTCGGTGCCGGTCGCGATAGCCAGTGCGAGGAGCGATGCCGCGGGACTCCAGGCCATCTCGCCCACGTTGCCGAAGACGGTCTGTGCGCCTGTGTTCAGCTCCACGACCCGTAGGTCGGCCCCCTTGCCGGCCGGCTGGTCGGGTGCGTAGCCACGGAGCGCGAGGAAGCGCCCGGTGGCGTCGAAGGCTCGCTGGACGACGGCGTCGAACGTACGGGTCTCGCCGGTGCCGAGGTCCATCACCGCGGCCTTGTCGCGGACGGGCTGGTCCTGCTCGTCGAGCCGCGCGCGTTCGTCGGGCGGAAGACCAACGGTCCACGCCAGCCACCGGCCGTCGGGAGAGAAGGTCGGCGCGGATCCCCAGGGGAAGACGCGCGTCGAGTCCTCGTCGAGCTTGCGGACCCGCAGTTCGGCATTCTCATCGACCCGTTCAACGACGTACGCGATCCAGTCGCCGAAGGGGGACAGCTCCAGCCCTCGAATGTCCTCCCAGCGGCCGTAGTCGTCGGGTGTGACGAGGGGACTGGCCTGGGGTGAGGCGGAGGAGGGGAAAGCCAGTGTGTCGAAAGCGGCGAGGGCAAGGAAAGCGGCGATGAGGTTCCGGCCGGTCATTGGGGCTCCTTGTGCGCAATTGGCCTGATGTGTGCCCTGTAGGCTACAGCGATCAGCGATGGCGTGGTGGATGTTCGTGCGCGTCGCCAGTGAAGATGGACAGCCTCCCGGCGGTGTCGGCCCGCCAGGTAACTCCGGCTGGCGCGGCTGGGGCGCTCTCTGTTACGTTCATATGGCCAAAAGTGAGGTTCATATGAACAGAATCGAAGACCATTCACAGATTCCGGAACATCCGCAACGGGCTGGCGAGGCCCATTGCCCGGAGTCCGAGGGAGTGGACGACCTCGTTGGGCTCCCCGCCACGGTGGTCCGCGAAGCCCGTCCGGTCTACGAAGAACCGGTCAAGCTCGAGCGGCTACGCCAGGCCGCCGAGACCGGCCTTCCAGTCGGCGCGGTGAAGGTCCTGCAGGCCGAGTTGAAGCGATTCGGAGTACGGAGGCCATCCGATTTCGTGAACAGAATCATCTCGCGGGCGACGCGGCAGAGACGAGACCGGCTGAACAGAGAAGAGAGCGAAGTGGTGCTGCGCGTGGCGGCGGTGATGGCACTCGCAGTGTACGTGTGGGGCGAGGAGCCAGGGGCGGCGATGTTCCTGACCCACCCGCACCGAATGCTCGGAGGTGCCGTACCCATGGAGATGGCCCTGTCGGAGGTCGGTGCGCGTCACGTGGAGGACATCCTGTGGGGCCTCCACTACGGCCTTCCCGTATAGGACACGTTCTTTGGACGTCTATCGAATCCACGACCGTCGCTTCCATGCACTCAGCGGGTTCGGAGCCGGTGCAAGAGGTGGGCGATGGAATCCGCGTGGAGTACCCGTCGTCTACACCTCGGCCGCCTACGAAGGCACGCTGCTCGAAGTCCTCGCACACATGGGGGCGAGTCGCATTCCGCGTGGACACGTGGCTTCCCGCATCGTCCTCCCGAATCGTCGCGACGTGCAAGTCCTTGATGAGGCCGACTTCCCGGATTGGTCCGACCGCACGGCTTCCAGGGGAATTGGGCGCGACTGGGTCGAATCGCAACGATCCCTGGCCCTCCAAGTGCCCTCCTATGTCGCGCAGCCCTGGGGGCGAAATGTGCTCCTGAACCCGCGTCACGCCGATTTCGATCGGGTCCGTGTTGCGGAGATCGTGGATGTCGGCTGGGATCCGCGGCTGTTTTGATCTCGAAGGCGGCGGCCAGCCGCAAAGTCACGCGCGCTCAAGGGGTGCGCCTCAACCCCGCCCTGCGGTATAGTCCACACGCACACGTGCCGCCATCTCCAACCTCGGCAAACCCCGATCACAGACCCCAACCCCGGAGCGCGCCCCCCGGGGATACTCCCTCCGCGGGAACCGCGGCCGGGGCGTCGCGCGCGACGCCCGCCGG
>VXMI01000059.1 GCA_009841165.1 Gemmatimonadota bacterium | reverse complement strand
CCCCCGCCCGGGGGGGGCCGGCGGGGGCTGCGGGCCCGATGCGGGTGGCGAGCACCAGGGCGGCCGCAGCGAGGGTGGGTCGGGTCATGCTCGCATCCGGTGGGGGTGGTGCCGCGCCCGGACGAGGTAGAGCGCGGGCGTGCAGGGATCGTACCGCGAGGCGGGGTGGGGGGCCAGTGTGCCGCGCGGGTCGGGTTGCCCCAGCACGCGAGGGGCGGCTACATAGTCCGTTGGGACATCAGGCAGGTTCGTTGTTTCATGTCAAGCAGAGGTTACGAATTGTAATGTCGACATTACATCTAAAGGTTGGACTCGTCCTGCTGACTCTCGCGGGGGGCCCAGGACAGCTGGCGGCCCAGGGATTCCGGATCGAGGAAGCGACGATCGCCGATGTGCACGCCGCCTTCCTGTCCGGGGACCTGACGTGCGTCGGCCTGGTGCAGGCGTACCTGGACCGGATCGCTGCGTACGACCAGCAGGGGCCACAACTCAACACGATCGCGACCCTGAATCCGCGGGCGCTCGATGAAGCGGCGCGTCTGGACGAGGCGCTCGCGGCCGGCGGGCTCACCGGGCCGCTCCACTGCATCCCGGTGCTCCTGAAGGATCAGGTCGAGACCAGCGACATGCCCACGACCTACGGCTCCGCGCTCTTCGCGGAGTTTGTGCCGGAGCGGGACGCGACAATAGTCACACGGGTCAGGGAGGCGGGCGCGATCATCCACGCCAAGACCAACATGGGCGAGTTCGCGTCGCGCTACGTGGGGTCCGGATTCGGCGTGATCCGCAACGCGTACGACCCGCGCCGCAATCCCAGCGGCTCGTCGGGCGGCACCAGCGTGGGCATTGCAGCCAACTTCGGCATGGTCGGCGTCGGCGAGGACACGGGCGGCTCGATCCGCGGTCCGGCGGCGGTGGCGTCGCTGGTCGGTCTCCGGCCGACACTGGAACTTGTGAGCCGCTTCGGCCTGATGCCCGCCAACCCCACGACCGACACGCAGGGTCCGATCACGCGCACGGTCATCGACGCGGCCATCCTGCTCAATGCGATCGCGGGCTACGATCCGAACGATCCCGTAACCGCCCGTGCCGTGGGCCGTGTGCCGGATTCATATGAGGGCGGACTTGGCAGCGACGGGTTGCAGGGCGCGCGCATCGGCGTCATCCGCGATCCCATGGATCAGTCGGTGGATCCGGGCTCTGAGGGGTTCCGCCAAGTGCGCTCCCGGTTCGACGCGGCGGTGGCGGACCTGCGGCGGCTCGGGGCAGAGGTCGTGGACCCTGTCGCGATCGCGGGGATCGAGACGGTGAATCGGGTGTTCGGGAGCAACTCCTACGAGACCGAGGAGGCGACCGACGCCTACCTGTCCGAGCATGCAAACGCCCCGTACAAGACGCTGCGCTCGATTCTTCTGAGCGGGCGGGTGACGCCGTGGCGGGCGGCGGGTCTCGCGAACTCGCTGGGCAAGTCGACCGGCGACCCGGGCTACCTCGATTACCTGCTGGGCCGCGACCTGATCCGGCGGAATGTCCTCGTGGTCATGGCCGACCACGACCTCGACGCGCTCGTTTACGCCACCTTCGACCACCCGGCGACGCTCATTGCGCTGGACGCCGAGACCAACCCCGCGCCGGCCGATCAGTACGGCCTGGGCGACAACCGGCTGTTGAGCCCGATCACCGGGTTCCCCGCGCTGACGGTGCCCGCGGGATTCACGCCGGACGGGCTACCCGTGGGCCTCGAATTCCTGGGGCGACCGTTTACCGAGGCGATGTTGCTGCGCTTCGGCTACGCGTTCGAACAGGGGACGGGGTATCGGCGGCCACCGGATAGTGCGCCGCCGCTGGGTGGGGCAGGGCGCGACGGCGATCACTATCCCGGTAGGCTGTAACCCACCGGCGGCTCCGCTCCCATCAGGTGCCTCACGAAGTAGTCCCAGCGCCTGCGGATGAAGTAGGGCTCCTGAGTGAAGAAGTGATCTCGATTTGGCAGGACCAGCAGGTCGAAATCCCGGTCTGCTTCGATCAGCGCGTCGATCAGGGTGAGCGTCGAGGCGGGAAGGCTGTTCTCGTCGTGCTCGCCGTAGACGATCAGCATCTTGCCCTCGAGCTGTGACGCCAGCGCCGAGTGCGGCATGAGGTTCACTGGCCGGGCGGCGGCATCCGGAGCGAGCCGGCCGCCGTCGTCGTACTCGGGCCATCCCGTCCACTTGACGAACGGGGGGTAGAGGTAGCGGTAGTCGTACGGCGCCCCGGAAGACACGGCGACCTTGTAGAACTCGGGATAGCGCAGCATGGCGAGCGCCGAGGAGTAGCCGCCCCAGGAGTGCCCGCTGATGCCGACCCGATCCATGTCGAGCCACGGGAAGCGCTCTCCGAGCTGCTCGAGAGCGGCGACGTGATCCTCGAGCGCGAACTCGTCGTGCTTCTTCCACATGTAGTCGTGGAACTCCTTGGATCGCCACGGCGTGCCCCGCGCATCGATGGTGACGACGGCGAACCCGAGAGCGGTGGAGGTCGAGAAGTCGCCCTGGCCTCCGATCCTTTCGACCCCCGCCGCACTGTTGAAGTTGCGGGGGACGACGTTGGTCTGCGGACCGCCGTAGATATGCTCTATCACGGGGTATTTCCGGCCCTCTTCGAAGTTCTTCGGCCGCCAGAGGACGCCGTACAGGTCCGTCTCGCCGTCCGTGGCCTTGACCGTGAAGGGCTGTGGCGGCTCGTAGCCGCGGGCGAAGAGTTCGCTGGCGTCAGCCTGCTCCAGGATCGTGACCACCGAGCCGTCGCTCCGGTGCAGGCGCGAGACCGGCGGGCTGTCGACGGTCGAGGAGTTGGAGACGAAGTAGCGCCCGCTCGGTGAGAAGGTCGAGGCGGCGCCGATCAGGGCCGGGGCGGCGACCGTGACGGCGTGGTCGGCGGGCCCGCGCGTGAGAAGTTCGACCTCGGCGTCGCCCTCGAGCGGCACCCGGTACACGTGCCGCCAGTACGGATTGCGCCCCGGCTCACGGCCGCCGGCCGTGAAGTAGACGAAGCCGCCGCCTTCGCGCTCGTCGACGGCGACGATGTCGTGAACCACCCATTCGCCTTGCGTCAACTGCCGGATGTCGCCGCCGCCTTCGAGGTCGACCAGGTAGAGGTGTCCCCACCCGTCCCGTTGCGAGAACGTGATTGCCCGCCTCCCGCTCGCGAGCAGACGGACGTTGGCGCCCATCGACCGGTAGAGGCTGTGGTTCAGGTCGAGGAAAGAGTCGGCCTCCTCCTCGAAGACAGTCGTGGCGCTCCCGGTGGCCAGGTCGTAGCGCACCAGCTCGAAGCGGCTGGCGTCGGGTGCGAGGCAGAGAAAGAAGACGAGGCGCGAGTCGTCGGTCCAGATCGCCTGCGGTGGCGTCGCGCCCAGTTCTCCGAAACAATCCTCGGGAAGCGGCACGCTTCGACTGGCACCGCTCGCAACATCGAAGAGGTACATCGGGAACCGTGGGACCTCCCGGTCGCCGATGAGGGCAATCCGCTTCTCGAGGGTCCGTGGCCGGACGGTGCCGTCGGCCGGCAACAGGTCCATCCAGGGGTACGCGCCGACCCTTCTCTCGTCGGTGCGGGCGATGAGCAGCTTTGTGGCGTCGGGAGACCAGTAGGCGCCGGTCAACGGCCCTTCGAGCCCCGCGCGCAGGAGCGCGAGCTTGCCACTCCATCCCGGCAGCGACCCGTAACCGAAGTGCTCTTCACCGTCGTGGGAAAGCCTCCGCTCGCTACCGTCGGGCAAGTCCTGAAGCCAGACATCGTGGTCGCGGGCGAAGGCTGCGACCGACCCGTCGGGTGCGAGAAGCTGTAGCGGGTCGGTGGCGAAGCCCGGAAGAGCCTCGGGGTCGACAGCCGGACGGCGCTCGCCGGTAGCCGCGTCGACAATCACGATCTCGGTGCCCTGGTCGGTGTCTCGCTCGTACCAGAACTCGTCACGCTCGCCGATCCAGTTGGGGACGACTTCGGCGTTCCTGACCGCGCCCTGTACATTCGAGGAGAGCAGGCTCGCGGCCTGGTCGTACGCGGCGCGGGTCACCCCTTCCGGGGCGTAACGCTCTTCCTCTGCCGCGGTGCAGGACAGGCCGGCCAGGAGGCCCAGCGCAAGCGGCAGACGCAGGTGGCCCCGGCGTATCCGGTCCGTGACCCTCGGATTGCCAGCCACGATCAGCTGCTGCGGCGCAGCGCGAAGACACCGTTCAGGTAGTGCGTCGCGCGGCCGCTGCCGTCGTCGCCCCAGAAGGCGACATCCCACCCGCGGTTGCCGCCCATCGCGGGATTGCGCGGCAGGAACCGGTCGCCACCGAGCGGGATCAGCTCGGACTCCAGCCCGTTGCCGACCTCCGACCGCGCCATCAGCCGGTCGCCATCCGCGAAGAACGAGAACCGGCTGCCGAACGCCTCGAACTGCCCGACGTAGCGCTCGGGGTCGACCTCCTGGGGCGTCACGGTGTCCGGCTTCGGTGTCTGGGGCTTATCGATGCCGAAGAACTCCGGGAACAGGGTGTCGAACACCTTGTCGGCCAGCGGGTAGCCCTGGCTCGGGACGTTGGCGATCGTTGCGGCCGCGACCCCCTTGTTCGGACACCAGAGCAGCAGGGAGGAGCCGCCGCTGTTGGTGCCGCTGTGCCCGTAGATCACCTCGCCGCCCCAGCGCTTCCAGTAGGGCCCGGTACACCACCTCTGGGCGATGATCCGGGTCGGCATGTCGATCTCGGGCGTGTGCATCGTCTCGATGGCTTCCTCCGACAGCACACGCCGTCCGTCGGCCGCGCGTCCGCCCCGCAGGAACATCCCGGCGAAGCGCACGAGGTCGCCGGCGCTGCAGCACAGGGTTGCCCCGGCCGGCGCGATGCTGCGCGGCAGCCCCCAGAACGGCACCCGCTCGCCGTCGGGGTTGGCGGGGGTCGGCGAGTAGCCGAGCGCCACCGGGTGGTAGAGCAGGTCCTCCGGGAAGGTCGCCGAGTGATCGAGCCCCAGCGGCTGGAGGATGCGTTCGCCGAGCAGGGTCTCCCAGTTCTTCCCCATCACGCGCTGGGCCGCGAATCCGGCGACGGCGGTGCCCGCGTTCGAGTAGCCGTAGGCCGTGCCCGGCTCGAAGATCACGGGGAGCTCGGCAAGTGAAGCGACGTACAGGCCCAGGGCGTCATCGCCGCGGCCGTGGTCGGTGTACGGCCCGTTGTCGAGTCCCGACGACATCGAGAGCAGTTGGCGCAGGGTCATGTCGACGGGCGGGACGTCGCTCGTCAACGGCGCGCCGTCGAGGTAGCTCGCGACGGGTTCGTCCAGGTCGAGCACGCCCTCGTCGACGAGCGCCATGACCACTGCCGCGTTGAAGACCTTGGTCGTCGAGCCGATCTGGAACAGCGTGTCCGGCGTGACGGCCAGGTTGCGCTCGCGGATCGCCAGACCGGTCGCGAGCTCATGGACCGCCTCGCCGTCGAACACCGCCAACTGGGCGCCGACGATACCGAGGCTCTCGGCCGACTCGTCCAGGAGCTGCTGGAGCTCGCGCGGATTGAACGCCACCTGCGGCGGAGCCGCGATCGCCGCGAGGTGCCGCGCCGACGCGACGATCGGCAGCGCGGCCGCGGCGGCACCGGCTTTCAACAGGGCACGTCGATTCATCTGGAATCCCCGTCTCCTTCAACTTCAGTGTGATCCCCGCTCAGTTCCGCCAACAACTGGCGGATCACATCGAGGACGAATTCCGGCGTCTCATACGGGTAGTTGTGGCCGGTGCCCGGCGGGGTGTGGACGAGCCGGGCGTCGCTTGAGACTTCGAGGTATCGCACGCGCGTCCGCACGAAGAAGTTCCTGGCCCGGCTCGCGGCGGCCTCTTCCATCCCCAGAGGATCGATGATGGCGTCGGCGGGGTCGTCCGGGATCACCACCAGGACGGGCATGTCGCCGAGTTCGCCGTCGTAGACCACCAGATCGGGTGCCGCCGACGAGACGATGCCCGGGCTGAACTCCTGGAAGATCGAGGCGGTGGCGAACGATGCCGCCGGGCGCCGCGCGTTGGCCGCCATCGCCTCGCCGACGTCGGCCAGCAGACGGCGCTGCTTGCGCAGTATCTCGCCGATCTCGGTCTCGGTTTCGGCCATCGCGCTCTCCGGGTTGGTCCAGCCGCCGAAGATCTTGTCGAGACCCTGTCGCTCTGCATCGCGCACCAACCCGTCGAGGGCCGCGGCCCCGTACGCCGGAGCGTAGATGAATGCGTCGGGCGGCGACGCGTCGAGCAGCACGACGGCCGCCGTGCGCTCCGGGTGGCGGCGGGCGTAGTTCGCCGCCAGCAGTCCGCCGTAGGAGTGCCCGGCCAGCACGAAGGGGCCTTCTTCACCGGCCTGTTCCAACAGTGTCGCGAGCTCAGCGGCCTCGGTCGCGGTGCGCCTCGGATACGGTCCCGGATCGCTCCACCCGGTGCCGGGACGATCGAACAGGATCGAGCGCGTCTCGCCGCGAATCGCGGAGTGGAGATGATGGAGCGCCAACCCCTGCGCATGGCCACCGGGGATCCAGATGACTGTCGGCCCGTCCCCGGCATCTCCCTCGGCGAGGATATGCATCCGGTAGCCGCCTACATCCACCAATGTCCCGGGTGGCGGATGTTCGTTCGCCAGACGCCGGATCTCGAGCATCGAGATGGCCGCGGCCGCGAGGACGAAGACGGAGAAGGCGGTGACGAGCACCCCCAGTCCCCTGGCGAGGCGGGTCCGCCCCGTCCGCTGTCCGGCGCGGGGCCGCCGTGAGACGACCAGCAACAGGACGCCTATGGCGGCGATGACCGCCCCGATCGCGACGCCGCCCCACGGGTGCGAGAGCAGGGGATAGAAGGGACTCAGCATGGCAAGGGCGAAGCTGCGGCTCCGGTTCCGGCTTGGCAAGACGGCACGTGGTTCGCCTTTTCAGCCAGTGGATGGCTACCATGGGGGAAACACCCGTCCACCCCCGTCATAGTGAGAAAGTCATGCGACCCTCTGTAGCCGCACCATACAGGTCTCCCGCCACCCCTGCCATCGCATGCCTGCTTGGCGCCGCCGTGCTCACGGCCGCGTCTTCACGCCCCGCCGGGGCGCAGGAAGAGATCCTCGAGTCCTTCCGCGCCCAGATCGCACTCAAGTCGGTCGGCGCCCCCCGGATCTCGCCGGACGGCAGCATGATCGCCTTTTCGGTGACCGCCACGGATTGGGAGAACAACCGGTTCGACCAGGAGATCTGGCTGGTGGTGGGGGACGACGAGCCCTTCCAGCTCACCCGCACCGAACCGGGGAGCAGCACGGGGCCGCAGTGGACGCCCGACGGATCCCGGCTGGGCTTCATCGCCGACCGAGGCGACCGCGCGCAGGTATACCTCATCCGGCCGGAGGGCGGGGAGGCCGAGCAACTCACCACCCACAACGGTGGCGTTGGCGCTTTCCGGTTCTCCCCGGACGGCAGCCGGATTGCGTTCACGGCCACCGATCACGCTCCCGACGCCTTCGAGGAACGTGAGGAACGCTACGGTGCATACGCCGTCGAGGACGCCGACTTCCGCATGACCCATCTCTGGGTCGCGGAAGCGCGCGCGGAGGCTGAACCCCGTCGTCTGACGGAGGGAACGGGCTATACGGTCGGCGGCGGCTTTGGCGGCGGCTCGTTCGACTGGTCGCCCGACGGCCGCGAGATCGCTTTCGGCCACACACCGACTCCGCAGATCAACTCGTTTCCTCATGCGGACATCTCGGTCGTCGATGTCGACGCCGGAACGGTTCGGCCGCTGGCCACGGATCCGGGCCCCGAGAGCGGCCCGATGTGGTCGCCGGACGGCGCACGGATTCTCTATTCCACCACCGCGGGCGCGAATCCCTTCTACGGCAACACCGAACTCGCCGTCATCCCTTCCGGCGGCGGCGAGCCTCGCATCGTGACCACCGATTTCGACGAGAACCCGTCACCGGTGGCGTGGACCGACGAAGGCATCCTGTTCGTCGCGTCCCAGCGCACCGCGCGCCACCTCTTCCTGCTCGACCCCGAGAGCGGCCAGGTAACCCTGCAGACCGACACCCCCGAGATGATCATGACGGCCGACCTGTCCGACGACGGCACGGCGATGGCGATCCAGGGCGAGAACCGCACGACGGTGGGCGAGATCTTCCGCCTGTCCCGAGGCGTCGGCACCGCGCGCGCCCCGCGACGCGTCACGGACATGACCGGTCAGGTAGGCGACTGGGGCGACCTCGGCAGCCGTGAAGTCATTCGATGGGAGAGCGAGGACGGTGCCGAGATCGAGGGGGTGCTCATGAAGCCTCCCGGCTACGACCCCGAACGCACCTATCCCCTGATGGTGGTGATCCACGGCGGCCCGACCGGCACATCCCGACCCCAGTTGATCGGCGGGTACGTCTACCCGGTCATCGAATGGCTCAGGAAGGGCGCCGTCGTGATGATGCCCAACTACCGCGGCTCGGCCGGATACGGTGCCGACTTCCGCGCCCTCAACGTGCGCAACCTGGGTGTAGGCGACGCGTGGGACGTGCTCTCGGGCGTCGAGGCGCTCGTCGACCGCGGCATCGCCGACCCCGACCGCGTCGCTGCGATGGGCTGGAGCCAGGGAGGCTACATCTCAGCCTTCCTGACCACTTCCAGCGACCGCTTCCGGGCGATCTCGGTCGGCGCGGGCATCTCCAACTGGATGACCTACTACGTCAACACCGACATCCACAGCTTCACCCGCGAATACCTCGAGGCGACCCCCTGGGACGATCCCGAGATCTACGCGAAGACCTCGCCCATGACCTACATCCGGCAGGCGAGCACTCCTACGCTCATCCAGCACGGCGAGTTCGACGCGCGCGTCCCCACCCCCAACGCCTACGAGCTCTACCAGGGTCTCCAGGACGTCGGCGTCGACACCCGCCTCATCATCTACAAGGGATTCGGCCACGGGATCACGAAACCGCGCGAACGCCTCGCCGCGATGTGGCACAACTGGGAATGGTTCGCCCGCCACATCTGGGGCGAAGCGGTCGCTATGCCGATCACCGAGGGCGGAGGCGGCAGGTGAGGAGCGTCGTCGCTACCGCGACACCACGGGGAGCTGCACCCAGGACGGCTGTGCCGCGTTTCGGTAGACCGTAAGCAGCGGCTCACCCTCAGCCGGAAGCCGTTCGAACGTGTCGCGGTCATGGCCCGCGATGGCGATGCGAATGCGATCGCCGGCCTTCACCAGAACAGAAGTCGGAAGCATCGTGAAGCTGATGCGGGTCGCCTCCCATGGCACCATCGGCAGCGCGTCGGCCTCCAGATAGCTGCGATGCGGCCCGAAGGTCGGATAGGGGGCGCTGTCAGCGAGCGCGTGGTGGATAAGGCGCAGCTGGCCCTCGGTGATCATGGTGACGCTGCCGTCGGCGTGGACGATCTCGAGGTACGCGATGATCGCGCCGTCGTTGTGGGTCGTGGCGAGCGATATGTCGACCACCGGATGGCCCGTGATCTCCAGCGGCTCCTCAAGCGGCGGCGAGGTGTACGTGAGGAGCAGGCTGTCGGCCGCGGCGCGGTTGCCGTAGAAGACTTCCGTGCCGCCGAGCTGCGTCGACCAGCGGGTTTCGGGGCCGCCGCCGACCTCGAAGGTGACCCGGTAGCGGTCGCGCCCGGCGGAGTTGGCGGGGGGATCGCGCTGGAGCGTTCCGTTCGCGCCGAAGTACCAATCCTGTGTGGTGGAGCCTGTTGGGGGCCAGGAGGCCGTCCGCTTCCACACGTCCTCGCCCATCGTGAAGTAGTCGAGGACCGGGGTGAGGGGGTCGGAGGGAGCACCGCCGAACATGTACGGCTCGAGGAACTCGAAGATCTGCGCGAACTGCCCGGCGACGCTCGGCGAGACCGGTGTGGCGCGGGGCTTGAACGGGTCGGCGTCGTAGTAGGCGCCGTGCGTCCAGGCGCCGATCACGTAGCGGGCGGGCATGTCGTAGCTGGCGAAGCGGGCGAGCACCCCCGCGGCCGTGCCCGCATCCATCCAGCTGCCCCAGTGGAAGGTCGGGATGGCGTTGCGCTCGGCGGCCTCCTGGAAGCGGTACGGCGTGACCATGTTCTCGCAGCCGTCTTCCATGGCGGTTGCGGTGGGCACCTGGTCGCGGAAGTGCACCTCCCGGAAGAAGCCGGTGATGTGGAGGTTGTCGTGCTCCGCCACGGCGGCCGCGAGAAGGGCGCCGGTCGTGTCCGCATCCACCGGCTTGACGCCGGTCCAGGTCGCGTCGGGTGGCCTGCGGCCCAGGACGTTCTCGCCGACCCGCTCCGCCCGCAGCCGGTTCTGGTCCATGGCCATAACGCCCTCGCCCCAGTCGCTGGTGATGATCAGGTTGCGCATGCCGCCCGGGTAAAGGAGCGAGGCGTACCAGTCGAAGTCCGTGAAGCGCGCGACCGCTGCCTTGAGGTGCGGCGAAGGGTCGAAGGTGGCGTTCTCGGCGGTGTTCCCCAGGTACGAGGTGCCGATCGAGGCGACGTTCCCGTTCGACCAGGGCTGCTCGGCGATCCAGTCGACGACGTGCCGGTAATCCCGGGTCTCGCAGGTCGACCACACCGCCTCGCGGTTGCCGAAGGAGGCGCCGCTGCCCCGGTTGTCGACGATGACGAAGGCATACCCGGCGTCCCGCATGAGTTCGAGGGCCTCGACGGTGGGAGTTGCCGCGGGCGCCCGCCAGTAGCGGGTGAAGGAGACCAGGGTGGGGACCCGGCCGCGCTGGCCAAGGTCGTCGGGGAGCCAGACGTCGACCGCCAGCCGGACGCCGTCGGGCATCTCGACGTAGACGGAGGAGTTGGTGGGGAGGTCGGCGAGCGGGCCGGGGCCGCAGGCTGTTGCCGCAAGAACCAGAAGGAACGGCGTGCAGGCCGAGACCAGCTTGCCGCTGGCACGGTCGTCCCTTTTCATGACTAACCCCCTGCCTTGCGCCGCTTCACCCGAAACACGGCAGACTACACGCTCCTGCCCCCCGGTTCAACCTGCTCCTACAGGACATCCCATGCACGGCACTCATTTCTCACCTGACAACTCGTCGCTGGACAGGCGATCATTCCTCGGAGTCGCGGCAGCGGCCGCGGCCGGTTCAACGCTGGAGACGGGAGCGCCTCTGACCGGCAATCGGACACCGGCCGCAACCGCGGACGCTTCGAGCCGGGACACCCCGAGCCAGGCCACTACGACCATCAAGGGCTACGTCAGGCCCGACCTCGAATCCGTCCGCGAGACCTTCGCGGCCAACGCCCGCCTGATGGGCACCGGCGGCGCGGCCTTCGCAGCCACCCACCAGGGCGAAATTGTCGTCGACCTCTGGGCCGGCATGGCCGACCACGACCGCCCCTGGCTGCGCAACACCCGCGTTCATGTCCAGTCCACCAGCAAGGCGGTCACCGCGGCCACCGCGATGGTGCTCCATGACCGCGGCGAACTCGACCTCGACGCCCCCGTCGGTCACTACTGGCCCGAGTACGCCACCAACGGCAAGGAAGACACCACGGTCCGAATGCTGCTGAGCCACGCGGCGGGTTCCACCCGGCTGCCCGGCTACACCGAATTCCTCGACCTCGACGGCAACGGCTTCGACCAGTACGACGAGATCGCCCGGCGGCTCGCTGCGGCCGCTCCCGACTGGGAGCCCGGCACCGCGCACGGCTACCACGGCTACACCTACGGCAACCTGGTCAGCGAGGTCGTCTACCGCATCACCGGGAAGCGCGCGGGAGAGTTCCTGCGCGACGAGATGGCCGGACCGTGGCAGCTCAACACCTGGCTGGGCACGCCCTACGAGGAGCAGCGCGACCTGGCCGCGATCAAGCCATGGCCCGAGGCTCCCGTGCACGAGTCGGTCGCCGATATGTATGCGAGCGTCGCCGCCCAGATGGAGGAGCTGGACCTATCGGCCCTGACGGATCCCACTACGTGGCAGTACCACGCGGCGTTCCGCGGGCTCCTGGGAGGCCCGATGAACGTCTTCATGTTGCAGGTCGGGCGGCTGTGGAGCCAGCCGAAAGCGCTGGCGGCCGAATTCGGTGCGGCCAACGTCACGACGGACGCCCGGAGTTTGGCCCGGCTGTACACGCCGCTCGCCATGAACGGCGTACTCGACGGGCGCCAGGTGGTCACGCCGGACACCGTGCGCGAGTTCATCACCCCAACGCCGCCCGGCGGCCCGGATCTGCTGATCGGCCTCGAACAGAGGTGGACGCCCGGGAGCCATCACGCCAACAACTCGTACTTTCCGGCTCTCCCGCCCATCTACGGTCCCAACCCCGACGCCTTCGGCATGAGCGGGGGCGGTGGCAACTACGGTTTCGCCGACCCGGCCGCCGGGATTGCGGGCGGGTTCGTGCGCAATCACTACAGCAACACGATGGGACTCAGCGCGCTGTTGGTGGATGCGCTATACAAGGCCCTTTGAGGGCGAATGGCGTTTCAGCTGAAACGTTTCCCCGGGTCCCTGGAATGAGCGCGCGAGCCGCTACGGGTCGACGGGCGAACCCTGGAAGCTGACGATCTTCGCCTCGTCCCGGGCCAGGGCCACGTGCTTGCTGGTCGTCGAGAAGGTGTAGGCGTCCTCGTCGAACCGCGAGATTGCAACCGTGTAGTCACCCGCCGGCAAACCGCCGAAGACGTACTGGCCGTCCGCCGTCGTCCTCGTCTCGGCCTCAGCGGCTCCTGACAGCACGACCCTCACACGGTCAAGCCCCCAACCGTCGACGCTCACTAGGCCGGTGATGCTCGAGGTACGCAACGGGATCCCTTCGAAGTCGACCGTCGCGGTCTCGCGCAGCGTAACGGTCACGTTCTGCGAATCGGCTTCGAATCCGTAGTCGTCGGTGCCGTAGTCCGAAATCGCGACAACGTAGCCGCCCGCCCGCAGCCGGGAGAACGCGTAGTGACCGGTGGAGTCGGTTGCCATGGTCAGGTTGGCGTCGTCCTCTCCGCCGGTGACGCTGACCTTCACGCCATCGAGTCCCCCGCCCTCGGTGCTCACCCTGCCCCGGATGCCGGCGGTGCGCAGGTACGTGCCGTCGAAGCTGACGACCTTCACCTCGCCAACGCCGAGCGTGAATCCGCTCCTCGTGGACGGGAACCGGATCTCGTCGGTGTCGAAGCCCGATGTCAGCATCTCGATGGTGTAGCTGCCCGCCCTGAGGTCGGTGAAGCCGAAAGCACCGTCGTCGCCGGTCGTGGCCACGGAGTGAAAGGTGCCCGCAAGGACAACCGTCACACCGGGGAGCGCCATGTTGTCGATCGTCACGGTCCCCGGGATCCTGGCGGTGCGGATGTAGGAGCCGGCGAAGTTGACGACGATGGCCCCAACGCATGTCACCGTGGTCGTGGTCGGGGTCCGGTCAAACGTCGCATCCGGGGGGATGAGCGGCCCACTGATCGTGATGGTGATCGAGCCGCCCTCGATGTTGTCGAAACGGAAGTGGCCATTCGCATTCGTGGCGGTGCTGTGGCCGGTGCTCAGCGTGACCGACACGCCGGCGATTCCCACCCTCTCGATCGAGACCTGCCCGGTGATCGTGCAAGGCTCGGGAGAAGGCTCGACCTGCTGGTCGCATGCAAGGAGGGGGAGCCCAAGCAGCGCCAAAGCGGGGAGCATCCGGGGGTTGCTCGTGCGGCGGGCACGATATGGTAAAGTCGACATTACGAAATGTAATGTTCTCATTACTGTGCCTGTCAATGTGCAAGGGCCCCACATTCTCGCCGCGCAGATTCTCCGGCCGATCCATCCAGGCGCGCGCAGGCCCGATGAACCATATAGTGGAAGCGAGCAGCCCGACGTTCCAGCTCCGGTTCCGTGTTGGCACGCGCGTCGCCGGCTCGCGCGAGCCAGGAACCAGCGTCCCGCAGCAGTGGAGGACCCCATGCCAGGATACGCGCCGATAGCGTGCCTCGTCCTGATCGCCGCCCTTCCCACCGTGGCTGTCGCGCAGGACGCCGACGAGTGGAGCATCGAGGAATCGCGGGCTCCTTCCACCACCCCCCTCCGATTCACCGCGACGGAAGGGACGTGGATCAGTCTCGACGTCTCGCCGGACGGGCGTCACATCGCCTTTGCGGCGAGGGGATGGATCTGGCTCATGGACCTCGCGACCGGGACGGCTCGGCAGCTCACCAGCGGGCGCGACGTGGATTCGCGGCCTGCCTGGCACCCTTCCGGCGACCGCCTCGCCCTGGTCCGCGACAACGACCACGACACGCGGATCGTGGTGGTCGATGCGGCGTCCGGGACCGACGTACGCACCGTCGACACGCCTGCCATCGACCTCGACCCCGCGTTTTCGCCTGACGGTGGCACCCTCTACTACACGTCGGGGCAGGCGGGAACGCTCGATGTGTGGGCGCTGGACCTGGTGTCCGGGGAATCGCGCGCGCTCACCAGCGAGCCCGGGATCGAGATGAAGCCGCAACCCCGTTCCGACGGCAGCTTTGTCGTGCTCGCCAAGCGGGGCGGGGACCGCGTTGAAGTGCGCTCGACCGATGGCGGCGCGGCCCGAACCCTGGTAGCGGGGAGCATCGCGTCGATGGCGCGGCCGGCGCTCTCGCCCGATGAACAGACCATCGCGCTCAACTGGCCGACCCAGGACGGGTGGGACCTGCGCGTCCACAACGTCGACCGCCCGGGCGCTCCGATTCTGCTGACGAGCGGCGGCCTCCCGCTGACTCCCGCCTGGAGCCCGGATGGCGAATGGATCTATTACTCCGAGGCCGACGACGGCGAGGTCATGCGCCTGAAACGGGTTCGTCCGGTCGGAGGGGCCCCGGAGCGGGTGCGGGTGCGGGCGTGGGAGTGGGCCGGCGAAACCGCCCGCGTGCGGATCCGGACGGTGCACGCGGGTGCCCGGGCCGAGGCCGCTCCCGAACCCGCCCGCCTCAATGTCGTGGACGCGGGTGGGCATCCCGCCGTTCCGGACGAAGGCGACACCCACTTCGACGGCGCGAGCGGCCGCGTCTTCTTCTACAGCCCGGGGATCGTCGAGGTCACGGTTCCGGCGGGTGAGGTGACCGTGTCCGCCGTTCAGGGCCTTGCCACCCCGGAGGCGACCGCCACCGTCACCGCCTCGGCCGGAAGCACTACCGAGGTCACCCTTGCGCTGGAACCCGTCTGGGACGCGCGCATGGCAGGATGGGCGTCCGGGGATCACCACTTCCACCTCAACTACGGGGGCCAGACCGACCTCGACCCCTGGGACATGGTGTCCAGGATGCGGGGCGAAGCGCTGGACGTGGCCACGCCGCTCCTGGCGAACCTGCACAACCGCTTCGAGGACCAGGGATTCTGGGGGTGGGAGAAGTCGGACGCCTCACCCTTCATCCGCTTCGGACAGGAGATCCGATCGCACTTTCTCGGCCACATGGGACTGATCGAGACGCCTGAGTTGCACTGGCCCTGGGTGTGGGGGCCGGGCTACGAGGTCTACGGGACCGACGACCGCACCAACGCCGAGGTCCTGGACTTCGCGCACGGCCAGGGCGGTCTGGGGTACTACGTGCATCCGGTCGGAGCGCCGGACCCGTTTGCCGAGGGCGGCGCGGGGAGCGTGCCGGTCGAGCTGGTGGCCGACGCTGTGCTGGGAGATGTCGATGCACTCGAGGTGGTGTGTCTGTGGAGCAACTCGGACGGCACATCGTCGCTCTGGCACCGCTTTCTCAACCTGGGCCTCACCGTCGCGCCGTCGGCCGGGACCGACGTCATGCTCAACTTCCACCGCACCATGGCGGTGGGCGCCACGCGCGTGTACGTCCACACGGGCGACCGGCTCAACTGGCCCGCCTACATCGAGGGGCTGCGCGAGGGCCGCTCGTTTGTCACCAACGGACCCTTCCTCGACTTCCGGGTGGGCGGGCAGCGTCCCGGCGGCGTGGTCGGCCCCGGTGCCGTGACCTGGACCCTGGATCTCGCGACGGCAACCGAGGTCGCCACGTTGGACATCATCGTCAATGGGCGCGTGGTGGCGTCCCATCGAGGCATGGATTCGCCCGGCCAGCGCAGCTACAGCGGCCAGCTGGAGCTGCCCGAGGGCGGCTGGGTTGCGGCCCGCGCGCGAGGAGGCGAGACACGGTGGCCGTCGATGGATGTCGCGCCCTTCGCGCACACGGCCCCGGTCTGGATCGGAGCGCGGGGCAGCACCGAGCCTGCCACGCAGCGCGAGGCCGCCGCCGAACTGCAGGATATCCTGGCGGCATCGCTGGCGAGGCTGCGCATCGGGTATGGAGGGGCAGACATCCCGCGCCTCGAGGCGCGCTTCGCGGAGGCGATGGCGCGGCTGGAAGCGTTGGCCGAGGCAGGCGGGCCGGCGGAATCGAGCACGTTGCAACGATGACCGAACGACGCTATGACGAGGAAGAGGTCGCCGTAATCCTGCACAGGGCGGCCGAGGCCGCCGCTACCGACCACGACAGCGCTGCCGGCAGGGGTCTGACCCTGGCCGAACTCAAGGAGATCGGAGCCGAGGCCGGGATCGATACGTCCCGCATCGAGGCCGCCGCCAATGGATTGGCGATTCGCCGCGCCGACCCGGTGACCCCGTCGTCCATGGGCTTTCCTCCCACCGAGCAACTCGAACGGGTCATACCGGGCAAGCTGGACTCCGACGATCTTCCCCACCTGCTTGACCTGATCAGGAATGAATTCGCCCGCCAGGGTATCGTGGAGGAGGTCCTGGGCGGGATGGAATGGCGCGCCAGCAGCGTCATGGGCGGTCGGTACGTGTCGATTCGCCGCGAGGGCGACGCCACGCGGGTTCGCGTGCTCGGGAACTTCCGCGACGGACTGCTCGTGTTCGGGCTGGGACCGGGACCCATGCTCGCGATTGGCGGGGGGATGCTTGCGGCTGGTCTGGGCGCCGCTCCCGTCCTGGCCGGGTTGGCCGCCGCCGTCGGCTGGGCTTCCGCCTATCTGCCCTGGCGCTATCTTTTCGGACGGGAGCGCCGGTCGCTCAGCCGGGTCCTCGACGCGATCGAACGGCGGATACGGGAACTGGCATGACGCTCGGGCGGCTGCTCCTCTTGCCGCTCGCCGTCACCGCGTGCGGCGGTGGCTCCCCGGCCGCGCCGATTCCGGGACCGGAACCCGAGCCGGATCCTCTCCCCCAGCCCATCGCGATACCGGCGCAGGGCACCGCGGCGACGCTCGACCTGGCGACCTGGAACCTGCTCAACTTCGGATCGACCGGGCAGGGACCGAGAGACGAACCCTTGCAACTCGCGCGCATTCGCGACGTGATCCTGGGCACGGACGCCGACCTCTGGGGTGTGCAGGAGGTGACGAGCGCGAGTGGGTTCACTACTCTGCTCTCGCACCTTCCGGGCTATGCGGGCCTGCTCGCCAACGACTCCAGCGTGGCCGGCGGGCCCGATTCCTACAGCGATGGAGAGATAAAGGTCGGGCTGATCTTCAAGACCTCGGTCGTCGATGTGACCGGCGCCCGGATCATCCTCGCCGAGCTGGACTACGAGTTCGCCGGCCGCCCGCCCCTCGAGTTGCGTGTCCGATTCAACCATGGCGGTGTCGCGAACCCGGCAGTCGTCATCGTGCTTCACGCCAAGGCCGACCAGCAGGTCGCCTCGTGGGAACGGCGTGCCGCCGCCGCGGCCGGCCTCAAGGAGTACCTGGACGCGGAGCTGGCCGATGAAGTAGTTCTCGTCCCGGGCGACTGGAACGACGACATCGACGAGTCGATCACCTCGGGCCGCGACACCCCCTACCGCCCCTTTGTCGATGCCGCCCCGGACTGGGTCTTTCCCACCGCCGAACTCACGGCGACCGGCGTCACCTCGATCCTCGGCTTCGACGACGTGATCGACCACATCCTCGCGTCGAACGAGATCATGCCGGCATACCAACCCGGATCTGCGCTGGTGTACCGCGTCGACGAGTACATCCCGAACTACAGGGACACCACCAGCGACCACCTGCCGGTCCTGGTCAGGTTCCGGGCTCTGAACTGACCGGCTCCCCGGGCACCGCCACGAGTAGCACCACCCCCGCAACCCCCGCCATCACCGCGCCGAAGACAAACGGCGCCGCCGGCCCGAATCCCTGCCAGCCGAACAGCCCCTCCCAGAGTACGCCCGCCAGCACCGACGCAGGCAGCGTGGCCAGGCCGATCGCGGCCGCGTACCCCCCGTAGGCCGTCCCGCGCCGCGCCGCGGGGACCAGATCCGCGACCAGGGCCTTCGCCGCTCCCGCGGCCAGCCCGTGATAGACGCCGTAGAGCAGGTACAGCACCGTCACGTGCACGGCCGTGTCCGCAAGTGCAAAGCCCAGGTAGACGAGCGCGTACAGCCCCCACGCACCCGCCACGACGCGCTTCCGCGGGATCCGGTCGGCCAGCGATCCCGCCGGCGTCGACACGAGCGTGTAGACCACGTTGAAGGCCAGCAACAGCCACAGGATTCCGGCCACCGAGAGGCCCCGTTCCTGCGCCCTCAGCACAAGGAAGGCGTCTGCGGAGTTCCCAAGCTCGAAGATCACTGAACAGACGACGAACGCCGCAAAGCCCCGGCCGAGTCCGCGCAGCGCCGGAGGAGGGCGACCCTTTCCGTCCCGGCCGCCGGCACCGCCCCTGGCGCTCTCGTCGCCCGGTGCGTCCCCGGTGCGCCTGCGGCTCTCGACGTCCCTCGCCCCCACGGCCAGCACCGCCACCCCGAGGAACGCGGTCACCAGGCTCCACATCACCAGAGTGCGGAACGTCTCGGCTTCCAGCAGCGCCCCACCGCCCTGCACCCGCTGCACCACCCAGATCGACACCGCGATCCCGATCACGGCCCCGGCCGTATCGGCCGCCCGGTGCAGCCCGAACGCGAGCCCCCGGCGCTCCGCCGGCGTCGAATCGGCGAGCAGCGCGTCGCGCGGCGCCGTGCGCACCCCCTTCCCCACCCGCGTTTACAAATATTACGCTGGCGGCGGTCTTTCGCGGGGAGGTGGGGGGGGGGG
>VXMI01000142.1 GCA_009841165.1 Gemmatimonadota bacterium | reverse complement strand
GGCCCGCCCCACCCCCTTCCTCACCCAGGGACCCATCCTGCACGTCCCCTGCCAGGTGGTCACCATCGCGACCGACCTCGTGGTGATGACGCTCGCGCGCGGCTACGGAGAGACGTTTGCCGAGGCGGCGCTGGAATCGGGCGCGATCGCGGGGCTGCGGGCGGGGGGAGAGAGCGTGTTCAGTCAGGCGTTTTCGCGGGCGAAGAGTTTCAGCTGAAAGCTGAAACGCCTGGCCGCTGCGATCTACGGAATCACCTCCCGCTCCCTCCCCGTCAGCCCCAGCAGGTGCTCCTGGAAGTAGCGACGCCTCGCCGCGTCCGTAAACTCCGCGCTCTGCCCCGTAAACCAGTGCGGCTGCTCGGGCACGACGATCAGGTCGTACGGCTTCCCGGCCCGGATGAGCGCCTCGACCAGCTTCATCGTGGCCGAGAAGGTGGCGTTGACGTCGCTGGTGCCGTGGATCAGCAGCAGCTTCGCCTTGAGCTGGTCGGCCAGGCGCAGGCTCGAGCCGTATTCGTAGCCTTCGGGGTTCTCCCAGGGACGGTCCATGTAGGGCTCGATCGCCCACGCGTTCTGGTCGTGGATGTCGTAGACGCCGTTCACCGCGACGCCGACGTCGTAGAAGTCGGGCTCGAGGACGAGCGCGCGCACGGTCATGTAGCCGCCCCATGAACCCCCGTGGATGCCGACCCTGTCGAGGTCCATCCAGGGCCGGGTGGCGGCGGCGTTCTCCATCGCGGCCCGGTGGTCCGGGATCTCGTTGCGGCCGAAGTTGCGGTACGCCACGTCCTGGTAGGCCTTGCCGCGTTCGGTGGTGCCGCGCCCGTCGACCATGAACACGACGAAGCCCAGCTGCGCCAACGCCGCCTGGCTCAGACCGCGCCCGTCGGTGAACGTCTTCGGGACCCAGCTGATGAAGGGACCGTTGTAGATGTAGTCGATGACCGGGTACTTCAGGGCCGGGTCGAAGTCGTGCGGCTTGTAGATCACACCATGGAGGTCGGTCTCCCCGTCGGCCGCCTTCACGACGAACTCCTCGGGCGGGATCCAGCCTAGTTCGTCCAGCGCGCTCACGTCGGCCTCGGTCACGACGTACACGAACTCGCCGTCGGTCGTGCGCACGTCGGTGCGGGGCGGCCGGCTCGTGCTCGAATGCGTGTCGACGATGTACGCGCCGCTCGGCGACACCGTGGCGCTGTGCTGACCCTCTCCCTCCGTGAGGCGCATCACCTCGCCGCCGTCCAGCGCGACGCGGTAGAGGTGTGTGTCGTACGGCCTCTCCTCCTCCATATGAGCGTTGAAATAGACGAAACCCGCGGCCTCGTCGACGTGAACGATCCCGAGCACCGGCCACTCGCCCTCGGTAAGTCTGCGGATGAGCCGGCCATCCATGCCGTACAGATAGATGTGATCCCAGCCGTCGCGCTCACTGATCCACAGGAAACGCTCGGCATCCCCGAGTGGCCGGGCCAGCGCCCGCCACGAAGGCGTCGTCCCGATCCCCTTGATGAAGGTGGGCTGCGTCTCCTCCAGCACGACGCGCGTCTCGCCCGTAGCGGGATCAGCCGCAACCAGATGTAGCGTCTCGTAGCTCCGGAACATCCGCAGGAACAGGTACTCGGACCCGTCCGGCAGCCACCCGACCGGGCTGAGGATCTGCTCGTCCTCACCGACATCGACCTCTACCGCCCGGCGCCCGACAACGTCCACGATGTGCAGTTCCTGCCGCGGCATCGGATTGCCGGCCTTCGCGTACGGCGCGTATTCGACCTCCTCGGTCTGCTTCAGCCAGTGCAGGATCGGCACGCGCTCCATGTGGCGGCTGTCTTCCTTCATTGCCGCGACCCGGCCCCCGTCCGGCGCCCACCTCGCCCCCTCGACGCTCCACGTGTAACCCTCCTCGCCATCCTCCACGACCGGATGCTCGCGCCCGTCGAACGTCGCGCGCACCCAGAGACCGTGGTCCTTCTCGGTCAGCAGCCAGCGTCCGTCCGGCGAGGGCACCTCCATGACGGCGGGCGCACCGCTCGTGAAGCCCTCCCGCACCACCCGCGGAGCCGCACGCGCCGCAGCCTCGGCCTCGGCCGCCGGCCGCGCGCTCACCGAGTAGTCGTCGAGGTCCAGTTCGAAGTGCCGGTCCTCGACGCTGAACCGCACCAGGCGCTCACCCTCGCCCTGGCCGCCCTCGCCGGCGAAGGTGAAGCTGTCGAACGGCAGCCCCCGGTACGGCGGCTCGTGCCCCAGCACCGGGGTCAGCGCCTCCCGAAGCCGCTCGGTGTCGAAGAACGGCTCGGTTGTGCCGGCCGCAGGATCCGTCCGGTAGATCACCGTCTGGTCCGGCTGCCCCTCGGCGAACCAGAAACTCTGCCCATCGGCCATCCAGTTGACGGCGCACGCGGCCCCGCCCAGCGGCCCGACATCCGGGCAGATCACCCCTCCCTCGATCAGGCTCGGGATCTGCATGTAGCGGGCGTACATCTCGTCCCGCTCGGGGTCGAGCGACTCCTGCGCGGCGACGGTGGCCGGCGCGAGGACGCTGAAAAGAGCGAGGAAGCAGACGGCGAGGCGCATGACCGGACTCCGGGTGGATTGCAAACGGCAGGCAGGGACTGGCTTGGGAACCAGACCGAAGTCACTATATCGGCGACGTGGCCGCTCAACCAGCCACCCCTCTTCACACTCGCGCCTGCATGAAAGCCACCGAGGTCACAATGCCCACGCCCCTTCGCAGACTCCCACACATCACGGCCGCGCTCGCACTGCTGGCCACCGCGGCCACCGCGGCCATCGCGGCCCCGGAGCTCGCCGCCCAGCAGGTCAGCGAGAGCGCCTACGCCCGCGCCGAGCAGTTCCTGCCCTGGAACGCGTCCAACCTGATCTCCGGCGACCAGGTCCAGCCCGAGTTCTTCGACGGCGACCGCTTCTGGTTCCGCAGCCGCACCGGCTCCGGCCACGAGTTCGTCGTCGTGGACCCCGCCGCCGCCACCCGCCAGCCCGCCTTCGACCACGCGCGCCTGGCGGCCGCCCTGTCGCTTGCCGCCGACACCGCCTACGAAGGCCGCGCGCTGCCCTTCGACGAATTCGAGTTCGTGGACGGCGCCAGCTCCGCGCGCTTCGGCGCCATCCGCTTCCAGGTGGCCGACTCCGTGCAGTGGACCTGCGACATCGGCGCGTACACCTGCGCCGGACCCACCAACGCCACCGCCCCATCCGACGCCGAGCGCCCCTCGCCCGACGGCCGCTGGATCGCCTTCGCCCGCGACGAGAACCTGTGGGTGCGCGATGCCGCCAGCGGAGCGGAAACGCAACTGACCCACGACGGCGAGACCGACTTCGGCTACGGCGCGATCCCCGAGGGCTGCTGCCAGGAGATCACCAGCCGCCGCGCCAACCGCGAGCGCTCACCGGTCATGCAGTGGTCGCCCGATTCGCGCCGGATCGCCACCCACCGCTACGACGAGCGCGAAGTCGAGCGCTTCCACCTGCTCGAAGCCGCCGACGGGCGGCCGATCCTGCACTCGTGGGCCTACGCGCTCCCGGGCGACTCCATCATCCCCACGTCGGAGCTGTGGATCCTCGACGTCGACGCCGGCACCTCGGTCCGCGCCGACATCCCGCCCCAGCCGGGCAACTTCGCCCGCGGCGATACCGCCTACGCCGACGTCCAGTGGACCGCCGACGGCAGCCACGTCTTCTACACGCACCGTAGCCGCGACTTCAGGAGCTACCGGCTCTTCCGCGTGGACGCCGCGACCGGGAGCGCGACAGAGCTGCTGGAAGAGACCGGGCCGACCTATGTCGAACTCAACAACTTCACCTCGTTCGCGCCCGCCTGGCAGGTGCTCGGCAACGGCTCCGAGTTCCTCTGGTGGTCCGAGCGGGACGGCTTCGGCCACCTGTATCTCTACGACGGTGACGGCAACCTGAAAAACCAGGTCACCTCCGGCCCCTGGCTGGTCGCGCAGCTTCGGCAGGTGGATGAGGCCTCGCGCACCGTGTACTTCACGGCGGTGGGCCGGGAAGAGGGACGGCATCCCTACCACCTCCACCTCTACCGCGTGGGCCTGGACGGAACCGGCCTGCAGCTCCTCAGCTCCGAGGACGCGGTGCACCAGATCACGGTCTCGCCCTCGGGCACGTATTTCCTGGACCAGTACTCGACGCCCGAGATGGCGCCCACGGCAGTCGTGCGCGGTCGTGACGGCCGCGTCGTGCAAACCATTGAGACCGCCGACATCTCCCGTCTCGAAGAGGCCGGGTGGATCCCGCCCGTCCCCTTCGAAGCCAAGGGACGCGACGGCACGACCAGCGTGTACGGCCTGCTCTGGTTCCCCTCCGACTTCGACCCCGACGCGAGCTATCCCGTCGTCGACTACATCTATCCCGGCCCCCAGATCGGCGCCGTCACCCGCTACGACTTCTCGGCCTCCGGGCGCGGGAACGGGCGCGCGCTCGCCGAACTCGGCTTCATCGTCTTCGCCGTCGACGCCTTCGGCACGCCGCTGCGCTCCAAGGCGTTCCACGACGCCTACTATGCGAACATGGGCGACAACGGCATCCCCGATCACATCTCGGCGCTCAAGGAGCTGGCGGGCCGATACCCCCAGATGGACCTCGGGCGGGTAGGCATCTTCGGGCACTCCGGCGGCGGCTTCTCGTCGACCGACGCGATTCTGCGCTGGCCCGACTTCTTCAAGGTGGCCGTGTCGGGCGCCGGCAACCACGACAACCGCGGCTATCACTTCCCGTGGGCGGAGAAGTACCAGGGGCTGCTGGTGGAGAACGAGGACGGCACCGACAACTACGACAACCAGGCCAACCAGAACCTGGCGGCGAACCTGAGGGGCAAGCTGCTGCTTCACTACGGAACGCTCGACGACAACGTGCACCCCAACATGACGATCCGCGTGATCGACGAACTGATCGCCCACAACAAGGACTTCGACATGTTCGTGCTGCCCAACCGGAACCACGGCTACTCGAGCGAGCCCTACGTGGTGCGCCGGACGTGGGACTACTTCATCGAGCACCTGCGCGGCGAGCTGCCGCCCAGCGAGTACAGGATTACGGGGCCGGGGGGCTGAGGCCTGCGCCGGGGTGAGCCAGGAAGCGACGTTACCGCACGCTGCCTAAGGACGTGTCGCTCTTAGTTCAGTTTACGACCTAAACTGAACTAAGAGCACGACACGTTCCGACAGTAACGCCGACCTCTCGCCGCAGACTCCGGGGGCGGCCGTCCCCCCGCGGCTAGGGACTTCCCAGCAACTCCGCGCCCATCCCCGCTCGGTCCAGCGCCACCCCACGCAGGTACACCGCGCTGATCGCCGATCATGCCCAGGGCGCCGGCACCCACGAACTCGGCGGACGTGCTCGTCGCTGCCACGATCACGTCGGCTGGCGACATCCCGGCCCGCAACATGTCGGCCAGATCCTGGTGGACCGCCCACGGCGAGCCGCCATCGGTCCCGAATGACACCGGGAAGCCCTCGCCGTGCAGCCGCATCATGTTGCGCGCCTGAATCCCGAAGAACTCCTGCGCCTGGGGGCGGCTGGTCGAGCTGGCGTTCATCTCGGCGATCCGCTCCGCGGACACCGTCCCGGACAGCCAGTCGAAGGTCTCGGCCACGCCCGGCGCGTCCGATCCTCACTTCCGGTGGTTGGCCGTCGGGGCTGCCGCGTCCGATCGGCGCGCTACCCCACGCCGTCGGGCAAGCCGTCGCTGACCATGATCTCCGTGTTTCCATCCAGAAGATTGAGGCCGCCGCTCCAGTTGCGCAAAATGGCCCTCACCTGCCCGTTGTCGCGGTTGATGATGATCGCCATCGGGCTGGTGCTGGACGGGCCGAGCACGAACTCGCCCTCGGGTCCCGACAGGACCACCCGCTCCAGCGCGCCGTTCACGGCCGCGTCGTAGGGCACGGCGAAGAGGAAGTCGCCACCGCCGAACTCCAGCGGCGTCGGCGTGAAGTCGAAGGAGAAGACGATGCGGCCGCCGGACCCGAATCCCTCCAGGCGGTATGGGCCGCCTACCGCTGGCAGGACCGGCTGCGTCTCCACCAGGAAAGCGGGTTCGAGCACGAGCTCACCGCTGACCGCCCTTCCGCGCAGCATGAGCTTCTGCCCCCTGGGCTCGAGACCGCTCGTCGGCTCCCCCCCGTCCCGCGCGCGCTCCGTCCGGATGCGCCAGTTCAGCGCCCGCAGGAAGCTGTAGTCGCTCACCCAGTCGGGGCTACAATACCCCATCAGGTCCCAGTGCTGGTCCGGGTCGACGATGCTCCCGTACACCGGTTCGTACCCCCACGCTCCGGTGCCTCCATCCCTGTAGGGGAAGTTCGGGTCCGGTCTCGCCGCTCCGCCGCAAGGGGCGTGGCGGAGACTCATGTTGTGCCCGACTTCGTGCGCAAAGGTATCGTCCTGACTCAACCCGATGCTGACCGGAAACCCGATGTAGCCGAGTCCGAGAATCCCCGTGAGGTTGGCGCGATGGAACGCGCCGTAGTAGTACCCGGTGCCATTCTCCATTGTCCGCAATGCCCTGATGTCGCTGATGAGCTGCAGCCAGCCGTCGAAGGAGTTCAAGTCGACCGACGTGTAGAACGGCTCGTGCACCGTCAGGTGCATCTCCCCGATCGGGAGCACGCTGCGCGCAAACTGAAGCCACTCGTGCTCCGCAGTCAGGTCCTGCGCCCAGATGCGGATCTGCTCGCGGGGGTCGGTCGCGGCGATCACGGGCACCAGCGTCTGCCGGTGGACGGGAAGTTCGATCACGTTGAGGTCCAGGGCGCCTTCCGCCGGAACTCTGCGCCGGCTGCCGGGGCTCAGGGGAACTACCCCGTCGGGATCCATTTCGACGAACATCCGGACGCCCGGCTGGATCACGTCACCGGGGATCTCGGCGTTGAAGGACTGGAAGAGCCACTTTTCGTCAACCGCGTCGGGAATCAGATGCGGAGCCTCCATCGCGGCCGTGTGGACGACCTGCCCGTCGCGCAGGAACTCGGCGTAGGCCCGGGGCTCGTAGTAGCTCACCTCGTCACCGGTCACGAATACCCGAAGCAGAGCGTCGCGCCCGGCGATCAGCGGCACATCGCCCTCGAGATTCTGAACCACCTGGTTCAGGTAGACGACGGGTGCCGACAACTGCACCTGGCTCGGGCTGATCAGAAGTGTGGTGCGAGCGATCAGCCCGGCGGTGCGGGCACCGATCCTGGCCTCGCCGTTGTCGAGCACCGTGAAACCGCCGCCCGGGCCGACCTCGACCATCGAGGGGTCGGAGACTTCCCACTCGGCCGGCGCCCACGACGGAGGTCTCGAAATGACCTGTCCGTCCTCGTCAAAGACGGTCGCGGTGAACTCGCCTTCATCCCCGACCTTCACGCGAGCGTCCTCGGGAGAGATCCGCAGGGACTCCGGGACCTGATTCGGTTCAAGCGCCAGGTCAGCGCATGCGGTCACGGTCGCCGCCACCGCAAGACACAGCAAAGCTCTGCACATGCTCACTACGGTTTCACTCTCCTTGCAGACGAAACGTCCAGCCCCCGTACAGGAGGCTCCTGTAGAACCGCCGCGGCTCCGCGAAGCCCGCTTCCCGAGCCAGTTCCAAGACGCGCGCGGCCGGCGCGAAGTGGATCCCATGCTGAATACGATCCTTGAACGCAGCCATTTCCTCCGCAGACATCCCACGGATCCTCCAGTAGCGCTCCCAGGCCGGCATGTAGCGCTCGTGCTCCTCCGAGCCGGGGTCTCCGTGCAGGTCGAATAGCACGAACACGCCGCCGGGCTTCAGCCGCCGCGCGATGTCGCGCAGCAACGCAGCCTTGCCCCCGTCGTCCGGCACGAAGTGCAGGACGTTGATGAGGGTGGCCGCATCGAAACGGGGCGCGAGCGGCACGTCGGCGGCGTATCCGAGCTGGAAGGAGATGCCCTCCGCATCACCCGTCCGGGCGACCCGCTGCCTCGCCAGATCGAGCATCTGAGCAGACGGATCGACGCCGTGCAGCCGAAGATCGGGCCGGATCTCCCTGAAGGTGACGAGCTCGATCCCGGTCCCGCACCCGACCACGAGCACGCGCGCGCCCTGCGGCAAGTCCGGGTCGATGACCGCGCCGACCATCGGGAACAGCGTCAGGTATCCCGGAATGACCTGGCGGGCGAGGGCCTCGTAGCCCTGCCCGTAGTCGCCGTCGAAGTTGAAGGCTCCCTCGTCCAATTCAGTGACCCCGCTGTAGGTTGGGGTGGTCCGTGAATCCCGGTCCAGGATAGAGAAGATGATCGTTCGGCAGCCGGTCGGGGTAGGGTGCTCCCGCCGCGACTTCGTCAAAGCCTCGCCCGCCGTCGGGGCGGCGCTCCTCGCGATCCCTCGCGTCACCCGGCCCCCCCGCGCCGCCCAGCCCCCAACCGTGGACGGCGACCGCCTCAACGCCATCCTCGCCGACTTCCGCCGCTTCGGCGGCACGCCCGACGGCGGCACCACGCGGCTCGCCTACAGCGACGACGACCTCGCCTGCCGCGAATACTGCGCGGGCGTCATGGGACGCGCCGGCCTCGATGTCTCCATCGACCTCGGCGGCAACCTGATCGGCCGCCGCCCCGGCACCGACCCCGACGCGCTGCCCATCGTGGTCGGGTCGCACATCGACACCGTGCCGGCCGGGGGCAGCTACGACGGCCACGTGGGTTCGGCCGGCGCCATGGAAGTCGCGCTCACCCTGAACGACCGCGGCATCGCCCTGCGCCACCCGCTCGAGGTCATCATCTTCCCGAACGAGGAGGGCGGCAAGACCGGCAGCCGTGCGCTGGTCGGCCGGGTCGCCCCCTTCGAGCTCGACGTTGTGACCGCGTCGGGCTACTCCATCGGCGAAGGCACGGCCCGCATCGGCGGCGACCCCGCGCGGATCGCCGAAGCGCAGCGCGAGCCGGGCAGCGTGGCCGGCTTCTTCGAGGTGCACATCGAGCAGGGCGCGTTCCTGGAGGCCGACGACATCCAGATCGGCGTTGTCGAGGGCATAGTCGGCATCCGTCGCTGGGCCGTGACCGTGACGGGCATGCAGAACCACGCCGGGACGACCCCCATGCCCCAGCGCCGCGACGCGCTCGTCGCCGCCGCCGACCTCATTCTCGCCGTCAACGAGGTCGCGAACACCATGCCGGGCCGCCAGGTCGCCACGGTCGGCAGGATCGAGGCCGAGCCGGGAGCGCCCAACGTCGTGCCGGGCGTGGTGCGCGCCACGATCGAGATCCGCGACCTCGAGATGGACCGGATCTCTCTCATCTTCGCCGAGATCCAGAGGCGGGTCCGCGCGATCGAGTCCGACCGCGAAGTCACCATCGCACTCGATCACTTCTATGAAACCCTTGCCGCTCCCACCGACCCGCGATTCCGCGACATCGTCGAAGCATCGGCGAACGCGCTCCGCTACACGAACGTGCGGATGCCCTCCGGCGCCGGCCATGACGCGCAGAGCATGGCCGAACTCGGGCCCGTCGGGATGATCTTCGTGCCCAGCCGCGGCGGCATCAGCCACTCGCCCGACGAATACTCGGCGCCCGACGACATCACCCGCGGGGTCAACGTGCTGCTCGGGTCGGTGCTGGCGCTGGATTCGGCGGGATGAAGGGGCAATCGGTGTAGTCCCCCGGGAACCCGTCCTGCTCTTAGTTCAGTTTATTATCGAAACTGAACTAACGGTCACACGCGCAATCGGAGCCCCGCGCAATCGAAAGCCTCAATACGCCCGCCCCTCGCCCCTCGGTCCCACGCCCCCTCGGTCCATCAGAGGTACGTCAGCCACCCCCACGGATCCGGCCCCTCGCCGCTCGCCAGCTCCAGGTACCGCCGCTGGATCCGCTCCGTAACCGGCCCCCGCTGGCCGGTACCGATCTGCAGCCCGTCGACCGACCGGATCGGCGTCACCTCGGAAGCCGTGCCGGTGAAGAACATCTCGTCCGCGCTGTAGAGCATCTCGCGGGGCACCAGCTGCTGGCGCACGGTCAGCCCCAGCTCCTCGGCGATCTTGAGCACGCTGTGCCGGGTGATCCCCCAGAGCGATGTGCCGTCCAGGATGGGCGTCACCACGTCGCCGTCCATCACCAGGAAGAGGTTCTGGCCGCTGCCCTCGCTCACGAGCCCCCCGGGACCCAGCCCGATCGCCTCGGCGTACCCGTGCGCCGTCGCCTCCATCACCATCAGCGTCGACAGGATGTAGTTGCCCGCCGACTTGGCCCCGCTCGGGATCGTGTTCGGCGCCGGCCGGTTCCACGACGACACGCACACGTCAACGCCGCGCTCCAGCGCCCCTTCGCCCAGGTACGCGCCCCACGGCCACATCGGGATATACGTCTCGATCGGGCTGAAGTCCGGACGCATGCTCGCCGCCCCGTATCCGCGCAGAACCATGGGGCGTATGTAGCACGCGGTGAGCTCGTTGCGGCGGATCGTCGCCAGCGTCGCGTCGACCAGCTCGTCGATCGTGTACGACGGCTGCATGTGGTAGGTGCGGCTCGACGACATCAGGCGGCGGTAGTGGTCGTGGAGCCTGAACACCGCCGGACCGTTGGGCGTTTCGTAGCACCGGACGCCCTCGAAGACCGACGACCCGAACTGCACCGCGAGACTCAGAATGTGGACGTTGGCGTCCTCCCAGCGAATGAACTCCCCGTCCTTCCAGATCCAGGGGCTACCCTCCAGCTTGCCGGACATGCCGCTAGCCCTCGTCGCCGGTGGTGTCGCCGTCCGCCGCGCCCGCGTCCCGCAGGTACGAATCGGTCCCGTCCAGCCAGTCCTGCCTGGGCGGCGTGAACACGTCCACGTCGATCGTGTCCTCCAGCGCCTCGGCCTCGTGCGGCACGTTGCTGGGCAGGTGCAGCACCTCGCCCGTCCGCACCACGAGCCCGTCGGGCCCGCCATCGCCGATCCTGAACCTGAGCGCGCCCTCGATCACGTAGGTGATCTGCTCGTTGTCGTGCGAGTGCATCGGCACGACCGCACCCTTCTTAAGGTAGACATGCGCGAGCATGGCGCGCTCCCCTGTAATGAGGCTGCGTGAGATGAGGGGATTGAGTGTCTCCCTCGGCTGATCGGCGACGCGGTAGTGACGGACCGGCGAGTCGCTCATGAAGGGCTCCTTAACAGGAAGGTGTGAGGCGCCCGCGCGGCTCCGGGCCCGGGCGCAAGGCCCCCAATCTGTAACGGCCCCGCCCGATTTGAAAGGCGGCGGGCCCGGGGGCCGCCCTACTCACGCACCTGGTTGCACTGCATCGCCCCGCCCGGCAGCCCCACGGCACACTCCACGTTCCTGTACGTGCGGACCATGCCGCGAATGAGCCGCGTGACTTCCCCGATTCTCCCGGCGATGACCGCCCGGTACTCTTCAGCCGATGTCGCCTCGCCGACCTCGGGCGGGCGGATTGTTCCCTCCTCCACGCCGTCCAGCGAAACCTCCGTTGCGGCGTAGGTCGTCATGCCTCCGTTCAGCGACAGCACCAGGATCATCCCCGGGAGTCCGCCGTAGAGCGCCGGACCACCCGATACGGGGATGTCCGGCGCAAACCAGGCCTCGATTTGCTCGCCTTCCGCCTCGCCGACGGCCACGGTGACCGGGTAGCCCAGGTGCTGGCGTTGCTGTTCGGTAATCCTCCACTCGACCGATGCGGCTCCGGCGTCGACGCGATGCAACTCGGCGCCCGGCGCAGCGAACACCTTAACGCGCGACCCGTCCTGTCCGGCATAGGCCTGACGAAGCACGTACGGTTCCGCCGCGTACCACGCCTCGAGAATGCGGACAAGAGTGCCCAGGTTGGTGTTGTCCGGCCGAAACCTCGAGGGCGCAACCTCACCGTCGGCCGACGCCGAGTCCCGCACCATCAGGGACTCGGAAGGGGTGAAGTGGAGCGCGAACGGCACTCTCCTTGCCTCGAACACCTCCAGCACGGCCGCCATTTCGCCGGGCGCATCGACATCCAGCGCCGCCACCCAGTTGTACAGGATTGTGCCGCTCTGCCCCTCCACACGCCCGAAGGACAGGGCCAGCGCCAGCGGGATTGCGAGCGCAGCACGCGCGTGTGTCATCGTCCGTCGCTTTCTCCAGGTAGTCGTCGGTCGCGCGTCATCAATCGAAGCCTACATCGTATCTTCTTACCTACGCACCCCGGGGCGTCGGCTTGCACGGTGGGCTTCCGGGCGCGACGGGAAACCTGAAATGAGAAGCGGCGGTCCGGTTTGAGGCCATTCGCCCGGAACTTTCGTATCCTTCGCCCCGCGCGGGCATTCGGCCTGTTGCTCGGCGCGGCGGCCGTCGCCCCCGTTGCACCAAACACCGCGACCGCTCAGCCCATCGTCGGCATTGTCGTCGAAGAGGGCAACGCGCTGCCGGTTTCCGGCGCAATGGTCGTCCTTTTCGACGACAGCGGCAATCGGGTCGACCGCATGCTCACCAACGCCGCCGGCCGCTTTGCCCTGGAGCCGCGCCTGCCCAGGCCCCACTACATCACCGTCGAGCGCATCGGCTACGCGAACCTGACCACCCCGCGCTTCGATCCGGCGTCGAGCCGGGACCTCATGACCATCGAGGTGCCCGTGGAGGCGATTGTGTTGCGGCGCCTGGACGTCACCGCGGGACGGCGCTGCGAAGTCAGGCCCGAAGAGGGGCGCGCGACGGCCCAGGTGTGGGAAGAGGTCCGCAAGGCGCTGGCGGCCGAGGCGTGGACGCGCGAGGCGGGGCTCTACCGCTACACGCTGCTGCGGTTCGAACGCAGGCTTGACCGCGAAGCCGAGAACGTGCTCTCGGACCTCTCGGAGATCGCCGAGGATCGCGACGCGGCCTTCGCTTCGGTGGCGATCGAGACGCTCGCGGAACAGGGGTTCGTGCAGGCCGAGGGCGACTCGATGACCGTGTACTACGCGCCCGATGCGGAGGCGCTCCTGTCGGACCCCTTTCTCGACACGCACTGCTTCGGCCTCACCGACGAAGCCGAGGGATTGATCGGCCTGACCTTCGAACCGATCGAGGACCGGCGGGTTCCGGACATCGTGGGTGCCCTCTGGCTGGACGAGGCCACGGCCGAACTCGACCGCCTGGTGTTCCAGTACGTCAACCTGCTTCGGTCCCCCGAGATCGGGGAGCCCGGCGGCGAGGTGTATTTCGCCCGGCTGCCCGACGGCGCGTGGATCGTCCGTCAGTGGAGAATCAGGATGCCCGTGCTGGCCGAGTTGACGCCCTGGCACGTATCGCGCCTCGGATACCGGGAAGAAGGAGGCATCACCGATGTGATCCGGGACGCACGCGGCCGCAAGGTACTCGATGCGCGCTCGGCGACAGTGTTCGGCGTCGTGATCGACTCGGTCGGAACCGCGCCTCCCCCCGATGCAAGGGGCCTGGAAATCGCGGGCACGAGGCGCATGACACTGTCGGACACCGACGGTTCATTCCTGTTCAGCGACCTGCCCCCGGGAACGCACGGCGTGCGCGTCGTGGCGCCGCGTTTCCTGCGCCTGGGCATGGCCGTACCGCAGACGCCGGTCCGGGCGGATATCGGCGAGGTCGCCTACGTGCGGCTGCGCGCGCCGTCGCTGGACGACGTGCTGGCCCACTCGTGCGGCACCGCCCCGCGCCCGGAGGGGACGGCCAGCGTGCTGGGACGCATCGTCACGACCGACGGCGCGGTGCCGGCCGGTTTGCGGATCCGCGCCAGGTGGCCCGCCGCAACGGGGTACGCGCCCGCACCGGTCGCGGCGCCGCTGCGCCCCGATGACGACGCGGATCGTGCCCCGGACGAGGGAGCCGTGTGGACGCCGGGCCGCGACGGGCACTATGCCACGGCCGAGACTTCCACCGATGAGCGCGGCCTCTTCCTGCTGTGCAATGTCCCGCAGGGTTCGCGGTTGCGAGTGGCAGTGATCCGGGCCGAGGACGCGGAAGGCGGCACCGCCGAGACGCCCGGCCCGCCGCTCGCCCTGGAGACGCTGTTCGTGCCACTCGGCCGTGGCGGTGTGATGACGATCCTGGAAGTGTCAATTGGACATGACATAATGTAAACAGAAATTTACAGTGTGCACATTCACCGAGCCCCCAACCTCCGCCGAATCCCTTCGGTGACCTGTCTGAGCTGAGCGGCTGGCAGACGCCCCAGCGGCGAGGCGGCAGAGGCGTCGATCGTCGCTATCTTCGCGCTGCGGACGATGGAGGGGACAGGTAGCCCAGCCGACCTCAGGTCGGCGACCGGTACATCGTCAGGCCAGCCACGGTTCTTGGCGCTGGTGATCATGACGACCCACAAAAGCCCGTGCAGATCCTGGAATCGAGCCGTCGACACGACAAGGGCTGGCCGCGACTGGCGAGTAGCACGATCCGTGTACGGAAACGGCACCCTGATTACCTCACCAGGCTCAAAGGTCCGCATACGCCGTGGCGTCCGCTTCCGAGTGCCACTCCTCGAAGGTGCGGAAGGGGTCGTCCAGCGTGGTCCCTTGCTGCACCTTGGTGAGCACGACTCGCCCATCGAGGATCTCGTATGAAAGCTCGTCCCCCGGCTGCAACTCAAGGGCCACGCGGATCGGCTTCGGGATGGTGGTCTGGGCCTTTGAAGTCAGCTTGCTAACGATCATGGCAATTCACCTCGGACTGGTTGGGGGTATCCCTACCATTGTAAGCAATTTCCTTACCATCTGTCACCGGCGCTTCGCCTTGCTGGAGACAATCGGCTCCGGTAGAATCCCCGAAACGTCGGCAACGGCGCTCCAGCCCGTCCGTTTCAGTGGAAAACGTTTCAGCTGAAACGTCCCAGTTGCTGATCCACGGAGCCCTCTCCCCATCCAAGGAACCTGCTCCCATCCCCATGAACCGAATTCGAGGCAAGACCGCCGTCGTCACCGGTGCGACCGCCGGGATCGGCGAGGCGTGCGCCCGCTCGCTGGCGGAGATGGGCGCGCGGGTTGTCCTCACGGCCCGCAGGAGCGACCGGCTGGCCGCGCTGGCCGCCGACATCGCCGGGAAGACGGGCGCGATCCCTCCCCTCGTCCACACGCTCGACGTGCGCGACCGCGCCGCCATCGACGGGTTCATGGCCTGGCTCGACGCCCGCGACCTGGCCGTCGACATCCTGGTCAACAACGCGGGGCTGGCGCGCGGTCTGGACACCGTGCAGGAGGGCAGTCACGACGACTGGGACGAGATGATCGACACCAACGTCAAGGGGCTGCTCAACATGACCCGGGCCATCCTGCCGGGCATGATCGAGCGGGACTCGGGGCATGTCCTCAACCTGGGGAGCATTGCGGGCCACTGGGTGTATCCAAAGGGCAACGTGTACTGCGCGACCAAGTATGCCGTGAGGGCGCTGACCGAGGGCACCAACGTGGACGTCGTCGGCACGAACGTGCGCGTGTCGAGCGTCGACCCGGGGCTGGCCGAGACCGAGTTCTCGGTGGTGCGCTTCCGGGGCGACGAGGACCGCGCCAGCGGCGTGTACGAGGGGACCGCACCGCTCGTGGCCGCGGATATCGCCGACGCGGTATGCTACGTGCTGAACACGCCGCCGCACGTGAATGTGCTGCACCTGGTGATGATGCCGACGGTGCAGAGGTCGCCGTACGTTCTCGCGCGCGAGAGCTAGAAGGACAGGAGGACCATGGTGAGCCGCCGCACGAACATCACAGCAGGATTCCTCGGCCTCGCGGCTCTGCCGCTGCTCTGGCCCGCGTCGCCCGCGCCCCCGTGGTCCGCGCCCGCGCCCCCGTGGGGTGCCGGGGGGCATCGCATGGCAGCTCGCGCCGCCGTATCGGTGCTCCCCGAGGAGGTCCCCGCCTTCTTCCGCGAGGCGGGCGAACAACTCGTCTACCTGAACCCGGAGCCGGACCGCTGGCGGATCTCGGCCCACGAGGAAATGGACCAGGCGTTCGCGTACGACCACTACATCGACATGGAGAACGTGCCGCAGGGCGCGCTCGACGCCCCCAACCGCTTCGCGTTCCTGAGCATCCTCTACGACGCCGGGATCCCGCAGCCCGAGCGGGACGTGGGGTTCCTTCCCTACCGCATCCTTGAGATCTACCAACGTCTCGTGACCGAATGGCGGCTGTGGCGGGCCGAGGAGGACCCCGTGCGGCGGGAATGGATCGCCCAGCGCATCATCAACGACGCGGGCATTCTGGGCCACTACGTGACCGACGCCTCGCAGCCGCACCACACCACGATCCACTTCAACGGATGGGCGCTCGGGGCCCCGAACCCGGAGCGCTTCACCCGGGACCCGCGGTTTCACGCGCGCTTCGAACGCTATTTCGTCGACGCTCACGTGACCGACGCCGACGTGGCCGAATTCATGGGCTCGGCTCCTCCGACGCCGGTGGTCGGGTGGGCCAAGGAGGCGGTCCTCGCGCACATCCTGCAGGCGCACCAGCTCGTGGAGGCGCTATACCGCCTTGAGCGTGAAATCGGCTTCGATCCGGACGATCCGGCCGAGCCGGCCACGGTCGAGTTCGCGGCTTCGCGCATCGCGGCCGGCGGGCAGATGCTGGCCGCGCTCTGGTTTTCGGCCTGGCTCGAGAGCGCCGACGAGCCGTCGCGCGGCGGCCCGGAAGCGTGACCGGTGTCGCAGGCGTCGTGCTTGCGGCCGGATCGTCCGTCCGCATGGGGCGCAACAAGCTGCTTCTCGAGCTGGGGGGCGAGACCGTCGTGCGGCGCGCCGTGCGGATCGCCCATGCCGCAGAGCTGGACCCGGTGGTGGTCGTGACCGGTCACCAGCGCGAGGCCGTGGAAGCCGAATTGCACGGTTTGCACTGCAGCGCTGTCTTTAATGATGAGCACGCACTCGGCCAGCACACCTCGGTCCGCGCGGGTGTCGCGGCGCTCGGCCGGGACTGCGCCGCGGCGATCGTGATCCTGGCTGACATGCCGTTCGTGACCGCCGGGATGCTGCGCACGATCGCGGACCGCCACGCCGAAACCGGCGCCCCCCTGGTCGTTTCGCACTACGGCGGCGATACGATGGCTCCGCCGATCCTCTACGCCCGGCGCCTCTTTCCCGAACTCACCCGTGTGGACCGGCGGTGCGGCCGCCAGGTGGTACAGCGGCACCGCGCGGAAGCGGTCGCGGTCGATTGGCCCCGCGAAGCGATGCGCGACCTGGACCGCCCATCGGACTATGCGGACGCCCGGCGGGCGCTCGGGGACGCGCGGACTGCGGGGACACGGCGCCCGGTCGCAGGGAGCGCGGCAACCCATGAATAGCCGGCTGCTCGGCGTGGCCGCGCGGCTCCTCGACGAGCGGCGCGCTTACGCCATCGCGACCGTCGTGCGCCGCGAGCGCCCGAGTTCGGCGAGTCCCGGGAACACCGCGGTGATCACCGGCGACGGCGAGGTGCACGGGTGGATCGGCGGCAGCTGCACGCAGCCCGAGGTCGTTCGCCACGCGCTGGCCGCGCTGGCCGAGGGGCGGCCGCGGCTGCTCGGCTTCGGTGCGTTGCCGGGCGAACGCGAGGATATTGTTTCGGTACCCATGACCTGCGGCAGCGAAGGGAAGGTGGAGGTGCACATCAATCCGGTGTTCCCGGCTCCCGAGATGGTGGTGGTGGGGTCGTCTCCGATCGCCGACGCGGTGGCGCGGCTCGGCGGCGCGATGGGCTACCGGGTCGCCACGGGCGAAGACGCGATTCAGCGCGCGCGCCGCGAACGGTCGCAGGGCAGCCGCCTGTACGCCGTCGTCGCGACGATGGGGCAGGGCGACGAGGACGCGGTCGAGCAGCTTCTGGCCGCGCGGCCGGACTACCTGGGCGTCGTCGCCTCGCCGAAACGCATGGTGCAGGTGCGCGACCACCTGACGGGGCAGGGGGTGTGCGGCAGCAGGGTCGCCGACGTGCACGGCCCGGCCGGGCTGGACATCGGGGCCGAGAGTCCGGAGGAGGTCGCGGTCAGCATCCTGGCGGAGATCGTGGCCCTGGGGGCCGAGCGCGGACGTGCGGCCGCGGAGGGGGCCGGCGCGCCGGAGACGGCCCGAGCCGAGGCGGCGGCCGCTCCCGCAGGCGCAAATGAGCATGCAACCGACCCGGTCTGCGGCATGACCGTGCCCGCGGACGGATCGCGGCCCTCCTCCACCTACAGGGGCGAGACCGTGTACTTCTGCTGCCCCGGCTGTCGCGCGCGCTTCGACGCGAATCCCGCCGCCTATGTGTAGCTGCGGACGGCGAGCGGCCGGATGAGACCGGAAATCCGCCGGCTGCAGGCCTCGATGCGCGAGCAGGGGTACGTCGCGGAGCCGTCGATCGTGACCGCGGTGCACCTGGCGCGGGCGATGGAGAAGCCGCTGCTGATCGAGGGCGATGCGGGGGTCGGGAAGACCGAGATCGCGAGGGTCATGGCCGCGATCCGGGGGACCGAGCTGATCCGGCTGCAGTGCTACGAGGGGCTGGACGTCAACACGGCGCTGTACGAGTGGAACTACCAGAAGCAGCTGCTGCGGCTGCGGATCGCGGCGGACGAGCGGGGCGCCGACGCACCCGCCGCTGACGCGCACGCGCACGACGCCGACGCCGACGACGACGCCGACGCCGACGACGACGCCGACGACCTCGAAGACCTGATCTTCGGGCGGGGCTATCTGCTGGAGCGGCCCCTGCTGCGGGCGATCACGCGGCCGGACGCGGGCGCGGTGCTGCTGATTGACGAGATCGACCGGGCCGACGAGGGGTTCGAGGCGTTCCTGCTCGAGCTGCTGTCGGACTTCCAGGTGACGATTCCCGAGCTGGGGACGATTCGGGCGGCGCACCGGCCGCTGGTGCTGCTGACGTCGAATCGGACGCGCGAGATCGGGGACGCGCTCAGGCGGCGCTGCCTGTACCTGTACATCGAGCATCCGCCCTTCGAGAAGGAGGTCGAGATCGTCCGCACGAAGGTGCCGGGCATCGCCGAGGCGCTGGCGATCGAGATCACGCACTTCGTTCAGGCGCTGCGGAAGCGGTCGCTGATGAAGCCGCCGGGGGTGGCCGAGACGCTGGACTGGGCGCGGGCGCTGATCACGCTGCACAGGGACCGGCTCGATGCGGAGATCGTCGGCGAGACGCTCGGGTGCCTGGTCAAGGACCGGCACGACATGCGGGAACTGGAGCGCGGCGAGATCGCGGCGCTGGTGGGGGCGGCGGTCCACCCTTGATCCCCCGTCCCCGGCTCCTTTAACTTCGACGCCGTGTCCCACCCCGGTCGCGTATACACATCTGACGCTGCCGACGGTCTTACGCGTGTTGATCTCGGGGGTCGCCGTATCATTAAAAAAAAAAGGGGGGGGGGGGGGG
>VXMI01000203.1 GCA_009841165.1 Gemmatimonadota bacterium | reverse complement strand
GCCCCACCCCCGCCCCCGACGCGGCCCCCGTGATCGCGCACGGCGAAGTCCTCTTCACGGCCATCGGCTGCGCGGCCTGCCACACTCCCTACGTCACGACCGGCCCCTCCCGGCTCGCCCCCCTCGACCGCGTGCGGGCTCCCCTGTACTCGGACCTCCTCCTCCACGATCTCGGTCCGGCCCTGGCCAGCACCTGCGCGCCCGGCGCGACCGAGACCGAATACCGCACAACACCGCTTCTCAGCCTCGGCGCGCGGCGACCCTACCTGCACGACCTCCGGGCCTTCAACATCGAACGCGCCATCGAATTGCACGGCGGTGAGGCCGAATCCGCGCGCGATGCGTTCGGGGCACTGCCAATCGTCGAGCGCCAGGCGCTGCTACGCTTTCTGCGGTCGCTGTAGCAGCCCGCGGACAAGCCTATTGGGGCTCTTCACGCTCCGACCGAAACAACTTGTCCGCGACGGTAGCCACCAGAGGCACGGCAAGGGTGAGCGTCACCACGCTCAGGCCCTCCAGGAAATCCGTTTCGTCACGCTGGCCGGCAATCCCGAATGTGTAGCCCGGGATGAGCGCAACCGCCGCGCCGATCACGGCTGCGCCGAACGTCCCGCGCGAGCGATCGGTCTCGCCCCCGATACGAGCGCCCAGCGCCGATCCCAGCGCCGGAAGAGCCACCGCGGCGGCGGCGGCCGCAATGGTGGCGGTACCGCCGCAGTCGGAGAAGATCGCGTCGTCGTCCGGACCCCGGAATCCGATGCACCGACTCGCGATCGCAACTCCGGCGGCCAACCCCACGGCGTTGCCCAGCGCCGATCCCAGAAACACGGAGCCGGTCGCGTGTGACGCGGTCTCGAGGGTCCAGTCATACCTCTGCGGGCCCCTGCGCCAGGAGTAGGGCCGGTCGTCCGGATTGCGTCCGGGTCTTCTGGTCTCGATGATCAACGCGCCCCACAACGATCCTGTCCCGAAACGCGCCCCGGCCTCCGACGGCTGCACGACCTCGATGTTCTCGATCGTCTCGATGGGCAGGGTGGCGTAGAGGGTGGCCGGGTTGTGCACGAGCACGCCGTCGAGGTAGACCTCCGGAGAATTGCAACCGGGGTCGCTGCTGCTCAGTCCGCGGATGAAGTTCCCCGAACGCGCACCGCGAAACTCCAGGCAGGTGGGTTGCCCGACGACGCCGCTCCGAGTAATCCGGACTCCAGGCACGCGGGCCGTGAGGAGCTCGACGAGGCTCATCGCCGTATCTTCGTATCCCCGGATTTCTTCGCGCGAAATCCGGTTCAACTGGCGGCCGGCCCCCCGACGCTCCCGCTCCGCCCGACTCACGCCTTCGACCACGATTGGGGCCAGGCTGATTTCCGTTTGGGTAGCCGAGATGGTCAGACTGAGTGGCTCGGCCCCCACCTCGACCTCCTGCCAGTGCGCTCCGTACGCGATATGACGTATCGTGAGCACCCAGTTGCCCCGGGGTACGCTCGCAAAAGCGAAGTGTCCGGTGGAATCCGTGAACTGCGTGCCCACGCCATCGATCCAGACCTCCACGTCCGCCACCGCGTTGCCCGTCGCCTGATCCACAACCTGTCCGGTCAGTGACGTTCCGGATTGGGCCGTGCCGATGGACGGGGCCCAAAAGATGGGAACGAGCGCGGCAATGGTGACCAGCCGCGTTCGGGTGCGCCAAGTCGACTTCACGGGGATACCTCCGACTTCAAGGTGGACTCTCCGCAGTCATGTACGCAATACTCGCCAGCGCGTTGCGTAGATGGTATTGTGTGACATGCCCCGGTGCGGAGTGCATTGGGGTTGATGTCCATCCCGGAGTGTGTGCACTCCGGAATTCACATCCTGGTCCAAAGGAGGACGCCATGGAACGAAGAAAGGGTAGGAGACCGCGTCATGGGGGAGGAGTCGTCGCTTTGGCGGCGATTGTCCTCGCTCTTCCCTCCGCTCTCGAAGCACAGACAGGCTCGATTCGAGGGCAGGTGGTGGACGCAATCACTCAGAGGGCGATTGGTGGCGCCCAGATCGAGATTGTGGGTACCGTCCGGGGTGGCCTGACCAACACCGCGGGGCAGTACCTGCTTCTCAATGTGCCCGTGGGCGACCACGAGGTGCAGGTGCAGTTCATCGGGTTCGGTACCCTGACGCAGAGCGTGACGGTCGTCAGCGGCGAGACCGCGCAGCTCGACTTCCAGCTCGCTCAGGCGGCGCTCCAGCTCGACCAGATCGTGGTCACGGGAACGGCGCAGGAGACGCAGGCGAGGTCGATCGGCAACACGGTTTCGACCATCGACGCAGCCGAGATCGTGGAGATCGCGCCGATCAGCACCGTCCAGGAACTGCTCACCGCCCGGACTCCCGGATTGACGCTGATGAAGAATTCCGGCCAGGCGGGGTCCAGCTCCAAGCTGCGCATCCGCGGAGCGGGATCTCTGGCCGCGGGGTTGCAGCCCGTCGTGTATGTCGACGGCGTTCGCATGAAGTCGGGTACGCAGGGCGGGCAGGACGTCGGCTGGGGCGGCGCTCAGGGAACGGACGCCCTCGACTTCCTGAACCCCAACGACATCGAGTCGGTCGAGACGATCAAGGGCCCTGCCGCATCCACCCTCTACGGGGCCGATGCGGCTGGCGGCGTCATTCAGATCATCACCAAGAAGGGCCGCGCCGGATCCGGACTGGTGTGGAATGCTTCCTTCGAGACCGGCTACAACGAGTGGGCGCTCGACACCCCGACGAACTACTGGAGGTGCACCGCTTCGAACATCTCCAACCCGAACGTCTACCCCGGGTGCTCGGGGGTCGCGGAGAACACGGTGCTGATGGATGATCCCGTGAAGCGTCATCCCATGGCTCTTCGCCAGAACGACGGCGGGCCCGACAGCTATGCCGATCTCAACACCTTCAACCTCTCTGCGCGCGGCGGCGGCGAAGCCTTCAACTACTACCTCTCTTTCGAAAGGGGCGGTGAAGAGGGCGTCTACTACAACAACTTCTCCAACCGGACCTCGGGGCGCGCGAACTTCGGCTTCACTCCCACCGAGAGGTTCTCGGCGGCGGTCAACGTCGGGTACGCGCGTACACACGTGCAGATGCCGTTCGCGAACAACTCCTCGAACTCGATTCTGCGGAACGGATTCAGGGGAAGGCCCGGGTCGTCCGCACCATGGGAGGAAGGTTTCCGGGGGTTCGGACCCAACCTCTCCAACGAGTATGACAATCAGACCGAGGCCGAGCGCACGACGATCGCCATGACGATCAACTACCAGCCATGGGACTGGTTTACGAACCGTCTGACCCTGGGGATGGACAAGCAGGACCGGAACAACTCCGAGGTCAACATGATCGACACCACCGGTCTCCAACCATGGGGGGCCACCTCCTCCGGCGGCCGCGTTCAGCGCTTCCTGCCCGTCGATCACTCGTGGACGGCCGACTACGCCGGCACCATTGGAACCGATTTAACCGATGACGTCACTTCGTCCCTTTCCTTCGGGGCGCAGCTGGTAAGGGAACAGTTCTCGTCCCACTTCGTTGATGGACAAGGCTTCGTGGCCAACAACCTGAACCTCATCGGAACCGCCGCAGTTACGTCGGCTTCGGAGGGATTCGTCGAGCAGACCTCCCTCGGCGTGTATCTGCAGGAGCAGGCGGCCTGGCGGGATCGCCTGTACGGCACGGTGGCCGTCCGGGTCGACGACAACTCGGCGTTCGGCAACGACTTCTCGCTGGTCGTCTACCCGAAGGCCTCGGTTTCCTACATCATCTCGGACGAGGACTTCTTCAGCCTGCCCTACGTGGACGAGATGAAGCTCCGGGGCGCATGGGGGCAGGCCGGGAAGGCACCGGCTCCCTTCACGGCGGACCGGGCATTTGCACCGGACGTCACCGTGGTCGGTGATGTGGCCGTCAACCAGCTTTCCACGGCCTCGTACGGCAATCCCGACTTGAAGGCCGAGACTGGTACCGAAATCGAGCTCGGCTTTGACGCGTCGTTCATTGACGGCCGCGCCGCTCTTGAAGTCACGTACTACAACCAGCGCACGACCGATGCGCTGATCTCGGTGCCCGATCCGCCGTCGAGCGGGTTCAGCGGAAGCCACTTCGTCAATATCGGCGAGATCGCGAACAGCGGTTTCGAGCTGCTGCTGACCGGATCCCCGATCTACACGCGCAATCTCCAGTGGGACGCGAGCGTGTCGCTGTACACCAACTCGAACGAACTCGTCTCCTTCGGTGGCGCCCTGGAGGATATCTCCTTCGGTGCGTTCGCGCAGGTACACAAACACATCGAGGGCTACCCGCTGGGCGGCTACTGGTCTGTCGATGTCGTACGGGATCCGAGCGGCAACCCCGTTCTCACTCCCAGCGGAGGCGTGACCGTCGACTACGACAACGAGGAGTTCGTGGGACCTCAGCTGCCCACGCGGGAGATTGCGTTCTCCAACACCTTTACGCTCCTCGGCAACCTCCGGGTCTTTGCCCAGTTCGACTACAAGGGAGGCCACCACCAGTGGTGCGCGATCTGTTCCATCCGGAACCGCATCGATCGCAACAGCTGGGAGGTGAACAACCCCGACGCCGACCCGGTCGAGGTGCTGGTGTGGCGCAGCCGCCAGACCAAGACGCACCTGTTCCCGGCGGACTTCCTGAAGTTCCGGGAGCTTGCTGTGAGCTACACGTTGCCAACCGATTTGAGCAACGCCTTCCGCGCGGACCGCGCCACGGTGACGCTATCGGGCCGGAACATATGGATGTGGACCAAGTACGGGGGCACTTCCGATCCGGAAGTCACCTTCTACAGTACGCGCGAGTTCAGTGAGCTCGACTACGCGTCCACACCGATGACCCGCAGGGTGTCGGCATCGATCGCCCTGCAGTTCTGAGAGGAGGAAGCAAATGACTCGATTCAGCAAGACGCTGCGGCTCGCTGCCGTACTGGCCGTCCTGGGTCCGGTCGCGGCATGCGACACCCTCGACGAACTTCTGATAGCGAACAACCCCGAGCGCATCTCCGAGGACGCGCTCAACGACGTACTCCTGATAGACGTGCTCACGAATAGCGTCATCGGTGAATTCTCGGCCATGTTCGACGACCCGTTCATCTGGCGGGGCAGCATGTTCACCGACGAGCAGATCACCGGGATCAACTGGGAATCGACCGCGCGGCTGAGCCAGAGGCTGGTCCGGTTCGACGAGGGCGACCCCGACAACATGTTCTCGCAGATCAGCGCCGCCCGGGTTATGGCGGACAGCGCCGCCGGACGGTTCCGCACGCTGATCGACAACCCGGCGGCCGATGAGCGGATGGCGACAGCACTGATCTACGCCGGCTATTCCCACATCATCCTTGGCGACGCCATGTGCGAGGCCGTTTTCAACGTGGGAGAGACCATCGCGTCACAGGCGCAGATCTACGAGCGCGGCCTGTCGCGATTCGAGGAGGGCATGCAGGTCGCAGGAGCCGCCGGGCGCGACGACCTCGTGAACCTCGCCCGTACCGGGCTCGCCCGTGCTCATCTCAACCTCGGCAATCACAGCCAGGTGATGCAGTACGCCGGCGATGTGCCCGCCGATTTCGTCCATTGGGTCGAATACGAGCAGACGTCCGATGGCGGGACCGACCTCGTGCTCTGGGGACGCATCAACGGCGGTAATCACTCGCTCGGCGTACACCCGAACTTCCTGGGCGGCGCATTCGGAGATCAGGACATCATCGCCGGTCAGACCGACCCGCGGGTGCAGCACACGCCCAGCTGGTCGCTCGGTCACAATCGCCTGACGCGACTCTACAAGCCGTATCAATCGCTGCCCTTCAGCGGATACAACGGCGAAGCGATCGCCGACGGCGGGTCGCCCCCGTTCTACGAAAGGGGCACGGATATCAAGATGGCATCCGGGCTCGAAGCGATGCATCACTACTACGAGGCGGCGGGACCAGGCGGGATGGGTGCGGCCGGGTCGACGCTCGACTTCGTGAACGCTCGCCGGGCGGCCGGCAATCAGGATCCGGTGGACCTCTCAGGGGCGGATCTGATGGCCGAACTGCGTGAACAGCGCGGCCGGGACATGTACCTGGGCGGCTTCCGCCTGGGCGACCTGCGCCGCTGGAAAAACCAGGGAGCGGGCGACTTCTTCCCCAGCGGGGTCCACCCGACTACGGAGTGGGGCATGTACGGAGACGCCACGTGCTTCCCGCTTCCGCTGGAGGAGTACGAAGGCAACCCCAACCTGACCAAGCCTTCCTGAAGGTCGGCGGACAGGTGAAGGACGCGTGAAAGCGCGCTTTGAGCGGGGGGGTGCGGCGGCACACGCGGCCGTCGCACCCCCCCGCGCACGCCCTTTGGCTCCTGCTCGGCGCAGCGAACGGCGCGGCCTTCGGCGTGGGGTCCTTGCCATGTTGGCGCTGCTGGCGGCCGCGGCCGCGTGCGACCTGCTGGACGACGATCAGGAGTACCCGAGCGTCGCTCGTGTGGAAATCACCGGGACTGCACCAGTACCGCTTGAATTGGTCGTGTCCGACGACTTCCAAAGGGTAGCCAACGTCGATCAGGGAGAGCGTTACACCGTGCTGGTCCACGCCGACACGTCGCAGGTGGAGCTCGACTTCGTCAAGGAATACGACATCGAGCTCGCACGACGCTTCTTCGTGCGGCTGACCAATCATTCGGCCGAGGTGGCGAGCATAGTCCTGTCGGTCGCCTTTGACGGCGAGATCGGCTATACACAGCGGGCCAACATTTCCGAGGGTGGAGCGCTGGAGTTCAGCGAGATCTTCTTCGGTACCTGACCGATCGCACGGGAGGCAGTTCGTGAGACCATGCCGGCGTCGGTCGTGCTCACTCACGTCGGCGCCCTTTGCAGTCCTGCCCGCCGCCGCGCTCCTCTCCCTCGCGTCGTGCGCCGGCGACGCAACCACCCCCGTCGAGGCGCCGGCCGACCCCGACCCTCCTCCGGTCCCCGCGGAGGCGACGGCGTGGATCGAGCGGAACGCGATCCCGTTTGAGGGCTCCCACCTCTCCCTTCGCAACTCCGACATCGGCTTCCTGCGTGACATCGTCGGCGATGCGCGGGTCGTGTCGCTGGGCGAGAACACCCACGGCACCCGCGACTTCTTCGAGATGAAAGCGCGCATTCTGCGGTTTCTGGTCGAGGAGATGGGGTTCGACGCGTTCGCGATCGAGGCCACCTGGCCCGAGGCCAACCGGCTCGACGACTACGTGCGGCGCGGCGAGGGAGACGCCGCCGAGCTGCTGTCGGGCCTGTACTTCTGGACGTGGAACACAGAATCGGTGCTGGAGATGATCGAGTGGATGCGGGCGCACAACGAGGCGGGAGGCGACCTGGGCTTCCATGGGTTCGACATGCAGTATCCCGGAATGGCGCTGCACAACGTGCTGGAGTACCTGAGGGTGGTGGATCCCGACCGGGTCGACTCGTTCGCAGCACGGCTCGAATGCCTCGTGCGCGTTGCCAACAATCCTTCCGGCCGCTTCCCCGAGACCCGCTACGCCGACCAGACCGCGGACTACCGCGCGGCTTGCGGCACGTCGCTCGGCGAGGTCCGCGATTCGGTCGTGGCGCACAGGGCCGACTACGAGGCGATCGGCGGAGAGGACGCTTTCGCGCTGGCGCTGCAGAGCATGCGGGTCGCCATCCAGTACCACCTGATGATCGTCGGCGACCAGAGCCGCGACCAGTCCATGGCGGAGAACACGGTGTGGCTTCACCGGCGGCTGGGACCTGAAAGCCGGATCGTCCTGTGGGCCCACAACTTCCACGTGTCGACCCAGCCCGGCGCGCAGGGATGGTACCTCCGCGGCAGCTATGGCGACGCGATGGTCATCCTCGGCTTCAGTCACGAGTCCGGGACCTTCACCGGGGTGCGCCAGCGGGGCTCCAGCTATTTCGGTCTCGACCAGATGGTCCTGGACGCGGTGCGGCCGCTCTCATACGAGCACCACCTGTCGACCGCCGCGGCCCCCCGCTATTTCCTGGATCTTCGCAACCGTGAAGTCGGCGCTGCGGGCACCGCGTGGCTGTCGAATCCGCGGCTCTTCCGCACCATCGGCTGCTGCTACAACCCCGACTCGCCCTCCAGCTACTGGAACCATCACCCCGTCGCCGAGTGGTACGACGTGCTGATCCACTACGGGGTCACGCGGCCGACCATCGTGTTGCCGTCGCGGTATCCCGACTCATTCTGAGGCCGATCCCGAGGGCGGCGTGTGTGTCCGCTATCCGCGCAGCGTCCGCCGGAACCTGAGGAAGCGACGCAGCCGGCGCACCGCCAGCGAGAGTCCGGTCCACACCATCAGCGCGGCCGCCAGCGAGAAGAGTCCCGCCAGCAGCTGCCCCGCAAGTCCCCAGTACTCCCCCGTGTGCGCGTAGCGCAGGAACTGTTGCGCGCGGCGGCTCGGGGTATCGTCTGCGAAGGACTCCCATTCGAGGACGGCGCCGGTGACCGCGTCCAGGGTGAGGATGCCGACCCTTTGGGGCTGGCCGGCGCGCCCCCCGTGCACCTCGGCACGGACCTCGCTGTCCGTCGGCCGGGGCACGTTCAGGATCAGCGTCCGCCACCCGGGCGCCCATGCCTCGGCGGTTGCAAGCACGGCCGCCAGGTCCGTTTCCGGCGCGCGTGGGGCGTCCACCGAGCCCTCCATCGCCTCGAGTCCCACCGTGCCCGGCCACGCCTCGGCGGGCACCACGTTCGCCACCATCGGATAGACACGATCCGCCACGGCCGGATACGACGTGGTGACCCCCGTCGCCGCGATCGCTGCCAGCGGCAGGACTGACCAGATCCCCACCACCTGGTGCCAGTTGAGGTCGCGCCACGCGCCCCTCGCCCCGCGACGGAAGAGAAGCACATTGGCGAGCGACCGCCGGGCAACAGGTCGCGGGATCCACAGGATCGGCCCGGTAAGCAGCAGAAACAGGAAAGCCACGTTGACCGCACCGGTCACCGCCCGCGCCCGCCGCACCGAGCCTCCCGAGACATTGAACCAGCGGTGCCAGTTGTGCACGCCTTCGAAGAACCGCTCGAGCCCGTCCGGTCCTAGTGCCAGCACCGCGCCTGTATGGGGGTCAACGCGGGCGTATCGATCGCGTCCCTCGTATACGCGGACCGGTGCGCGCGCATCCGCGCGATATCGCAGCGAGGTCGCCGCGAAGCCGGCCGCCGCAGCGATCGCCTCCGGACCCAGCCGCTCAGCACCTTCCCCACCGGCCACGAAGTACCGCTGCTCGGCGAGCCCCGTCACCGTCTCCTCGAGCGACAGGATGGCACCCGTCGCGGCCAGCATGAATACGACTGCCCCGGCGGCCACGGCCACCGACAGGTGCAGCCGGAAGATGACCGCCCGGATCATCGCGTCGCCGCCGCCGGGGCCAGGCAGCCCGCGCGCCGCCCGGGCACCCCGCCCCCTAGTTCAGCGTCACGTAGCGCTCGAACCGCGCGACCTCGTCCTCGTCCACGTACTTCCCGATTTCCATGCGGAACTGGTCGAGATCGGTGTACGGGCGGTACTCCTCGAACTCGTGCGCCATGCGATCGCTCATGCCCGGAACAGCCATGATCTCCTCGCGGGTGGCGCTGTTCAGATCGATTGGGACGTAAACGTACCCTGCCAGCCGCTCGACCTCGCCCTCGTCCACGTACTTGCCGATCTCCATGCGGAACTCGCCCATGTCGACGTACGGACGGTACTCCTCGAACTCGTGCGCCATCCGATCGCCCACGCCGGGGATCAGCAGGATCTCGTCGTTCGTCACGTCGTTGAGGTTGATCGGCAGCCAGAGCGACCCGTACGCCGCCAGCGCCGCTTCGTCGCCGATCGCACCCGACAGCACCGCGTGCAGATCCGCCGCGCGCAGGTAGGGCCGCCCGCCGACAACAGCCTCGGCAGCCTCCACCGTTATCCCCGGCACACTCGTCAGTTCGTCTTCGGTAGCGAGGTTGGGGTTGAGAAGGGCGACCGTGGCCTCGGCGGCACCCATCTCTCCCATTGCCTCCGCAGGCTCCGCGGCCTCGGGTTCAGACTCCGCCGAATCGGCGCCCCCGCCGCAACCGGCCAGTAGCGCCGGGATCATGACCAGGGCGAGTGGCATGGTGTAACTGCGGAACATGATTCCTCCGTTTCATGTTGTAGGTCCGGTTTCGTGCAGCGTCCACAACGAGCGCCGAGCACAATCCGGGCTAAATGAGATTCATTCTCAACTAGCTCCGAAGATCCATGACCGACGGCGCGAAGTCAAGTGATCCAGGGTTCGCCCGCCGACCCCTGGTCAAACGCCGCCAACAAATGCCTCGGGCAAGGTGTCTTTCCCTTAGTGCCGGACCATCCCCCTGGCCCGGACCAACCGTGTATCCGGCCCGAGGCCCGAAGAGTCGAATCCGAATGAGACCAACGTCAGCCCACCTGCCGGGTTTCGCGGCCCCGGCACTCTTCCTTCTGGCCTTTTCGGGATCCCCGAGCAAGGCCGCCGCCCAGTCATCCAACGGCGACAACGGCGGCGCGGTGGTACTCGAGGCCGTCGTTCTCCCCGCTGCCGCGGACATCGACCTCGACGGGCGCATCGACGAGGACATCTGGAGCACCGCAACGCCGATCACCGACTTCACCCAACAGGAGCCGGTCGAAGGGGGCATCCCTTCCGAGCGAACCGAAGTCCGCGTCGTCTTCGACGAGGACAACCTGTACATCAGCGCCGTCCTCTACGGCGACCCCGCCGATATCCTGGCATACCAGCGGCAGCGGGACGCCAGTCTGCGGACTGACGACCGCTTCATGTGGATCCTCGACACCTTCCTGGATGGGCGCACCGGGTACTTCTTCGAGATCAACCCGGCCGGACTGATGGGAGACGGGATCCTGACGGGCAGCGGCGGTGGTTGGGGCGGTGGCGGCGGCGGTGGCGGCGGGGCCGGCAAGGCCTGGGACGGCATCTGGGAGGCTCGCACGGCCGAGCGCGACGACGGCTGGTCGGCGGAAATCCGCATCCCCTTCCGGACCCTGAATTTCAATCCCGAACTGGACACCTGGGGGATCAACTTCCAGCGCACGATCCGTCACCGCAACGAGGAAATCCTCTGGCGGGGCTATCGGCGCAACGAAGGGCTCTTTCGGCCGGTGAACGCAGGGCGCCTTACCGGCTTGAGAAATCTTTCACAAGGCATGGGGCTGGAGGCCAGGCCCTCGGCGGTCACAACCTGGAAGAACGTTCCGGGCAACACCGATCCGACAACGTTTCCGAGCGATGTGAGCCTCGACGTCAACTACAGCGTCACGTCGAGCCTCCGGGCGTCCGCGAGCATCAACACCGATTTCGCCGAGGTCGAGAGCGACGAGCGACGGGTCAACCTCACGCGGTTCCCGCAGCGCTTTCGTGAGCGCCGCGACTTCTTCCTGGAGGGCTCGGGCGTGTTCAGCTTTGCGCCCCGAAGCGGCCCGACGCCGTTCTTCTCGCGCCGGATCGGGCTCAGATCGGGCCAGCAGGTACCGATCCAGTACGGCACCAGACTGACCGGGCAGGCGGGCAGATTCGAACTCGGCTTCTACCAGATCGGAACGGCCGCGCACTCCTTCTTCGACGAGGGCAGTCTGGCCGACGTGAACATTCCGCGAGAGACCTTCACCGTCGCGCGGGTAAAGCGCTCGATCTTCGAGCAGTCGAGCGTCGGGGCAATCTACACGCGCAGGGCCGCGGCGCCCGGACTCGACGGCTTCGCGGTGGCCGATGGGCATACCATGGGGATGGACGCTCAACTCAACACGCGGCATTTCTTCGGCGACAAGCGCCTCGAGATGGAGGCGTTCTTCGTCTGGAACTCCAATCCCGATCCCACGATCGACCGGTCGCTCAACGATCTCACGGCGCGCGGACTCCGCCTCAACTTCCCCAACGACATCTGGACGGCCCATATCTCGTACCGCGAGTTCGGGGACGACTACCGCCCGTCTCTCGGCTTCGTGGCCCGCAACGGCTTTCGCCGCGTGGAGCCCCGCATCGGCTGGGCCCCCAGGCCGGAGAGCATCGACTGGATTCGCCAGTTCGATTTCGCGGTCCAGTTCCGCAATCTGACCAACATCGACACCGGCGTGCTCGAAGAGCGCGAGTGGCAGCTCGACATCTTCGGGCTCGATTTCGAGAGCGGAGACAACATCGAGATCGGCGCCACCCGTGTGCTGGAGTACCTGGACTACGGCTACGAAGTCAGCGACGGAATCGACATTCTCCCCGGTGAATACGCGACCTGGGAGTGGGAACTGCAGGCCCGCACGGCGGGACATCGTCGTGTGTCGATGTTCGGCGGGATCAGCACCGGCGGGTTCTGGGACGGGAACCGGACGCGCATGAACGCCCGGGCCTCGTTCCGGCCCAACCCCGGGATCAGCATCTCCACCAACTTCGAGCACAACGAGGTGTCGTTGCCGCGCGGCGACTTCACCGCCGACGTCTACGAGGTCGAGGGCGAGTGGAATCCCAACCAGTGGGTGAGCGTGACCAACCAGGTCCGCTATGACAACGACAGCGACATCGTCGGACTCTTCGCGCGGCTGCGCTGGATCGTCAGACCGGGCAACGACATCTTCCTGGTCTACACCCACAACTGGCGGAACCTGGGACTGGACATCCTCAACGACCGCGACCTGATCACGCTGTCGAGGGGCAGCGCGATCAAGGCGAACTACACGTACCGTTTCTAGCGCACCACGGGCAGAACGATTCTGGACGGGTAGGCCCCCGCGCGGTGCACCTGGATGGTTGGTGCGACCGACGGCAGTTCGATGTTGTCGGCATCTGCACCCATGATCGTCACGCGGATGCGGTGGCCCGCGTTGAAGACGTTGGCCGTGGGGAGGAGATCCATGACCAGTTCACCCGGCTCGCCGTCCGGCAGCGGTTGCACGTCCTCGGCAAAGCTCCGCTGGAACGGCAGCCCGAGATTGTCCCACGGTGCCTCGGCAAGCGCGCGGTGCGACGCCCTCAGCACGCCCTCGGAGATGTAGTGCGAGACACCCGCGGCGTCGACCTCCTGGAGAAGGACGATCACGTCGGCGTCGTTGGTCGATGACGACAGCCACAGCGTCACCAACGGGTGCCCGGTGACGTTCACGTCGGCGTCCAGCGGCGGGGTGGTGTAGGTGAGCGATTTGGCGTCGTTGGGTGCCAGATCGGGGTAGATCATCAGCGGGGCGCCGCCGACTGCGTTGTCCCAGCGGGTCGTGATCCCGGTGGTGGTCGTCAGGTCCACGGTGTAGCTGTCCGCTGCGTCGTCACCCGCAGGCGCGTCCGGGGACAGCGCCCCGTCGTTGACCGAACCGACGCTCCCCGACGGTCCACCGGCCAGGTACCAGACTGCTTCCTCGGCCTCGGGGAGGGGCCAACTGTTCGCCGAAGTCCAGGTCCAATCCCCGGGATCGTTCATGACGGCGTAGTGGATGGGGGGCTCGTCCATGATCCCGTTGTCGATGCCCTTGAGCCAGAAGTCGAACCAGCGAAGCTGCTCCACCGCCGTGAGTTCGGCGCTCTCGGCCATCAGGAGGCTGTCGGGCATCCCCGCGTGCGACCATGCGCCGATGCCCAGCTTCTGCGGCCCTTCGTAGTTGGCCCACAGGAGCACCGCGTCGAGGATGAAGATGTCGTACCAGCCGTTCCAGTGGTACGCGGGCACGCCGGCCTCCTTCACCTCGTCCAGCACGCCCGAGACGCCGTGCTCGGTCCAGGTCAGCGTCGGGATGTCGTGATCGCGAAACCGCCCGGCCGCATACTCGACGGCCACGTCCCAGTTGTCCTCGTGCTCCGCAATGGCGGCTTGCAGCAGCGATCCGTCGGTGTCCTCGTCGACCGGCGGCGCGGCCCAGTTGATGTCCAGATTGCGGGTCAGGCTACCCCAGTGGTCGATCATGTCCTTGCGGTAGATGCCCCCGGGGTGGAGCTGGTCGTACATGTCGAGCCCGGCCACGTTCGGGAAGATGGCCTTGAGCGCGGGGTGCATCTCGGAGGCCGCCATGTACTGCGTCATGCCCAGGTAGGAGCCCCCGTACATCCCCACGTTGCCGTCGCTCCACGGCTGGGTGGCGAACCACTCGATCATCTCGCGCGCATCGTCGGTCTCGGCCTCCGAGAACAGGCCCTGGTAGGTCCCGAAGGACGCGCCGCCGCCGCGCACCTGTACCGCGGCCACGACGTAGCCGTGCCGTGCCAGGAGCTGGAGCCCTCCGTTCGCATCGACCTGCGAGTCGACCTCGGGCACCTCGGCCCCCTCCGGGGAGAAGAACCGCACCAGTTCGCCCGGATTCCGGTGGTAGCGGGAGTGGGTCCACACGACGGGGAACGGACCTGGCGCGGCCTCGCCGCCGATCGCGGGGAAGGTGACGTCGACGGCCAGCCTGACTCCGTCGCGCATCTCGACGTACCGCGAGGTGTTGACCCAGCTGTCGTAGATCGGCTCGGAGTAGCCCTCGTACCGGCCGAATTCGGAGACGAGTCCGTCGTCGGGGGCATCAGCGGGGTCGGTGCATCCGGCGACCAGGGCGCCCAACAGGAGGAAACCGAGGCTACGCGGGGTACGGTTCATGGGTCCGGTCTCCGGCAGATGTCAAAGCCCTTGGACGAAATGGAGCCAACCGGGATCGAACCGGTGACCTCTGGCTTGCAAAGCCAGCGCTCTCCCAGCTGAGCTATGGCCCCGAACCGGCGCGTGCCGGCGGCACACAAGATAGCGCAGCGCGCGCGGCTGCGGAAATCCGGCACGGCGAAAACACCGGGTGCGATTACTGCTATATTCGGGACATGAAATGTGCCCTGCGCTTCATGCTCGCCATGGTTCTGGTGGCAGCCTGCTCAGCCGACAATGGCTCCAGCGGTGGCACAGCCGACTCTCCTCCGCCCGGAGTCGCGGGCACCGCAACTGCGACGAGCGGCAACGCTGTCCAGGAGGACATCGAGAGGGAAGCGACCCCGGAGGTTGCTGCTGCGGACGCCGCCGTCCGCAACCCCCAGGGGGACGCGACCCCGGAGGGACCGGGAACCGAAGGAATCGACCTAGACCGCGTCTTCGTCTTTCCACGTCCGGACCACGTTCGCGGCCTCTATGTGAACGCCTGGTCCGCGGGGTCGCGAAGACGCATCACGGCGTTGACCGAACTCGCGCGGCGCACCGAGATCAACACCTTCGTCGTCGACATAAAGGACGCGACCGGGTACGTCAGTCATCCCACCGAGGTCCCGCTCGCCCAGCGGATCGGGGCTACCGGAGAGATCCGAATACCGAACCTGCGCGTGCTGCTCTCGCGGCTCGAAGCGGCGGGTATCTACCCCATCGCCCGGATCGTGATCGTCAAGGACCCCCTCATCGCGGCGGCGCACCCGGAGCTGGCCGTGCAGGACACCGCTGGCGGCCCGTGGAGCGACGACAAGGGGATCGTCTGGCTCAATCCGTACAACCGAGAGGTCTGGGACTACCACGTGGCGATCGCGCGCGAAGTCGCGGAGATGGGATTCCCGGAGATCCAGTGGGACTACGTGCGCTTCCCCGACGCTCCCGCCTCGGCGATGAGGCGCGCCTACTTCCCCGGAGGCGCGGGCGTGCCCAGACCGCAGGCGATACGCGAATTCCTGGCCTACAGCCGCGCAGAGCTGGCCGACATGGACGTGCAGGTCACCGCCGACGTCTTCGGCGTGACCACGTCGTTCAATCGCGACGTCGGAATCGGGCAGGTGTGGGAGTCCTTCATCGATGTCGTGGACGTGGCGCTTCCCATGGTGTACCCGAGTCACTACTGGAAGGGGAGTTTCGGGTACGACAGGCCCAACTCCCACCCCTACGAGATCGTGCGGGAGGCCCTGGAGGACGCGGTGCGCCGCTCGGCGGCAATCGAGGGGGCGGGAGCCACGCGCCCCTGGCTCCAGGACTTCACACTCGGTCCGCCGCGCTACGAAGCACCCGAAGTGCGGGCCCAGATCCAGGCCGCCTACGATGTCGGCATCGGGGAGTGGATCCTGTGGAATCCGGGCAGCCGCTACACGGAAACCGCGCTGGAGCCCGCAGGCGGCTTTGTGGAGGAGCCGCTGATGAGGATCGCTGACCAGGTGGTTCCCGTGTCCAGGCGCTTCGAGTTCTACGACACGGCGACGGTCATCGCGGACCCGGAAAGCACGGACTCGGCCGGGGGCAGGGACGGCAGGCCGTCAGGTTCCTGAAGCCGACTCCAGCGCAGCCGCGTACCGGCGCACGATATCGCCGGCCGCTTCCAGCTCCGAGATTCCGGCGACGCTCTTCCCCGCCTGCCACAGCTCCCGGTCCTCGCGCCGGAGCGACTGCTTGAGTTGCCTGAATGACTTGACGGCGTAGAAGAGCCGCATCCAGTGCTTGGTGCGGTTGTTGCGCAGCAGCCGCCTGGCGACGGGTCCCGCGCGCAGGCCCATCCGCTGGATCCGCGGGGTGTTGAGCACCGAGACCGGGACCCCGGTGAGCCGTTCGGAGAGGACCACGTCCTCTTCCCGCGCGTCCACAATCGCCTGCTTGTACGCGTCCGAGGCGGTGCATTCGTGGGTCGCGATGAAACGCGTTCCCAATTGCACACCCGCGTACCCGATTTCGAGCGCCCGGACGAATTCGGCCGGCGATCCGACGCCGCCCGCGCACACCACGGGAACGCCCAGGTCGCCCACCTCGTCGAACAGTTCTTCCACACTGCGCGGACCTGCGTGTCCTCCGGCCCTCCGGTTCACGCCGATCAGGCCGTGCACCCCCGACTCCAGCCCCTTGAGCGCCCACTTCCGCTCGGTCACGTCGTGATAGACGACGCCCCCGTGCGGCGTGACCCGATCCACAACCCAGCGGGGCTTCCCCAGCGAGGTCACGAAGAAGCGCACGTCCTCCTCCAGCGCGATGTCGAGCCACTCCACCATGCGTTCGTGGTAGCGCTTCGATCCCTTCTCGATCAGCGCGTTCATCCCGATCGGCCTGTCGGTCAGTCGACGCATGTAGCGCAGCCCCTCCCGAAAGTCGTAGCCATGCACGTAGGTGAGGCTGAGCGGCTGCAGGATCCCGATCCCCCCGGCCTCGGAGGCCGCCGCCACCAGTTCGGGATTGCTGCACGGGTACATGGCACCGCAGATCAGGGGGACCTCGATGCCGGCGTGCTCGGTCAGCGGGGTCGCACGGACCGCCATTTCAGCCGGCATCCGGCTTCACGGCCAGCACGGCGATCCGCCGGCGCAGCAGCGGCAGCCATCTCTGCCCCAGCCGTTCCGCCACGCTGAGGCCGGGCAGGTGCGACTCGGCGAAGTAGCTGCGCGCGATCTCGAACCCCGCTCCGACAAGGATCTCCCGCATGCGCGCCATCGACTTGTAGTCGACGTGACTGACATCGCGCTTCAGAATGATGTCGTGGTTCTTGAGCACCTCGAGGATATGGCTGCGGCAGGGCGTCCACACCGCGATGCGGCCGCCCGGACGGAGCACCCGGAAAGCCTCAGCCCCCACGGCTTCGGAGTCGTCGGGATAGAGGTGCTCGAAGAGGTCGGCCGCCACCACGGCGTCGAAAGACGCCGCCGGGAGTCCGCTGGCCCGTGCGTCGCCCACGCGGAAGAACACATTGTCCAGACCGAACTCGTCGACGCGCGCGTTGCAACCCGCGATGGCCCGCTCGGCGAAATCGAGCCCAACCACTTCGCGCACCCTTGGACCCAGCGCAAAGGTGATCGTTCCCCAGCCGCATCCGAGATCGAGGATGCGGTCGGTCGGCCTGGGCGCGCAGAGATCCAGAACCTTCCTCACTCGATAGCGCTGAAAGCGGCTGCCGAAGTCGTGCAGGTGCGAGGCCGCCTCGAAATAGGTCGACTCGTCGTAGTACGACCTGCCTATGCGGTGCGGCGCGGATTCCCCACTGTCGGTTCGAGGACGCGCCATCGAGTCGGTTGCTACGCGTTCCGGAACCCGGACCCTACCAGGATGACTTGCGCACCCCCGGGATAAGGCCGTGGAGCGACATTTCCCGCAGTGCGATGCGGGAAAGGCCGAACTTGCCGATGAAGCCGCGCGGCCGGCCGGTCATCTGGCAGCGGTTGCGGTAGCGCACGGCTGCCGAATCGCGCGGAAGTGCCTGCAGCTGTGCCATGGCGTGCGCCTTTTCCGCCGGCGTGGCGTCGGCGTTCTTCATGATCGTCGTCAGCTCACGCCGCTTCTCGGCGTACTTGGCGACCAGCTTTGCGCGGCGCTCGTTCTTCTCCAGTTTGCCCTTCTTGGCCATTCCGTGCGTCTCTGTCGGTTGATTCGGTGGGTCGGTGCGAACTACGTAGCCTTTAATCGTCGTCTGAATACGATGGCAAATCAAGGGGGTGCGCTCGGGTCGCCGTGCACGGCCCGCGGTGCGCTCGGAGCGGTGGCGAAGCGTGCCGCTAGTGGGGACGATAGGCCTTCACCCTGTCCGGATCCGTTTCCAGCCTGGGCCCGCCGATCAGGTCGACACAGTCGGGCACCGCCGCGAAGACCGCGTCCAGACATTCGCCCACGGCCTTTGGCGACCCCGGGAGGTTGATGATCAGCGCCGAACCCCGCACCCCGGCGGTCTGGCGCGAGAGGATCGCGGTCGGCACGTGGGGCCGGGAAACCGCACGCATGACCTCGCCGAAACCGGCGAGCTCCTTGTCCAGGACTGCGGCGGTCGCCTCCGGCGTGACGTCGCGCGGGGCGGGTCCGGTGCCTCCCGTGGTGACGATGAGGCAGCACCCGTCCTCGTCGGCCAGTGCGACCAGGGTCGCGCGGATCAGATCCTCTTCGTCGGGGATGACGTGCGTGGTCGCCTCCCAGGGCGAGGTGAGGACGTCACCGAGGTAGGCCTCGACCGCGGGGCCGCCCCGATCCTCGTATTCGCCCCTGGAGGCACGGTCCGAGACCGAGACGATGCCGATTCGGGCGACGGCGGCGTCCGGGCCTGTCGATGAATTGTCCATGGGTCGGAATATGGGCCCTTGTGCCCGTTTTTCACTAGTTTGGACGGACCACGGAATCCGATTTGGACGGCATGAATCCGCCATGGACGCGACGACACGACAACCAGTTGAAGACTCCGCAAGCCGGATGCTGCCCGCAGGTTACGGCGGGCTGCGCACCCTGCAGGCGGAGTTTCGCCGCTATCAGGACGCCGCTTTCCCGGAACGCCCTCCGCGCTTTTTCGCCCTGGAGCTGGCGGGGGAGACCGGCGAGCTGGCCAACCTCGAGAAAAAGGTCTGGAAGGGCCGGACGGTTGAAAGGGCCGACTTCGAAGACGAAGCGGCCGACGTCTGTATCGCCCTGCTGAACTACGCCAACAGCCGCGGGATCGACCTGGCGGGTGCCGTGGACGAGAAGATGAGCCGTATCGACACCAGGCGACTGGCCGAACCGGAATCCGCCGGAGAGCCCGAAGACATATGACGAAGATCCTCGACGCGACCCCGCTGGCGGACGTGCAGGCCCACCCCGACACGCGCAGGGTGCCGATCAGCCGGGTGGGTGTGCAGAACATCCGCTTCCCCATCTCCGTGAGGGACCGTCGGAAGACCGCCCAGCACACGGTCGCCAACATCGACATGTCCGTGGACCTCCCCCACCACTTCAAGGGGACCCACATGAGCCGCTTCATGGAGATCCTCAATTCGTACGACGGCGAGATCTCGGT
>VXMI01000119.1 GCA_009841165.1 Gemmatimonadota bacterium | reverse complement strand
AAGCGGACACATTGCGTGCTCCGAAAAGCGGACATATCATTTGCTCTCGACAGGAATCCGGGGGGCGGCTGTACGCTTCGCGGACGAGCCGGGCACGAGCGCTTCTCGGTCGAACTCCCGGTCCGGCCTGGTCGCGAGCCTCTGGGCCTGATCGACCTTGCCGAGCTCTTCTCGCGTCACCTGGACCTGTGGGAGAGCGGAGCGTAGAATCGCAAGGCGCATCCCCACGGTCCTCTCGCTATCCCGGACTTTGACGCCATGAACCGGACCCAGCCCCTTGCCCTCGTTCTCGTGACCCTCGCGGCCGCCTCCTGTACCGGCGGCGACCCGCCTCCCACGCAGGACTCGCCTTCCGCGCAGGAACTCGAGGCGCCCCCCGCGCCCGGCACCTCCCACGCCGAGCTGATCTCGTTCTTCTCGGCGTGGCGCGACTTCGAGGAGCCGCCCATGCTGGACGGCGTGCCCGACTACTCCGCCGCGACAATGGCCGCGCAGCACGCCGCGCTGGCCGGATGGATGGAAGCGCTGGCGGCCTTCGACACCACCGGCTGGAGCGTCGATGAGCAGATCGACTGGCACATCGTGCGGGCCGAGATGAACGGACTCGACTTCGATCATCGCGTCCGCCAGCCCTGGGCGCGGGATCCTGCCTACTACGCATCCGTCTTCGCCGCGCGCAGCGATGTGCCGGCGCACGAGGGGCCGGTCGTGCACGGCTTCATCGACCTGTGGACCTATGCGTATCCGCTCTCCGACAGCGACGCCGAAGAGCTCTCCGGACGCATCGGCAGGATACCGGCGCTGTTGGACCAGGCGCGCGTCAACCTTGCCGACGCCGAGGCCGCCGACCTGTGGCAGGCCGGAGTCCGATCCTTCAACGCCCAGGCGAGGGACCTCGGCGGCCTGGCCGTGCAGGTGCGCGGCGCGCATCCCGGGCTCGATCAGGCGATCGGCGACGCACGCGAAGCCTCGCTGGCCTTCCGTGACTGGATCGAGGCCGAAGCCCCGAGCCGCACCGGGCCGTCGGGCGTGGGGAGCGACAACTACACCTGGCTCATGCAGAACGTCCACCTGGTGCCCTACTCCTGGGGGGAGCAGGAGACGCTCATGCGCCGCGAGCTCGCCCGCTCGCACGCCACCCTGCGCTTCGAGGAGAACCGCAATCGCGCCCTACCTGAACAGGAACGGATCGGATCCGCCCAGGAGTACGATCGGCGGCTGAACGAGTCGGTGGACCGCTACATGGAGTTCCTGGTCGCCGAGGAGGTGCAGAGCGTCGCCCCCTACGCGGATTCCGCACTGCGGGCGGTGAACGGCGGCTTCACCCCGGCCGAGCCCGGCCAGATCCGCAACTTCTTCTCCGAAGTCAACTATCGCGATCCGGACGCCTTCCGCCCACACATGCACCACTGGATCGAACTGGCACAGATGGACCTGGAGCCGCATTCGAGCCTGATCCGGGCCACGCCGTCGCTGTTCAACATCTACGACGCCCGTTCCGAAGGGCTGGCGACCGGGGTCGAAGAGTGGTTCATGCACCTGGGCCTGCTCGAGGGCTCGCCCCGATCGCGCGAGCTCACCTGGATCATGGTCGCCCAGAGGGCGGGCCGGGCCCTGAGCGGTCTGCGGCTGCACTCCGGCGACTACGACATGGAAGAGGCCGTGGCCCACTCCATGAAGTGGACGCCGCGGGGGTGGCTGCCGGACGGCGCGCTCGTTCGGGGGGAGCAGCACCTCTACCTGAGGCAGCCGGGGTACGGCACCAGCTACCTGAGCGGCAAGGCGCAGATCGAGGAGCTGGTCGCGGAGTACGCCCTGCAGCAGGGCGACGCGTTCACGGTCAAGGGGTTCTTCGACGAGTTCTACGCCGCCGGGGTCATTCCCACGGTCCTGGTGCACTGGCAGATGACCGGTCAGCTGCACCCGATCCTCACGGACGGGGCACTGGGCATGGAGTGAGTCATCGGGGTCACAGTGGCGGGGACAAGGAGAATTGGTCGTGAGGATTCGTACTTCGATGGGGTTCGGGCGCCTGACTATCGCGCTGGGGGCCGGTTTGGCGGTGTGGGCGCACGCTGCGGCCGCGCAGGACCGGGAGCTTTCGGGCGACTTTCCCGAGGTTTACCGGACGGGCGGGATGAATGCCCCCGAATGGGCCTTCTTCGAAGGTCCTTCACGCGCAGGATTCGACGGCGCCGGCAACCTCCATATCCTTGACACCTCGGCCGGCCGGGTCGTCGTCCTCGACTCGGAAGGAGGACTGGCACGCATCATCGGGCGTCAGGGAGAGGGCCCCGGTGAGTTCAACAGGCCGATGGACCTTGCGGTCTGGCGTGACGGACGCTTCGCCGTTTTCAACCTGGGGCACACCGCATACCAGCTCTTCACACCGGACGGCGAGTTCGAGCGGTTGGTGAGGATCAGCGCCGGCCAGGGTCCGGGGGCCATGTTCGGCGCGATGAGACTGGGAATCAAGCCGGATCCGCTCGGCAACGCGCTGATCGCCCAGGGAGCGCCTGCGGTCATGAACAGGATGGGGAGCCTTTTCGGTGAGATGCTGGGTGACACACAGGATTCCGGGGACGCCGGGGTCGACGATCGCGGACTTGAGCGGCTGGGCCTGGACGGAGATGTGGTTTCGTCTACGCCGGTCCTTCAGGGGTGGAGGGTTCCGCAGGAGGAGGTCGCGGACGACTTGAGCGTCGAGGACCTGACGAATCCCTCGGCAATGATTGGGATGCTCAGCAATGAACCGTTCTTTGAACCCGGATTCCACTGGGACGTGCTGCCGGACGGAACGATCGCCCATTCGGACTCGTCGGCATTCGCCATCAAGCTCGCCGACGCCGACGGACAGGTGACCGATGTGCTGACCCGCTCGATTTCGCCGGAGGCCGTTACGGAGGGCATCCGGGAGGGCATGATCGCGCACGCGCTGCGCGAATTGGAAGAGCAGTCGGAAGACCCGCAGTTCGCCGAAGCATCCGCGATGGCGGCCGCCATCATGCCGGGAATGATGGCAGCCATGCGGGAGGCGACGGAGAACCGCGGCTTTCTGGACGAGGTCCCCGTGGTGAGGGAAGTGCGGGCGACCTGGGACGGCAGCCTGTGGATCCAGCGGCGGGGAGAGGATCCGTGGGATGACGACGGACCCATCGACGTCTTCGACGCGAACCGCGAGTACGTGGGAACATTCGCCGCGGCTGCGCCCGGGATGCCCGCCGCCTTCGGACCGGATGGCATGGTGCTCTACTGGGAAACCGACGAACTCGACGTGCCGACCATCGTGGTCAAGAGGCTGCCTGACGAGATCAGGTAGGCCATCGAACAGCGGATGGCTGCGGCCGTCCGTAAAGCAAACACGACATTCTGTAATGTTTACTTTACTGTTTCCTGAACACCCTCACGATCCCGACCGGCGGCGTCAGCTGCTGCGCGTTGTAAGGCGCTTCGTGGATGGCCCGCACCACGTCCATCCCCGCGACCACGCGTCCGAACGCCGCGAACCCCTGCCCGTCGGGGTTGCGCATGCCGCCGTAATCGAGTGACGGCTGGTCGCCGATGCAGATGAAGAAGCTGTGGGTGGCGGTGTCGGGGCCGCCGCGGGCCATCGAGACCGCCCCGTCGGTGTGGAGGATGCCGGTCTCACTGGTGCGTTCGAGTGGGATCGACGGGAAGGGGTCCGCGGCCGCGTCGGGATTCCGGCCGCCCTGTACCACGGCGATCCGGATGGAGTCGTTGGGCTGATTCTCCGCGTGCACGGTGCGGAAGAAGGCGCCGCCATCGTAGTGGCCGCCGTCGACGTAGCGGAGGAAGTTGGTGGCGGTGACGGGCGCCCGGTCGATGTCGATGTCGAGTTCGAAGGTGCCCATGTCGGTTTCGACGACGACCCGCACAGGGTCGGGGGTGGCCGTACGGGCCGGGACGAAGCCGAGGGAAGCTGCGGCCGGCAAGGCGGTGGCCACGAGGATCGCGAGGATCCGGGCACCGGGGGATGACGGGCGGAGCATCATCCCATTGTGTTCCTGCCCGGGTTGGCGGGCAAGGGCTCTTCGGCGCCTCAGCTCTCCGGCGCCCCACGCTTCCTGTTTTTGGAGCGGCCCACCCGGTATGTTGCCCGGTTGCCGGCCCGCAGCCGGGACTTCGCGGGCAAATCCAGCTCCGAAGACGCCAGAGGGAGGATGCGCCTTGGCCGAGAGTAACGCCGAAGCACCCAGACTCACGCCAGTACAGAAGCTCGGTGAGGTCATCGCGGACTTCGTCGAACGATGGATGCCGAACCCGTTCCTGTTCGCCATTATCCTCACCTATGTGGCGGCGTTGGCCGCCTGGTGGTCGGAGGGCTCGAGCGCCGCGGAGATCGCCGTCGCCTGGTACAGCGGCTTCTGGGTTCTGCTCACCTTCGCCATGCAGATGGTCATCATCCTGGTGACCGGGTTCGTGGTCGCGTACCACCCCATCGTGAAGCGCGGGATTCTCCGGCTGGTTCGGCTCCCGCGCAACGGTCGGCAGGCGGTGGTGCTCGTGGGCGCGGGCTCAATGCTGACGGGATGGATTTCGTGGGGTCTCGGACTCATCTTCGGCGCCATCCTCGCGCGTGAAATGGGAAAGGTCGCCCATCGCCGGAGCATGGCCGTCCATTATCCGCTGCTCGCCGTGGCGGGATACATGGGCATGAGCCTGACCTGGGGATGGGGGATGTCCAGTTCCGCGGGTCTCCTGCAGGCGACGGACAACAACATCTTCATGCAGATGGGTATCGTGGACCGGGTGATCCCCGCGAGCGAGTGGGTCTTCCATTCCTATCCGCTGATTCTGACGGCGCTTGCGCTGCTCTACGGCTGCCTGATGCTCTATCTCCTGGCTCCGCCGGACCGCAACTGCCGGGGCATCGCGCGCTATCTTCCCGATGAAGCCGATGCCGAGGACGCTCATCCCCCCGCGCCGGCCATCGCCAGGCCAAGTCCGGCCGACCGGATCAACCACAGCCGCATTCTGGGCGGCATCATTGCCCTGACGGGCGTTGTCATGCTGGGCCGCGAATTCGTTACGGACCCGATGGGAGCGCTCGATCTGAACGTCTTCAACTTCGGGTTCCTGATGGTCGGGATGCTCCTCTACATCAGTCCTTCCCGGTATCAGGACGAGTTCAACGACGCCGTGAAGGGAAGCGCCGGGATCATCCTTCAGTTCCCCTTCTATGCGGGGATCGTCGGCATCATGACCGGGACCGGGCTCGTGGACACGATGACCCAGAGCCTGCTCGACATCTCGGCGGCCAACCCCGACGTCTTTCCCGTGGTGACCTGGATCACGGGCGGGGTCCTGAACGTCTTCGTGCCGTCGGCGGGGAGCGAGTGGGCCATCGTCGGAGGCCCGATGATGCAGGCAGGGGCGGAGCTCGGCGTGCCGCACGGACAGACCATCGCGGCCTACGCCGTGGGCGATGCCCACACCAACCTTTTCAACCCGTTCTGGGCGATCCCGCTGCTCGCAATCACCGGCCTGCGCGCCCGCGACATGTTCGGCTACGGCATCACCATGATGATCCTGCTGGTCCCCTTCATCGCGGTGGCGCTCTACCTCCTGCCGTATTGACGAGGAGGGATGTCACTACGGTGAGCCGAAGACGGGCTTTGCAGAGCGAATCGGCGGACGCTTACGTTGACGGCCCATCCCGGGCGATGCACGCCCTCACACCGACTTCCAACTCATCTGCATCATGAACGAATCACGAAAGTCCGATCCGGAGCGCCGCGCCGCCAGTAGCAGGCGCGCGTTCGTCAAATCCGTCGCGGCCGGTTCCGCGCTTGCCGCCGGGCTGCCATCGCTGGCGTCGGGTGAGGTGGCGTCCGGCGACGCGGGTTCCGCCGGAGCAATCCCGGGCAAGACGGTGCGTCCGATCCGCAGGACGCTGTCGCGCCCACCGCTGCCCGCCGGCCAGGTCCCCCCCTCCGACCGCATCGGCCTGGCCGTGGTCGGCGCGGGCGGCATGGGGATGGCCGACGTCGACACCGCGCTCCGCATCCCCGGCGTCGAGCTGGTCGCCGCCTGCGACGTGTTCGACGGCCGCCTCGACGCTGCCCGCGAGCGCCACGGCGAGATCTTCACCACGCGCGACTACCGGGAAGTGATCGCGCGCGACGACGTCGACGCCATCATCGTCGGCACGCCCGACCACTGGCACCAGCCGATCTCCGTCGACGCGCTGCGCGCCGGCAAGGCCGTCTACTGCGAGAAGCCGATGGTGCACAACATCGCGGAAGGCCACGACCTGATCCGCGCGCAGGACGAATCGGGCCAGGTCTTCCAGGTGGGCAGCCAGGGCATGAGTTCGCTCGGCAACGAGAAGGCGAAGGAGCTGTACGAGGCGGGAGCCATCGGCCAGCTCAACTACGCCGAGGGCTTCTGGGCCCGCAACGATCCCATCGGGGCATGGCAATATCCCATTCCGGCCGAAGCCTCCGAGGACACCGTCGACTGGAAGCGCTTCCTCGGACCCGCCCCCGACCGCCCCTACGACCCGCTCCGCATCTTCCGCTGGCGCAACTACCGCGACTACGGCACCGGGGTCGCCGGCGACCTCTTCGTCCACCTCTTCTCCAGCCTGCACTTCGTCGTCAGCTCGCACGGGCCCACGCGCATCCAGGCCGCGGGCGGACTGCGCTACTGGAAGGACGGCCGCGAGGTGCCGGACGTGCTCCTCGGCGTCTTCGACTACCCCGAGACCGAAACGCACCCCGGCTTCAACCTGTCGCTGCGCGTCAACTTCGTGGACGGGACTTCGGGCAGCACCTTCCTGCGTCTGGTCGGCAGCGAAGGCGCGATGGACGTGACCTGGACCGATGTTGTGCTTCGCAAGAACGTAGCGGTCGACCCGATGGACGCCTTCTCGCAGGAGAAGATGGCCGAGGCTGCGGCGGGTGAAGGCGGCCTCCCCGCGCGGGTTCGCATGCTGCCCCCGGCCGAGACCCGATACGAGGTCGAGCGCGGCTACCGCGGCGCCCACGTCGACCACTTCTTCAACTTCTTCCAGGCGATCCGCGGCGGCCCCGCGGCGCTTGAGGACGCGGCCTTCGGGATGCGCGCCGCCGCCCCGGCGCTGGCCTGCAACCTCAGCTACTTCGAGGACCGGATCGTGCACTGGGATCCCGACGACATGAGGCTGGTGTAATGCGTATTTTACACACAATACATACTGCGGCCGGGCGCCCGGTACCGTGGGGCCTCGCTGCGCTCCTGCTCACCGCCTGCACGGCCCCGGATGGCCAGCCCGCCGCCGGCGATGCCGACGCGGCCGACGCCACCGCCCCACCCCCCAACACCCTCACCGAGGCCGAACGCGCCGCCGGCTGGCGCCTCCTCTTCGACGGCGAGACCACCGCCGGCTGGCGCGGCTACAACCTCGACGCCTTCCCCGACACCGGCTGGGCGGTGCTCGACGGCGCGCTCGTCGTCGGCGCGACCGCCACCGATCCGGATGTCCCCATCGGCGGCGACATCGTCACCACCGAGTCCTTCACCGACTTCGACCTCAGGTTCGAATTCATGCTCTCCGAGGTCGCCAACAGCGGCGTGCTTTACCGCGTGATCGAGGAACCCGGCGCCGCGATCTGGCACAACGCGCCCGAGTACCAGGTGCTCGACGACACCGCGTACATCGAGATGGGCACGATGGACATGAACACGCACCTGACCGGCGACAACTACGACCTCCACGCGGCCGGCGAGAAGACCCTCCACGGCCCCGGCCAGTGGAACACCGCCCGCATCCGTGTCGCCAACAACCACGTCGAGCATTGGCTGAACGGCACGAAGACCGTCGAATACGTGCTCGGCTCGCCCGAATGGGAGGCGCTGGTCGCCGCCAGCAAGTTCGCCCCCTTCCCCCAGTACGGCCGCGCGGCGTCCGGCCCGATCGGCCTGCAGGACCACGGCCGCAACGTCTTCTACCGCAACATCAAGATCCTCCCGCTAGACGCGGTCTCGCTCTTCAACGGCACCGACCTCGACGGCTGGCAGGTCCATGGCACCGAACGCTGGTACGTCGACAGCGGCGAGCTGGTCTGCGAAAGCGGCCCCGACGCGGCCTACGGCTACCTCACCACCGACCGCACCTTCCGCGACTTCGACCTCACCGTCGACTTCAGGCAGGAGGCCGACGGCAACAGCGGCGTGTTCTTCCGCTCCAGCGTCGAAGGCACGACGGTCAGCGGCTGGCAGGCCGAGGTCGCGCCCCCGGGCCTCTTCACCGGCGGCATCTACGAGTCGTACGGCCGCGGATGGCTCATCCAGCCCGACCCCGCGCTCGACGCAGCGCTCCGCATGGGCGACTGGAACACGATGCGCGTGCGGGCCGTGGGCGACCGGGTAACGACCTGGCTGAACGGGACCCGGATGGTGGATCTGGTGGATGAGGGCGTCGGCGCCGGCACGGGCTCGATTGCGCTGCAGATCCACGACGGAGGCGGGATAAAGGTGCGCTGGCGGAATATCCACGTTCTCGACCTGGGGAGTTGACGCCTCCTGGCGACGCACATGATCCCGCCCCGTATCGGCCGACTGGCCCTGCTCCTGTTGCCGTCGAGCACCCTCCTCCTTTCCTGCGCCGCGCCGGAGCAGCTTCCCCGCGCGACCACCATCACCGGAGTCCGGATCATCGACGGCACCGGCGCACCCTCCTACGCGGGGGCGGTGCGGTTCGTCGGCGACTCGATCGTGGCGGCGGGTCCGGCGGTCGAGCCCTCACCCGGCGACTTCGTCTTCGATGGTGGCGGACTGACGCTCGCCCCCGGATTCATCGACACCCACAGCCATCACGACGTGGGTCTCGCCGAGGCCCCCGAAGCGCGGCCGGTGGTCAGCCAGGGCATCACGACCATCGTTGCGGGCCAGGACGGCAGCCACCCGATGCCGCTCGCCGCCGCCCTGGACTCGATCGAGCAGGCCCCGCCAGCCGTCAACATGGCCTACTACGCCGGCCACGGCACGATCCGGGCAGCCGTGATGGGGAACGACTTCCAGAGGCCGGCCACCGAATCGGAAGTGGATTCGATGATCGTGCTGCTGCGGCGCGAACTCGCCGCCGGCGCGGTGGGGCTGTCGAGCGGCCTGGAGTACGATCCCGGCATCTTCTCCGACCCGTCCGAGTTGTTGAGCCTGGCCGGGGTAACGGCCGAACTCGGAGGCCGGTACATCACCCACATCCGCAGCGAAGACCGCTGGTTCTGGGAGGCGGTCGACGAGGCCGTCAACGTGGGACGCGAGGCCGGCCTCCCCGTCCAGATCAGCCACCTGAAGCTGGCCATGATCCCGCTGTGGGGTCAGGCCGACAGCCTGCTAAGCGTACTCGACCAGGCGCGGGCGAGCGGCGTCGACATCACCGCCGACATCTACCCCTATGCGTACTGGCAATCGACGCTTACCGTGCTCTTCCCCGACCGCGACTTCGAGAACCGGGCGGAAGCGGAGAGGATCCTGCGGGAGATCGTGAAGCCGGAGGGGCTCCTGATCGGTGCCTTCGCGCCCGATCCCTCGTACGCGGGCATGACGGTGGCGGACATCGCCGTTCTGCGCGGCGAAGACCCCGCGTCGACGCTGATGGGGCTGATCCGGGAATCGCGCGACCTGGCCAGCGAGAGGCTCCCGGACGGTCCGGAGGACGGCGTGGTCTCCGCCACCATCGAGAGCGTGGTCGCAACCGCGATGGACGAGGGCGACATCGACACGCTAATCGCATGGGAACACGCCAACATCTGCTCCGACGGACTTCTGAACGGGGCTCACCCGCGCGGCTTCGGGGCGTTTCCCCGCGTGCTGGGCCGCTACGTGCGCGAACAGGGCACGCTCACGCTCGAAGATGCGGTCCGCAAGATGACCGGCCTTCCGGCCCGGCACGCGGGATTGCGGCGCCGCGGCGCCATTGTGCCGGGGAACCACGCCGACCTCGTGCTCTTCGATCCGGCCACCGTGATCGACCGCTCCACCACGGACGAGCCACACCTCGAATCGGTCGGCATCGCCCGCGTCTGGGTCAACGGCGATGTCGTCTGGAGCGATGGGCAGACGACCGGCGCCCGTCCGGGGAGGGTGCTGCGGCGACGTTGATGCCGCCGCTACCACACCTGGGCGGGGAATCCGTGTATTGGACCCGGGATGACCGCCGCGCCGGACACCCGTCGTCGCCTCGCAAGACGCCCTGCCGATTTCACCCCCGGCGCCACCCCCACGTCCAGCCCCTCCAGCAGTTTCAGCAATCCCGACGCCTCCCACTGCCGGTTCCGCTTCGACGACGACAGCGGAATCAGCACACCCGACTCGACCAACTGTCGTATTGCTCCGTGAACCGCGGACTTTGCGCGCCGCGTGGCGACAAGAGCACTCGCGGTTGAGATCACCGGCCTCGCGGGCAGCACATCGATCACCGCCCAGGCTGCCGCATCGCTCCGGGGACTTGCCCATGCCCCCAACCTGCGCCGCCACTCGGCCTGCAGATCGCCCACGGCTTCCAGGTGAAGCGCGGCGAGCCTGGCTGCCCGAGCGGCTGCTCTGGCGTACGCGGCAACCCATTCCACCGGATCACCAAACCGGAATGCCCGCAGACCCTCGCCATACGCCTCCCTCTCGGCGGCCAGGACTACGCCGACCGGTGGCACAAACACAGGGGCGAGGCCACGTCGCCGTAGCACCAACTGCGCCAGCACACGCCCGGTTCGCCCGTTTCCGCCCTCAAACGGCAGGATCGTGTCGAACTGGGCCTGCACCAGCGCTGCCTGGACGACCGGCGGCAGATCGTCGCGATTCACCGCATCGGCCAGATCCGCCAGCAGCGAATTGACGTGTCGAGGCGGCGGCGGAACAAAGTCAGCGCCGCCGGGATTGTCAACATTCCCGCCTTCCCAGCACTGGCTGGCGCGCACCACACCGGCGCTGCGGCGGGGTGGCAACACCATCAGGCGCCGGTGAATCGCGGCAATGTCCCCGGTTGTGAACCGGCGATCGGCAACGGGCAGGTTCCTCGCAAACTGCATGGCGTCGACGGTTGCCAGCACCAGGCGGGGCGCGACGCCGACGCGAAAGCCTGCATCCGCAGAAGATTCGGCACGCGCCAACCGGCGAGCGTCCAACCTCGGGCCCCGAAGCCTGCAGGAGGCGAGGGCCTCGGTCCGGAGCATCAGCCGGGCGAAAAACCCCAGGGCTCCCGGCGCACGCAGATTCAGTTCGTGGATAGCCCCCTCGGCGTCCGACACCGCGCCCGCGGCCGCCCCATCCAGCATCAGCCCGAGATCCGCGAGGCGCGCGGGCATGAAAGCGCGGTACTCACACGTCTCCGGCTGCCCCGGCGGCAGATAGCGCGCGGGATCGTGGCGCCAAACCAGGGGGATGTGGCGTCCAGGCATCCTCAACCTCGTCTCGGTCATGGTTTAGTTTAGATAATAACCTGAACTATGAGCACGACGGGCACGCCCAAGGGGGCACAACTAGTCAGCTTGTCAGCCCACCTCAGTCCCGCGGCGAACCCTCAAGCAGACCTTCCAGCGGCTCTTCGCGGGCACCGTTCTCGTCGCACACCGCGAATGCGGACTCCGCCGACCCGTACAAGGCCACGCCCGCGTAGTCCCCCGCCTTGTTGACGATGAAGAAGCGCAGGTCGAAGCCCGGCAGACCTCGGGAATTCCGGAGGCGCGACTCCACGGTATTGTCGCGAACCCGCTCGAGCACGGCCATGCCGGCGTCCTTGGGCGACATGCCCTGCCGCATGAACTCGACGATCATGAAGCAACTCAGGTTGTAGAGGTTGGCCTCGCCGCGGCCCGTCGAGCCGGCCGCGCCCACGTCGTTGTCGACGTACTGGCCCGCGCCGAGGATCGGGGAGTCCCCCGCCCTGCCCGGGATCTTCCACGAGAGGCCGCTGGTTGTGGTCACGCCGCAGATGTCCCCGTCTGGCGAGACGGCCTCGAGGCTGGTCGTGCCCCAAAACGAGTCGGGATCGATTAGGCCGTCGTCGACCATGGTAAGACCGGCCTCCAGCGCGGCGTCGTGGAAGCGGCGCATGCGGGCGGGCGCCTCCTGGTCTGGGCGGCCTCTGCCGCGAAGCCGTTCCTGCGGGTCGAGCCAATGGTCGGGATCCACGCGGCGGCGCCACTCCAGCCACAGCGCGCGCGAGGCTTCCGTGTTGAGGTCGTCGTGGATCTCGAAGCCGAGGGCGCGGGCGAAATCCTGCGCCCCCTTCCCTGCGATGAGGTGGTGGTCGGTCAGCTCGGCGACCGCCTTGGCGACGAGCGACGGAGTCTTCACGCCCTCGAGGCCCGCCACTCCACCCGCCCACTTGCGCGGCCCGTGCATCAGGCAGGCGTCGAGCTGGACGACACCGTCGGCGTTGGGAAGGCCGCCGTACCCGATACCCATCTCCTCCGGGTCGAGTTCGGGGATGTTCACCCCGGCCACGCACGCGTCCAGGATGTCCTCGCCCGCGATGATGCCGCGGAATGCCCGCTCGATCGCGCTCTCGGGCCCACCGTTGCGGAACCGGATCGAGGACACGTCGGCGACCAGGACGGGGCGAGCGGCGCGGGTATGGACGGCGAGGGCGGCGGGCTGCGCGGGGGCTGGCTGCCCGCTGGCTGGCACTGCCAGCACGGGCACGGCACCGGCCGCAGCACCCGCAGCGGCGGTCTTCACAAAGTCACGTCTCTTCATGGCATTCTCCGTTCGCGGTGATGGCCGGGGCTAACGGCTCGCCAGCCAGCGGTAGACGGCCCCGACGTTCATCGGGAACCAGGTCTCGTACTGCCCCCAGTGGGCATAGTCGTCGAGGCGCACCTGTTCCATGGCCTCCTCTTCGGTCAGCCCCTGGTCGATCGCTTCCTGGACGGCGTCGCGCAGGTCGGCGTAGTAGGCGAGCTGGCGCTCGATGGTCGACCGGTCGCCGACCGGCCCGTGGCCGAAGACAACGGTCTCGAAGGGGATCTCCATCAGCCGGTCGAGCGCCACATAGAGGTCGTCGAAAAGCCATCCCGGGAGGTCCCGGTAGCCGACCCGGTCGTTGCTGACGAAGTCGACCGCGAAGAGAACGCGCTGATCCGGCACGAACGCCACCAGCAGGTTGTCGGTGTGGCTCGGTCCCAGATAGTGGAGTTCGATCGCGCGGCCGCCGAAGCGCAGCGTCAGGTTGTCGGCGAAGGTGAGATCGGGCGGCGGGAGATTCGGGTCGCCACCAGCCGTGATGATGGGAAGGGCCCGTTCCTGCGCAATGATCGGCGCGTCGCCTTCGAACGCCTGCTGCAGGACGGGCGCTCCCGTGGCGTGGTCGGCGTCACTGTGACTGTAGACGATCGCGGCGAGCGGCTTGCCCGGCGCCGCCGAGCGGATGGCGACGGCCAGCCCGGCCGCTGCCTCGATCGAGATGGGGTCGAAGGCCACCACACCGCCATCGGTGTCGACGAAGAACGCGTTGTGAGATCCGGCGTTGAGCTGGTAGATGCCGTGGGCGACCTCGGTATGGGAAACCTCGACGCCCTGATCGGGTTCGTCGGCCGGCGGGGCGCAGGCCAGGGGCAGGGTCAGGGCCACGGTGGCCGCGGGGAGCCGGGCGCGAATGGGGAGCCGGGCGCGGGCGCGGAGCCGGGCGCGAATGGGGAGCCGGGCGCAGATGGCGTTCTTCATGGAGTGCCTCTTCCTGGGTCGTGCGGGGAGGGTGCCACGTCTGGACGCTAGGCCGGGACCGCCGACGCAGCAATTCTACCCCAGCAGCGTCTCTACGTGGGCGGCCGCGGCGAGGGCGGTGCCGTCGAGGTTGTATCCGCCCTCCAACAAGGACACCAGACGTCCTTCGCAACAGCTGTCGGCGTAGTCCATTGCGATGCGGGTCATCTGGCGGAAGGCGTCGTCGGTGAGAGCGAAGCAGCCCAGCAGATCGTCGCGGCGGCTGTCGAACCCGGCCGAGACCAGCACGAAATCCGGATCGAACGCGGCCACTGCGGGCGAAAGCGCGGTGTCCCAGTGGCGGAGCATGTCCGCGTCGGTGGCGCCGCAGTCCAGGTGTGCGTTGATGTTGAGGCCGGTGGCGTCGCCCTGCCCGGTGAGTGACGGATCGCCGGTGCCGGGGTAGGCGTTCCAGTCGTGCGCGGAGAAGAACAGGACGGTCGGATCGGCGTAGAAGGCGTTCTGGGTGGCGTTGCCGTGGTGGTAGTCCCAGTCGATGATGACGACTCGCTCGTACCCGTGCACTTCCTGCGCATACCGCGCGGCGATCGCGGCGTTGGAGTAGTAGCAGAAGCCCTCCTCGGCGCCGGTGTTGTTCGCGTGGTGACCCGGTGGGCGAATCGCGCAGAAGGCGTTGCGCACGGTGCCGTCGGTCACGGCGTCGATGGCGGTGAGGGCCCCGGACACCGCGAGTTCGGCGACGCGGGATGTGACGCCGAGTTGGCGGACCGAGTCGACGTGCTCGGCAGTGTGGTGGGCACGGATGCGGTCGAGCGGGTCGGCGGTGGGCGCCAACGGCACCGTGGCTTCGATCAGGCCGCGAGCCTCGAGTTCCGCGCGCATCCGGATCAGGCGCTCGGGGACCTCGGGCGGTCGGGTGCCGTTCGAGCGGATGAGGACGTGATCGAGGTAGCGCGCGTCGGTGAGGAGGGCGGTTCCGGTGGCCGGGGTGCTGGTGGGCGCGGCCCTGTGCAGGGTGGGTGCGGGCTTGGGCAGGGTGAGCGCGGGGCCGGGCACGGCGGTGGCCGCGGCGCCCAGTGCGGCGGTCTTCAGGAAGTCGCGTCTCTGCATGGCTTGTTCACTCCCTGACGGGAAACCGTTTCGGAATTGCCTCGCATCAAAGAGTATTCGACAACACGATCGCCCGCACGAAGGTGAGGAAGATGACGGCTGCCAGGACGTATCGACTCGGGGTCGGAGCAGCGCTTCTGACAGCGTTGCTGCTGATGTGGATTATCGGTGCCGTGGGCCTGATCGGGGTTGAGGGCGATCCGTTCGACCGGCTCTACGCGGGGGTGCTGGCGGTTGCCATTGTCGGCGCCCTGATCGCCCGTTTCCGACCGCGGGGAATGGCGCGGGCGATGATCGCGACAGCGCTCGCTCAGACGCTGGTCACGGTGATCGCGCTGATTGTCGGGAAGCAACACGTGCCGGTGAGCTCCGTGCCCGAGATCGTGCTGCTGAACGGGTTCTACGTGGTGTTGTGGATTGGATCGGCCTGGCTTTTCCGCAAAGCCGCGAGGGGATGAGGCGAGCTTCGCGGGTCGGCAATCGCATTCACGTCATCGGCAACAGTTCATCGGGCAAGAGCACCCTTGCAGCGCGGTTGGCGGTCGCGCTCGATGCGCCGCTCGTTGAACTCGACGCCATCAATTGGCGGCCGGGCTGGGTCGGCCTCAACGCGACGGATCCCGAGGAGCTCAAGCGCCGAATCCGCGAGGCGACGCGCGGCGAGCGCTGGGTGGTTGCGGGTTCCTACACGCGCATCTCCCAGGAGTTTGCGGGACTGTTCACAACGGCGGCGGGGCCTGCCGGCGGTCGGCCTTGAGCCGAAGCCATGCGATCCCGTCCACATGCTCGAAGTGGCGGTCGGCGGACACCAGATCGGCACCCGTCTCCATGACGTGGGCGGCGATCCAGATATCGTTCGTGGGGATGGGGCGGCCCTTCGCGCGCAGCGAGAACGGCCCCGGAAGGCTGGTCAAGTCCCCCCAGGCACCCCGGTTGCCCCCGAGACCGGATCTGAACATCTTCCTCACCATGATCAACGCATCGCACTCCGGATCGTTCGCCACCCGCGGAGCGACCTGCACCTGTACCTGTACGCGCTTCGCCTGGATCCGGGTGTGCTGATGCGCTGAGTTCAAAGCCCAAGCCGATTCCGAGCCGCCCGGGTCACCGCGATCCGGGCGGCTCTTTTTTCACCCGGGCTTGGCCCCCCCCCGTTCGAGCCCACTGACACGATAGAGAGAAAAAGATGATCGACCCTGTTCCAGCACCGACCAACATTCTTTACGAGAACCCCGCCTGGATCCCGCCCCTGCAGGAAGCCCTGCGTACGGAGGGATTCCAGATCCGATTGCTGCACGTCAACGAGGGCAGCATCGACCCCGCGACACCTCCCCCCGACGGAATCTGGATCAACCGCATCAGCCCCTCGTCACACACCCGGGGCCACGCCCACACCGTGGAACTCGCCCGCCAGTTCCTCTACTGGCTCGAGTCCCACGACCGCCGCGTTATCAACGGCCTGCCGGCCTTCGAACTGGAGATGAGCAAGCTCCGCCAGGACCTCGTCCTCCGGCGCCACGGCATCCGGACACCACGCACGGTGCTGGCGGTTGGTCGAAAGCACCTGCTCAAAGCCGCCGCAACCTTCGACGGACCGTTCATCACCAAGCACGATCAGGGCGGCAAGGGCCTGGGCATCCACCTCTTCCACAACCCCGGGGAACTCGAGGCGCACCTCGACACCGCGGACCTCGACACCGGACCGGGCGCCAGGATGATCCTCCAGCAGTACATAGACGCCCCCGAACCCTTCATCACGAGGGTCGAGATCGTCGGCGGCCGATTCGTCCTCGCCATGCGGAGTTCCACGGCCGATGGGTTCGAACTCTGCCCCTCGGATGTCTGCAACCCGATGCTCCCGAGCCCCGGCCCCAACGGCAGCCCCCGGATCGGCGCGACCGGCCTCTTCAGCCCGTCACCGATCACCGCCGCCGACCCGCTGGTCCAGCAGTACATCCGCCTTTGCAACGTGGAAGGCATCGAGATCGCCGGGATCGAGTTCGTGGAGGACGCGCGAGGCAACCGCTACACCTACGACATCAACGGGACGACGAACTACAATCAGACCCTGGGCGCTCAGATCGGCGTTGACGGGATGCGCGAGGTGGCCAGGTTTGTGCGGCGGGTGGCAGGCGCCGGGGCGTTCGCGCGCCGCAGGCCACGGCGCATCGCGTGCTGAACCCGGGCGGGCACGGGATGCGCCCGCCGTGCCGGAGGAGGACTTCAATGTACACCAGACGCTTTGTTCTCTCGGTGCTGCCGACCCTGGCCCTCGCCGGTTGCGGCCTATTGGGCCCCGACTACCTCGAGACACGCGAGGTCACCGTCGGTCCCACACTGGCCAGGTGCCAAGGAGTGGGCCTGCAGTCATGCATGGTGGTCGACGGCGAGTTCTTCTACGACGGAATCGAGGGGTTCACCTACGAGCCCGGGTACGACTATCGCCTCCGCGTCGGCAAGTACGATCCCTGGGGTGGCGGCGAGCCGCCGCAGGACGCCGGCCGGTACGCGTACCGTCTGCTGGAGCAGTTGGAGAAGACACCCGCACCGTCCACGCCCGCGACCCTTTCGCTGGGGCCGACGCGGGTCACATGCATCCGCGGTGACGACTTCTGCCTTGTGCTGGACGGCAAGCTCTACGACGACATGATCACCAGCTTCGAGTTCGAGCCCGGGGATCACTACGTCCTCGACGCAAACAGGTATCGCGACGGCCGTTACGTGCTTCGCGAGGTTGCCGCGAGAACCAGGGCGACGGGTACGGAAGAGGAGATTACCGTCGATCGCCACCGTGTGGAGTGCGACGACGGCCACCCCGGCTACTGCAAGGTCGTGAATGGCGCTCCCTACCGCGGCGAGATTGTCGGTTTCCAGCCCCGGCACGAGGACAACTACCGCCTTCGTGTCGAACGGTTCGCCATGTTCCCCGAAGGGGTGACCGGAGCTCCGTACATTCCGGTCTACGGGTATCGGTGGCTGGAGACGCTGGAGCGGACGCCGGGCGGCTGACTGCCCCTCGGGGCGAAGACCACACAAATGGCGGCTTTTTCCTGCTTACTCCTGCTAATATTGATATATTTCCCGTTATTGCCCCACCCGAACCCCCCTATTGACCGAAAAATCCCATGAGCCGCGTACTGAACGAGTTGCCCGAGGCCTTCGTGTCCCACACCGGGATCAGCCGGGCCGTGTCGCGGGCCGTGAAGGCCGGGAAGCTCCGCAAGCTCGCCTCACGCCTTTACACGCGGAATCTGGAAGACGCTCCCGAGACAATCGTCAGAAGGAACCTCTGGGGGATCGTGGCGGGGTACTTTCCCGGCTCCCTGATCGCGGACCGCACCGCGTTCGAGGCAGCCCCGGCTTCCGATGGTTCCCTGTGCCTTGTCAGTGAACAGGGACGCACGGTCGAGCTGCCTGGTGTCGTGCTGCGTCCGAGGCGCGGACCCGGACGAATCGCTTCGGACATGCCGTTCGTCGAAGGACTGTATCTCAGTTCGCGGACCAGAGCCTACCTCGAGAACATGCGACCCTCCCGCGCCCGGGGTAAGCGCAAACGCCGCACGCTCGGGCGGGCAGAGATCGAGAATCGCCTGGACCAACTGATCCGCACCGCTGGCGATGGGGCAGCCAATCAGCTCAGAGACGACGCCCGCGCCATCGCTCCTGAACTCGGCCTGGAGCAGGAGGCCGCTCAGCTCGACGCGTTGATCGGCACACTCCTTGGCACTCGCCGCAGCCGGCTGGACTCACCGGTCGCGATCGCACGCAGCCGCGGACGACACTACGATCCGGATCGCATGGAGCTGTTCCACCGCCTGCATCAGGCACTCCGCAATCGGCCTCCCGGCGTCCGTCCGGCGCCTCCGCGGAATGCCAGGAGCCGGTCAACGCTGGCGTTCTTCGAAGCGTACTTCTCGAACTGCGTCGAAGGGACCGAGTTCCTCGTGGACGAAGCCATCCGAATCGTCTTCGAGGGTCGGATTCCGAGACACCGACCAGCAGACGCGCACGATGTGGCCGGAACGTGGCGGATCGTGTCCGACACACGCGAAATGGGCCGAACACCGGCAGACTTCGGCGAACTTGCCCACCTCTTGCGGGAGCGCCACCGAACGATCATGGCGGGACGCCCCGAAGTACTGCCCGGCGAATTCAAGGCGGAAGAGAATCGGGCCGGGCTCACCGTGTTCGTGGCTCCCGATCTGGTCCCCGGCACCCTGAACGAGGGATTCGCCCTATACCGCAGTCTCGAGTCCCCCTTCGAACGGGCCGTCTACATGATGTTCCTCGTCAGCGAGGTACACCCGTTCGCGGACGGCAACGGGCGACTCGCGCGCATAATGATGAACGCGGAACTCGTCGCCGGAGCGGAAGAGCGGATCGTCGTCCCGACCGTTTTCCGCAGCAACTATCTCGCGGCGTTGCGCGCGTTGTCCCGAACCGGGCGTCCCGATCCTCTGATCCGCGTCCTCGACTACGCGCAGCGCTGGACCCTGGCGCTCGACTGGAGCTCGCTCGAGGCGGCGGAGCGCGAGTTGGAGCGGTGCAATGCTTTCCTCGACTCCGACGAGGCGGAAGCGATGGGCAAGCGACTGCGCATGCCGGGGTGAGACCCCCGGGAACGAAAACTCGGCCTACGGTGCCCGCCATCTCCCGCGGCGGAGCAGCTTGCCGCTGCCCGCGCCGGCCAGGATCTCGCCGTCATCATACACCACTTCGCCCCGGCGCAGCGTCATCACGGGCCAACCCGTGACTTCCCAGCCGGAGTAGACCGAGAAGCCGGCGCCGGAGAACATGTCCTCGTCGCGGATGGTGCGCGTCTCGTCCGGATCCCAGAGGACGATGTCGGCGTCCGAGCCCACCGCGATCGTGCCCTTGCGCGGGTAGAGCCCGAAGAGCTTGGCGGCGTTGGT
>VXMI01000093.1:17775-19776 GCA_009841165.1 Gemmatimonadota bacterium | reverse complement strand
CGGGGCGGTTGCTCCTGAGCTGCGGGATCTCGGCGGTGCCTCATGGGTTCCGGTCGTCGTTCCGTGACTGGGCCGCCGAGAAGACCGATCATCCGAGGGAGGTCGTCGAGGCGGCGCTGGCCCATGTCGTTCAGAACAAGGTCGAGGCGGCGTACATGCGGACCGATCTGTTCGAGCGGAGGCGTCGGCTCATGGAGGACTGGGCCGAGTACCTCGCGGGCTGAGGCGCAGCAACGAGCCTCGAACGGGACTCGCAGCCCGTTTCCGGTCGATCCGGGAGCTATTCGGGGGATCTACGGGCCACAGGATCGCGCAGGATCGACGAACTCAAGTCTCCGAGGGGTACGGGTAGGGTCGAATCCGGGCCGCGCGGCAGCGGGCACGGGCGTCGCACAGGGACACGACGGGTTGCCCGTCGCCCTCGCCGTCCATGAGGCTGGCGACGAGGAGGCCGAGGAGCTTGCCCGCGACGGCCCGGTCGAGGCTGTTCCGGGCGATGCCCGGTGGGACGTTTTCGCGGGTGCCCCGCGTGGCTGGCTTGGCCACGCTAAGGTGGACAAGCCAGCACACGCAGTGTTGAACACTGCGGCTGGCGAGGGGTGCTCCGCCCCCCTTCGATCCCCCCCGAAAAACCCCGCTCCGGCAGCGTTCGCGGTTGAGGGTTCCACCTGCTTCCGCAGGGTCCGCGCATCCCCCGGCCGGCCACCCGTCGGATGTTCTCCACGGGCCACCGATCACCGCCGGTCGAGGCCGTCGGCTTTCGGGTGAGTCCCCGTGGTGACCGGCGGGCGGCCTGGTCGGCGTTGCCACCCGCTTCGGCGCCGGTCCCCCCGGCCTCCGGGACGGACTCTGTCCGTCCCTCCCGCCGGGGTCGAGTCCCCTCCCCACCACACGTCCACATCGCTCGCGAGCACGCCGCCGCGACGGTGGCCCGGACCCCCGTCCTCGTCGAACCCTTCGTCGAGGTCCCCCGCTTCAACGGAGGCGTCTACAGGTCCTCCGGCTCGATCCGCGTCGGCACCACCACGGGACGCGGACGCCACGACACCGCCAAGCAGTTACGCGAAGCCCACCACGGATGTCTGGCTCAGCCCGCTCCCCAAGCACTGGAGGCGAACCCTCAACCGATGAGCCCCACCTTGCCCACCCCGCCCGCCGCCGTGATCACCACGGCCTGACCGAGCAGTTACCTCCAAAGACGTTCGCCAACGTCGATCTACATCCCGGTCAGCAAACATGAACTGATAGGGGAACGACCATAACCGTAAGTGATGTAACCCAAACAATGCCAACAGATTACGAAAATCAATCCCATCGAGCCATGGCATCGCCCCCGATTCCTCATATCGTCATCCGGGGCCTACGGATCGAGGGCGTTGCACGTGGCGTCCCTCATGAAGTCGGATTATGTTGCGAGCCAACAAGGGGAAGCGGAATCGTCGTGAGCGGGACCAAGGTGGCAGTCGTCAAGAAAGTCTGGTACGCCATGATCGACGGACGGATCAACGACAGACTGGCTACGGAGAGCGCGCGGTCGGAAGACCGGATCGCGGCGCTGATGACCGGGATGGAGCAGCGGCTGGGTGCCCGGATGGATCGGGTGGAGGCAAAGGTCGATACCTTCCGCACGGAGTTGAAGGAGGACATCGGCCGGGTCGACCGGGGCCTGAAGGCCGACATCTGCCGGGTCGACCGGGGCCTGAAGGCCGACATCTGCCGGGTCGAGGGGGGCCTGAAGGCCGACATCCGCAGGGTCGAGGGGAGCCTGAAGGAGGACATCGGCAAGGCCGAGAGGGGCCTGAAAGCCGACATCGACAGGGTCGAGAGGAGCCTGAAGGAGGACATCGACAGGGTCGAGGGGAGCCTGAAGGAGGACATCGGCAAGGTCGAGAGGGGCCTGAAGGCCGACATCGACAGGGTCGAGGGGAGCCTGAAAGCCGACATCGACAGGGTCGAGGGGAGCCTGAAAGAGGACATCGACAGGGTCGAGGGGAGCCTGAA
>VXMI01000093.1:0-17765 GCA_009841165.1 Gemmatimonadota bacterium | reverse complement strand
ACAGGGTCGAGGGGAGCCTGAAAGAGGACATCGACAGGGTCGAGGGGAGCCTGAAAGAGGACATCGACAGGGTCGAGGGGAGCCTGAAGGCCGACATCGGCAAGGTCGAGAAGAACGTCTCCGACACCCGCGCCGAGTTGAAGAGCGACATGCGCGCATGGATAAGGGGCAGATCAGCATGAAGACCACCCTTCGCACTGCACTCCTCGCCGCCGCCCTCGCCGCCTGCTCCGACGCCCCCTGGCCAAACCCGCCGTCCGTCGATCCCGGCACCCTCACCGCCGAGCACGAGGAGTGGCGCGCGAACCGGCAGCGCAGCCTGACCAACCCCAACGCCGGGGTGATCAGCTGGGCGGGGCTGTGGGAGCTGGAGGAGGGTGCGAACCGCTTCGGGTCTGACCCATCGCTGGCCATCGTGCTGCCCGGCGAGGACTCGCCGCCCGTGGCGGGGACGCTGCACCTGGAAGGCGGCCAGGTGCGGCTTGAGCCGGCCGAGGGCAGCGGCCTGACCCTCGATGCAGGCGACCCCGTGACCGCCCCCATGCCGCTCCTCGACGACCGTTCGGGCAATACGACGATCCTCGCGCTGGGTTCACTCGGCCTTCGGGTCCACGCCGAGCGGGGGACCGACCGGCTCTGGCTCCGCGTGTGGGACACGGATGCGCCGCGCGTCGCCGCGTTCGAGCTGCCGCCGTATTTCGGGGTCAGCAACGAGTGGCGCGTGACGGCGCGTTTCGACCCCTACGACGAGCCCCGCACGGTGCCGCTGGCCGATGTGACCGGCGGTATGGTGTCGAACGAGGCCCCCGGCGAGTTGGTCTTCCGCGCGGATGCGCGCGAGCACCGGCTGATCGCGTTCGCGACCGCCACCAGCCGCAGCTATTTCGTGACGCTGTGGGATTCGACCGGGGTCGCGGACACGTACCAGGGAGGGCGCTACATGCGCGTGCCCCTGGCGGACGACGAGGGGTGGACGACGATCGACTTCAACCGCGCCTACAATCCGCCGTGCGTGTTCACGCCGTATTCGGTGTGCAGCCTGCCGCCGCGCGAGAACCGGTTGGCGCTGGCGGTGACGGCCGGCGAGAAGCGGCCGCTCGACGCGCCCTACTGACGGGGGCTAGATCTCGTCCAGGTACTCCGCCGGGATCGGGCCGGCGTCGGGCTCGTGCTGCCAGAAGATGCTCAGCACCCACCACCGCTCGCCGTCGTAGAGCAGCTGGAATGAATTGATGCCGCGGTTGAACGGCTCCTCGTCGGGGTCGTCCGTGCGGAACGACGCGTAGCTGCTGAAACGGTGCGCGATGTCGCCGTACTGCTCGGTGACGCTCCCGATCTCGACTTCGTAGAAGCCCTGGCTGACGAAGAAGTCGTTGCTGCCCTCGATGAATTCGTCGGGAGTTGCGGCGGACACCGAGCTGCTGCGGCCGTTCTCGCCGTGCTGGCTGCTGACGGGCATCAGCCTTGCCTGGGGGAGGAAGAGCGACCGGAACCGATCCCAGTCGCGTTCGACGCCCGCGTCCCCCGAGATGACTTCGTACACCGCGGTGATGATGGCGTCGATCGACTCGACGTCGGCCGGATCGGCCATTGGCTGCGGCGGCATCTCGGCGACTTCCGCGGCCGCCGGCTCGGCGTCGGCCATCGCGTCGTCGGTGCCGGCTTCGGGCGCGGCGCACCCCAGCGCGAGTGCGAGGATGGCGGCGAGGAACGGCTGGCGCAGGTTGTCGGCGGGTGATCGCATGTCGGGTCCTCCGTTGCGGGTCGGCCCGGGTTGGCGCTCCGGGGCTCCTTCAAGCTTCGGCGCGGTTCGGGCGGCCCGCAAGTTGCCGGACCGGCTACCGGATGCGGCGCACGTGCCACCAGTTGAGGACGTCGTCCAGTTCTGCGGTGTTGCGCGTGTGGAAGAAGTAGGCGCGGCCTCTGCGCGGGCGCACGCAGATGCCGCGGCGCAGGAAGCCGAAGGCCAGGGGCGGGCCGCGGAAGAGGCGCCTGCTGAGCCACACGTCGCGGAATTGCAGCCGCGAGATCTCTGCGATGTCCTCAGGCAGCAGCACGCGCGACCGCCAGGCCCGTGACTTGATCCGCAGTTCGTCGCTGAGGACCAGGATCTTGCGCGGGGCGGACGCGTACACGAGACAGAGCGCCGCCAGGAGGAGCACGCCCATGCCGGCGGTGGCGGCCGTCTGGAAGAGGTAGCTGTCCACGGAGTCGATCCAGTCGGCCGTCAGGCGCGAGAATCCGGCCACGCCGAAGACCACGAGCGCGAGCAGCGCGGCCAGCAGGCCCGCCGTGTAGACGACGCGAAGAAGGATCGGCAGGCGGAACCGTGCGATGTAGCGCATGCTCCGCATTTCGATCGGCGTCGTAAGCAGGTGCCCCAGGACGCGCAGGGTGATCCAGACGAGGGCGACGACCGCCGCCAGCATCATCCCCTGGCTGAGGGGCTGGGTGCGCGCCACTGTGAGGACCCGGCGCGTGTCGTCGAAGGCGGTGCTCGCGAAGGCGGCCAGCTGGGCCTGCGTCACGTTCTCGTAGAAGCCGAGCACGTCCGGGAAGTTCTGAAAGCCGTCGTAGAAGTGGTTGCGCGTCCAGAGGTTGAGCGATTCGGCGGTCTGGTTGGACGCGCGCAGCCGTTCGACGAGCGCCGCACGGTCGGCCTCGAACTCGGCGGGGTCCAGCGAGCCGTCCCTCAGGTGCGCGATCTCTTCGTCGATGATGCCGGTAGCAAAATCGAAGTCGTCCCGATCGATGCGGCTGCTCACCTGCAGGTACGCGGCGGGCCCGCGTCGGACCAGGCCGGCGCTTGCGCCGTAGACGGCCTTCCGCTCGCCGTAGCGGAGCCGCTGGTTGAGGCGGCGGCCGAGGAGGTCGCGGACGAATAGCGCGTGCAGGAGGTCGTCGGCCGAGGGGTCGAAGAGCTTGTGGCGGGACTGGTATCGGATGGTGGACTGGAAGCCCCAGCTGTACGAGGCGCGCGCGCGTCCGGGATCCGTGGTCGCGACCTCGAAACGGTTGACGGCGCGGGCGGGGAAGCGGCCGAAGGTGCGCTCGGCATGCGCAAGCGCGGAGTCGGGGTCGAGGTCGCCCACGATGGTGACGGTGATCGCTCCGGGCGCGTAGTAGCGGTCGTAGAAGCCGCGGAGGTCGTCGGGGGTGATGCGGCGCAGGCTGGTCCAGTAGTCGGGGATGGGGTCGCGCGTGTTGACGATGCCGAACTCGCGCTCGTAGAAGTCGGGCGGCATGGCCCATCGCGGGGAGAGCAGCGCGCCCAGGTGGTCGAAGAACTCGCGTGGGCGGGCGCCGATCTCGTTCTCGACGGGCTGCCGGCCGCGCGCGACCACCTCGGGCTCCATGGCGTGCGGCGACATGATCCCCGCCAGCCACTCGATCGCGAACAGCCCGTGCTCGCGCGCGATCGTGACGTAGTACCAGGTGTGGTCGCGGAAGGTCGTGCCGTTGCGCCGTCCGCCCAGCCCCTCGACGGCGTCCTTGATCTCCTGCTCAGTGCGGCCATTGTGATCGGAGAAGAGCATGTGCTCGGTGAAGTGCGCGAGCTGCTCCTTGCCGCGCGGATCGGCGTCGGCACCGACCGGAACGCCGGCGCTGATCGAGACGTTGGCCGCGCCATCGAGCCGCTTGAACCAGACCTTGACGCCGTTCGAGAGGTGGTGGGTCTCGAAGCCGGCGAAGGGGTTGATTGCCCCCACCGCGACCGTGTCCTGCGCGTTGCCGGCGCCCGCGGCGAACGGGGCGGCGAGGGCGAGCGCGACGAGGGCGAGCGATGCGAGGCGAGCGCTGTCGTGGAGGAGCATGGCGGGGACCATTCGGAGGCCAGGCGTCGGTGCGGCACGCCGTTCATGAGGGCCTGCAAATCCTATCGCACCGGGCGGAGCGCCGCCATATTGCGCCGCGAGCGCGCGCTGGTGCCGCAATGGCCGCTCTTTCCCCCTCCACCTTCGAACCCAGGAAGGAGTCCCATGGCGTCGCAACCCAGTGGATCCGGTTCCGCAGTCCGTTTCGAGCCTGACGAGAGCCCCAGCTTGCCCGTCACGATCGGGCTGGCGCTTCAATACTGCGTGCTGACGGTGGGGCCGATCGTCCTGACCGTCGCGATCGTGGTGCGGACGGCGGGCGAGAGCGAGCTGTTCCTGTCGTGGGCGGCGTGTGCTGCCCTGCTTGTCAGCGGGATCACGACGATGGTGCAGGCGAGGCGGCTCGGGCGCTTCGGGTCGGGGTACATCCTGCTCATGGGCACGTCGGGGGCGTTTATCGCGGTGGCGGTGGCGTCGCTGGTGCAGGGAGGGCCGGCGTTGCTGGCTACCCTGGTTGCGGCCTCGGCGCTGTTCCAGTTCCTGCTGGCGTCGCGGCTGTCGCTGCTACGCCGGATCATCACGCCGACGGTTGCGGGGACCGTGATCATGCTGATCGCGGTGACGGTGATGCCGCTGATCCTCGACCTGATCGAGCGGGTGCCCGAGGGGGCGCCGATGGCTGCCGGGCCGGTGACGGCAGCGGTAACCCTTGGCGTCACGATGGTGATCGTGCTGCGCGCCACCGGGGCGATGCGGCTGTGGGGTCCCGTGATCGGGATCGTGGCGGGGAGCGTGGTCGCCGGGTTCTTCGGCCTGTTCTCGTGGGGTGCGGTGGGCGCGGCGCCGTGGTTCGGGCTGCCGCTGGAGGGCTGGCCGGGGTTCGACTTCAGCTTCGGGCCGGCGTTCTGGGCGCTGTTGCCGGCGTTCGTGTTCGTGACGCTCGTGGGCGCGATCGAAACCATCGGCGACTCGGTGGCCGTGCAGCGGGTGTCCTGGAGGGACGAGCGGGCGACGGACTTCCGCGGTGTACAGGGGGCGGTCATGGCCGACGGGCTCGGCAACTTCCTGTCGGGTCTGCTGGCCACGGTTCCCAACACGACCTACTCGAGCAGCGTGTCGATCGTCGAGATCACGGGCGTCGCGGCGCGGCGGGTGGGCGTCGGGATCGGGATCGGCTTCTGCGTGCTGGCGCTGGTGCCGAAGTTCGTGGCGGTGATCCTGTCGATCCCGGACGCGATCATCGGCGCCTACGTGGTGGTGCTGATCGCGATCCTGTTCGTGCTGGGCATGCGTATTGTCGTGGGCGACGGCATGAACTACCGGAAGGCGGCGATCGTGGGGGTCTCGTTCTGGGTCGGATCGGGATTTCAGAGCGGCGGCCTGTTCATCGACCAGATGAGCCCCTTCTTCGCCGAAATGCTGGGGAACGGCATGACCTCGGGCGGCCTGACGGCGCTCGTACTGTCGGTGTTTGTCGAGCTGGCCGGCCCGCGCCGCAAGCGCCTGGTGACGACGCTGGGGGTGGACGCGCTCCCGGAGATCAGTGGGTTTCTGGCCGGTCTCGCGGCGCGCGCGGGATGGGACGACAACATGCTCCAGCGGGTTCAGTTGGCTTCGGAAGAGGCGCTGGTGAGCCTGGTGGGGGAGGAGGACGGCCCGGCGCGGCGGCTGCGCCTGAGCGTGCGCGCCGAGCGCGGTGCGGCGGAGCTGGAATTCCTCGCCGCGTCGGCAGAGGGGAACCTGGAGGACCGGATGGCGCTGGCCGGGGAGCACTCGGTGGAGATCGAGGCGGAGCACGACTTTTCGTTGCGGCTGCTGCGGCACCTTGCGGGATCGGTTCGGCACCAGAAGTACCACGACACGGACATCCTGACGGTGCGGGTGGAGGCGTAGGGGGGGTAGCGGGGGATCGCCGGAACTCTCAGCCACGTCGCGCTGGCGGCTGCTCGCGGGCAGGATCAGCGCGCCCGATAGGCCTCTTCGGGGTGCTCTCGGGCCTCTCCTTGCAAGGTGTTCCTGTATCACGATAATCTCATGCGCAAGAATCGCTATTCGCGAAATCATCACGATAGTAATGTAATCGTGACAAGAATTGCGCACAGCTTGGTACAAAAGGAACGGTCGAAGCCGGCACTGCGCCAGGACGCATGAGATGGGAGGAGTGCCGGTTGTTCGATCTCCCGCCACCAGCGCGCTACACGACGAACGGAAGGCCGATGACCAGGTCCGCGAAAGGGAACGCGCCCGCGGCGCGGTCACCGATGCTTCTTCGGTGCGCGGCGGTTGCCCTACTCGCACTCGCCGGGGCGCTATCGTGCGGGGAATCGGGCACGGCGCCCACCGGGCCGGTCGTGACGACCATCACCGCGAGCCGGGCGACGGGCACGGAGGTGCCCGTGGGCGAGACCGTGCAGCTCGAGGCCGCAGTGCTGGACCAGTACGGCCAGCCCATGCCGTCAACGCAGGTGGCGTGGACGAGCGACTCTCCCGCGACGGCCACGGTGGACGGCAGCGGCCTGGTCACTGCCGTGGCGAATGGGACGGCGACGATCGCAGCTTCTGTGGGCAGCGTCCGGGCGACTTTGGCGGTCAAGGTGGGGAACGCGGACCGCACGGCGCTCGTTGCACTCTACGAAGCGACGGACGGCCCGAACTGGGTTGACAACACCAACTGGCTGACGGACGCGCCGCTCGGGGATTGGTACGGGGTGGAAGCGGACACTACGGGCCGAGTCGTGCGACTGGACCTGGGCAGCAACCAGTTGACGGGCGAAATCCCACCGGAAATCGGCGAACTCACGAACCTGCGAAGCCTGGGGCTCTACGCAAACTCGTTGACGGGCGAGATCCCCTCAGAGATCGGCAGGCTCGTCAATCTTGAGGAGCTGAATCTGTCCGGGGGTGATCTCTCTGGCGAGATCCCTGTCGAGATCGGCAATCTCGTCAGTTTGCGGTGGCTATCCGTCAACCGCAATCGATTGACGGGGGAGATCCCCGTTGAGATCGGCAACCTGGCCAGCCTGCGAACCTTGTCGATCATCAGAAACCAGCTGACGGGTCCGATCCCATCCGAGATCGGCAACCTGGCCAGCTTGCGCAACCTGTCGATCGGTGACAACCAACTGACGGGCCTCATCCCATCGAGCTTCCTGCAACTCCGGCTGGCCAGCTTTTTCATTAGCGGGAACGAGAGTCTATGCATGCCGGGCACATCGGTCTTCGTATCCTGGCTCCATGGAATCGAGTATCGGGATGAACACGAGCCGCTCTGCAACGCGGCCGACGTTGCCGCGCTCGAATCGCTGTACGAAGTCGCAGGAGGAACGGAATGGACCGAATCGGCGGGCTGGCTCGAGTCTCCGGTCCTCGATGGCTGGTGGGGTGTGACGGCGGACTCGCTTGGGCGCGTGGCGGCCCTGGCTCTTCCGGCCAACAACCTGGCAGGCGAACTCCCTATTCTGTCGTGGGAGAACATGGCTGCATTGACGATCCTGGACATTGCGGACAATCCGCTTCTCCGAGGGCCGCTCCCGTCACTGGCCGGTGCGCCGCTGGAAGTCCTGCGCTTCAGGGGGACCGGGCTGTGCACGTTCGAGGAATCGCGCGGTTGGCTGGCGGCGATTCCCACGGTTGAAGGAACGGGGGAGATGTGCGCGTTTCTTTCCGAGCGGGGCATCCTGACCGCGTTCTACGAGGCGACGGACGGCCCGAACTGGGTCGACAATACGAACTGGGTGACGGACGCACCGCTGGGGGACTGGTACGGGGTGGAAACGGACGCTTCCGGCCGGGTCGTGCAGCTGGACCTGAGTGGCCGGTGGGACAGCGAAGCACGGGGAACCATCCGGCACGGGCTGAAGGGCGAGATACCGTCCGAACTCGGCGGTCTCGCCAATCTGCAGAGCCTGGAACTCGGCCGCAACCAGTTGACGGGCGGAATCCCGTCGGAGCTCGGCAAACTCACGAGCCTGCGAACCCTGGGGCTTTATGGAAACTCGTTGACAGGGGAAATCCCATCTGAGATCGGGAACCTCGTCAGTCTTGAGCGCCTTGATCTCTTCGGGGGCGATCTCTCCGGCGAAATCCCTGTCGAGATCGGCAATCTCGTCAATCTGCGGTGGCTAAACGTCGACAGCAATCGGTTGACTGGCGAAATCCCCTTGGAGCTCGGCGAACTCACGAACCTGCGAACCTTGGCGCTCCAGGCAAACTTGTTGACGGGCGAGATCCCTCGGGAACTGGGCAATCTCGCCAGCCTGAGAGGGCTGTATCTCGGCTACAACGACTTTACGGGACCGATCCCGGCGGAGCTGGGCAACCTTGCCGCACTGACCCGCCTGGGCCTTGAACGGAATGACTTCTCCGGCCCGATCCCATCGAGCTTTCTGCACCTCGATCTGGCTCGTATTCGCATCCATGGGAACGATAGTCTATGCATTCCGGGCACATCGGTTTTCGTGTCCTGGCTCCGTGGTATCGAGTATCGGGATGAACAGGAGCCGCTCTGCAACGCGGCCGACGTGGCCGTGCTGCAGTCGCTGTATGAACTCGCGGGCGGACCAGCCTGGACCGAATCCGCAGGATGGCTCGGGGATGATGGTGTAGAGGACTGGTACGGTGTCACCGCTGATTCCCTTGGCCACGTGACGATACTCGACCTTGGCCGCAATGGACTCAGGGGACAGCTACCGGCCCACATCGACGGCCTGGCCCACATGACCGAGCTGAGGATGAGCGGGAACGAAGGCCTGTCCGGTCGCCTCCCGCTCGTACTGACCCGCCTTTCCCTCCGCGTGCTTCACTACGCCGAGACGGGGCTTTGCGCCCCCGGCGACGCGTTGTTCCAGGCGTGGCTGACCCGTGTCGAGTCGCAGGAGGGTACGGGGTTGGAATGCCCGCCGCTGTCGGATCGCGAGATTCTCGAGGTGCTATACCATGCCGCCAGCGGGCCGGACTGGACCAACAGCGAAAACTGGCTGACCGATGCTCCTCTCCGTGAGTGGCATGGAATCGACACGGACCGCGAAGGGGAGGTTGTGGGCCTGGTCCTCTTCGACAACGGACTTGTCGGAAGGATCCCGCCCGAACTGGGCCGCCTGACGGCACTGCAGCGGCTGGTGCTCTGGAGAAACGGCCTGACGGGCCCGATCCCTCCCGAACTCGGGAACCTCGCCAATCTCCAGCGGCTGAATCTGGTCACCAACGCATTGGAAGGCCCGATTCCGGCGGAACTCGGCGATCTGACCAGACTGTGGGAGCTGGACCTTGGCAACAACACACTGGAAGGGCCGATTCCGGCGAAACTGGGAAAGCTTACCAGCCTGACGCGCCTCCATCTCGTCGGGAATGACCTCACGGGTTCGATTCCGGCCGCGCTCGGCAACCTTGTCAACCTGTGGGAATTGTCTCTGGGACGGAACGCTCTAACCGGATCGCTGCCGGCGGAACTCGGCGAGATTGCGCGGCTTGAGCGCTTTTACGCAGGCCACAACGACTTGAGCGGGCCAGTCCCGCCGGAGTTCGGCGAGTTGACCGAGCTACGCGAAATTGCCCTTTCCAGCAACGCCGACATGACCGGAGCCCTGCCGTCGAGCCTCATCAATCTCCGGTCGCTGGAGACTTTCGAAGCGAGTGGGACCCAGCTGTGCGCGCCCTCTGACGGCGCTTTCCTCGAGTGGCTAGAGGGGTTGCCCAACCCTCGTGTGCCCCAGTGCGAACGGACGCCCTCTGCGGCGTATCTCGTCCAGGCCGTCCAGTCTCGAGAGTTTCCCGTACCACTCGTGGCCGGTGAGGAAGCGTTGCTGCGTGTGTTCGTTACCGCCACCCAGGCCAACCGGGAGCGCCTCCCCCCGGTCCGAGCTTCGTTCCACTTGAACGGCGCGCTCGCTCATGTGGCCGACCTGTCGGGCAAGGCCGGCCCGATCCCGACCAGCGTGGACGAGGGATCGCTGGCGACTTCGGCCAACGAGGTGATCCCTGCTACTGTCGTGCAACCGGGTCTTGAGATGGTGATCGAGATCGACCCGGAGGGTACGCTCGATCCCGCGCTGGGGATTGCGAAGCGGATTCCGGCAGAGGGACGTCTGTCAGTGAATGTTCTGGAGATGCCGCTCTTCGATCTGACGATCATACCCTTCCTGCGGACGGCAGATCCCGACAGCACAATTCTCGATGCGGTCGCGTCGACGATCGCGGACCCCGAGGAGTGGCTCTGGCGTCGGCGACCGTACCTTCCGGTGGGAGATCTGACTGTTCGAGCTCATGAGCCCGTCATGAGCTCCACCAACGACGCCTATGCCTTGCTCAGCCAGACGCGAATGATTCGCGCGGTGGAAGGCGGCACCGGCTATTTCATGGGTACGATGTCCCGCCCCGTCACCCGAGCTTCAGGATTAGCTGAGCGGGGAGGCTGGAATCTGTTTTCCCTGCTGCCGGGGCCAACGGGTCACGAACTCGGCCACAGCTTCGGCCTTAGTCACGCTCCGTGCGGCAGAGTTACGGGCACGGATCCGGCCTACCCCTACCCGGACGCGCAGATCGGAGTGTGGGGATACGATCCGTTGGACGGTGTCCTGGTGCCGCCGAACAGACCCGACATAATGAGCTACTGCGGTGGCTGGATCAGCGATTACCACTACGCAAAGGCGCTTCGCCACAGGCTGACCAAGGAGGGCGCTTCGGCCGCCGCTCCGGCCACATCTCTTCTCCTGTGGGGTGGCACCGACTCCACAAGTACGCCATTCCTGGAACCGGCGTTCGTGGTCGACGCACCGGCCCTACTCCCCGACTCGACTGGCGAGCACCTCATCACCGGACGCGCGAGCGACGGCGCCCAACTCTTCTCGTTCAGCTTCACCATGCCCGAGACAGCCGATGGAGACGGGAGTTCTTCCTTCGCATTCGTGGTTCCCGTGCGGCCGGCATTGGAAGGCCAGCTGGCGAGCATCACGCTAACCGGACCCGGTGGCTCGGCAACACTTGATGGAGACAGCGACGAGCCCATGGTCATCCTCCGCAATACCCGCAACGGACAGGTAAGGGGCATCCTGCGGGACGTGCCGCCTCCGGCCCAGACGGCGGCGGATGCTGTGGGACAGACAGTCGGACCGGGGCTGGAAACGCTGTTCAGCCGCGGCATTCCCGGTGAGGCAGCCTGGAGGCGGTAAGCTAAACCAGACCCGGTACCTGACCCGCGGTTCCGCGGAACCACGCCGGGCGGACCGATGCTCGGATGGGTCAGGAGATCCGGCCGATTGTCAGCGTGCATCCGCAGCCGTACCATGACCCCATCGACAATGGACGAATCCGGTCCACGAGGAGCCGACCAATGAGCGAACGCCCGCGCGAATTCGCGCGACTTGCCGAGCTTTCCGGTCGCCGCAACGTGTCGCGGCGCAGTTTCATCAAGGGTGTGATCGCGACCGGCGCCTCGGTGTCGGCGATCTCCTGGTTTGCCGCGCCTGCTCCGGCGCCGACTCAGGGGGCTGCGCGCGGATCGGTCGGCCGGCTGGTCTCGCTACAGGTCAACGGGCGCACCCGACGGGTCGATGTCCTGCCCCAGGAGACGCTCGCCATGACGCTGCGCTACAAGCTCGGCCTCATCGGCACCAAGCTCGGTTGCGACCGGGCCGAGTGCGGGGCCTGCACGGTCATGATCGATGGCGTCGCGCACTACTCCTGCTCTACGCTGACGCATCGGGTTCGCGGCCGCGAGATCACGACCGTCGAGGGGCTGGAGGGCCCCGGCGGTGAGCTTCATCCCGTGCAGAGTGCCTTTATCGAGGAGCTGGGCCCGCAGTGCGGATTCTGCACGCCGGGGCAGGTCATGGCCGCCGCCGCGCTGCTGCGCGCCAACCCCGATCCGACGCGCGAGGAAGCCCGCCGCGCGATGTCCGGCAACCTCTGCCGCTGTGGTGCCTACGATCACTACCTGAACGGGGTCATGCGGGCGGCGGGGCGGGAATCCACGGCCGGTCGCGCGCCCGCCGCGAGGGAGGTCTCCCATGCCTGAGCTGATCGGTAGGGACTTCACGCCCCCGGACGTGGCCGCCAAGGTCACCGGGCGCGCAAGATACGCCGAGGACTTCCGCGCCGACGGAATGCTCTTCTGCCGCCTTATCACGAGCCCCATGCCGCACGCGCGCGTCCTGGGCATCGACGCCTCGGAGGCGCTCGCGATGGAGGGGGTCGTCGACATTCTCACCGCTGACGATGTTCCCGAGATCCCCGCGCCGGGGAACCCGATTCTCACCAACACGCCGCACTTCGTCGGCGAACCGGTCGCGGCGCTGGCGGCGGTCGACGAGACCACTGCGCAGGACGCCATAAAGAAGGTCAAGCTCCACCTCGAGCCGCTGCCCTTCGTGGTCGACCCGCTCGAGAGTCTGCGGCCGGACGGACCCAACGCCCGCGAGGACGGCAACACGGTGGTGCGCCGCGAGGGCGTCTCCGAGATCAAGTGGACCGACGCCGACTTCGCCGCCGCGTCCGATGGCCAGCTGCCGATGGGAGAGGTCAACAACGAGTGGTCGTACGGCGACCTCGAGGCCGGCTTCCGGGACGCGGCGGTCGTGCTCGACGAGAGCTTCGTCACGGCGGGCACCTCGCACCACTCCATGGAGCCGCGCTCGGCGATGGCGTACTGGCAGAACGGCAAGTGTCACGTCTTCGGCTCCAGCCAGAGCCAGAGCGCGACGCTGGGCAGCCTCGCCCGCTACATCGGGATCGAGCCGTCCGATCTCGTCTTCGTGGCCGAGTTCTGCGGCGGGGGGTTCGGGTCGAAGGGCAGCGCGTACCCTGTCATGTCGATCCCTGCGCACATGGCGCGCAAGACTGGCCGTCCGGTCATGATGCGCATCAGCCGGGCGGAGGAATACGCGATCGGGTCGGCGCGGGCGGGCTTCCAGGGCCGGATCCGCATGGGGTTCCGGGATGACGGCCGGATCACTGCGGTGGACCTTTTCATCGTGCAGGAAAACGGCCCCAACAGCGGGTTTGGCGACCTCGGCAGCGCGGCGGGCGCCGTCTCCATCGTCTATACGCCCCTGGCCATGCGCTTCCGCGGGATTCCGGTGCTGACCAACACCCCCGCGCGGGGGGCGCAGCGCGGGCCGGGCCAGAACCAGATCGCCTGCGCGGTGGAGCCGATCCTCGACAAGGCGGCGCATCAGCTCGGGATCGACCGGGTGGCGATCCGGCGGATCAACGCGCCCGACAGCAATTCACGCTACGGCGGCAACCAGGGCCCGGTCACCAGCGCGTACCTGCGCGAAGCGCTCGACATGGGCGCAAGCAGGTTCGGATGGGACGAGCGGCTCGCGCGGAGCGGCCAACGGCGTGGATCGAAGGTGACCGGCGTCGCGGTCGGTCAGGCCTACCACTCGGCGGGGATGAGCGGGCAGGACGGGCTGGTGCGGATCGCGCCCGACGGCAAGCTGCACATCCACTGTGGGGTGGGGAACCTCGGCACATACTCGTATGCGGGCGTCTCGCGCGCCGCGGCCGAGGTGCTCGGCTACGCCTGGGAGAACTGCGTGATCGTGCGCGGCGACTCGTCGCGCAACCTGGCGTCGGCCAGCCCGCAGGTCGGCAGCAACACGACCTTCACGATGACACGCGCCGCCTACGTGGCGGCCGTCGACGCGGTCGAGAAGCTCAAGGCGATCGCGGCAATGGAGCTGGGCGGCTCGCCCGGGGACTACGACACCGGCGGAGAGGCCGTCTTCGCGCGCGCCAACCCGTCCCGCCGGATCAGCTATGCGCGCGCGGCCGAGCGGGCGATCCAGCTCGGCGGACGCTACAGCGGCCACGAGGTCCCCGAAGACCTCAGCCCGGTCACCGCCGCATCCGTCGCGAACCTGGCGGGTACCGGCCTGATCGGCGTCGCGCGCGACAACCTGCCCCGCGACGGCACCGTGCCCGCGCTGGCGGCCGGGTTCATCGAGATCGAGCTCGACATCGAAACCGGCGCCTTCGAGATCGTCGACTACCTCGGCGTCGCCGACTGCGGCACCGTCGTGCACCCGCAGGGGCTCGCGGCGCAGGTCAAGGGCGGCGCTGTCATGGGCTTCGGCATGGCGGCGCTCGAGCGGCATGTGTACGACCGGCGCTACGGCGTCGCCGGAAACATCGGTTTCCACCAGGCCAAGCCGCCGTCCTACCTGGATGTGCCGTCCCACCTCGACTGGGCCGCCACCGACATCGCCGACCCCCAGAACCCGGTCGGCGCAAAGGGCGTGGGCGAGCCGCTGATGGGCTGTTCCGCCGCCGCGCTGCTCTGCGCCATCTCGGAAGCGCTGGGCGGACACTACTTCAACCGCATCCCGGTGGTCCCGGACATGATCGTGAACGTGCTCGCCGAGCAGGCCCAGTCGCACGGGCCGCTCGAGGTCAACACGCAGTGAGGAGGCGGCCATGATGAACGACATGATGACCCACTTCGACCTGCTCCAGCCGGCCGACCTCGACAGCGCGCTCGACCTGCTGAGCCGCCACGGGTCCGACGCGTGGCCGCTCGCGGGGGGCTACGACAGCTTCGACTGGTTCAAGAACCGCGGCAAGCAGCCCGGAGTCGTGATCGATCTCGAGGGGGTGGAAGAGCTGAGGGGTGTAAGGGAGAGCGGCGATAGCGCAGGCGGCGACGGCGGCATCTCCATCGGCTCAATGACCACGCTCGCGGCGGTGGAGGGTCACCCCCTCATCCGGTCACGATACTCGCTCCTGGCTGCGGCCTCCGCGCAGGTCGCCAGCCCCCAGATCCGCAATGCGGGCACCATCGGCGGCAACGTCTGCCAGGACACCCGCTGCTGGTACTACCGCTACGGCATGACCTGCTACCGCGCCGGCGGCAACACCTGCTACGCGGGCGCGCGGGGCGCCATGAACCGCGAACACGCGATCTTCGGCGCGGACCGGTGCGTGGCCGTGACCCCGTCGGACGTCGCCCCGGCGCTGGTTGCGCTCGACGCCGAGATGGTCGTGCGCAGCGCGCGCCGGGACCGGATCGTCCCCGCGGCGGAGTTCTTCATGCAGCCCAGCGTCGACATCACCCGCATGACCGTTCTCGAGCCGGACGAGCTCCTCACCGCGATCCGAATTCCGGGCCGCTGGGCGGGTGCCGACTTCCACTTCGAGAAGGTGGCGGACCGGAAGACCTGGGACTTCGCGCTGGTGAGCGTGGCCGCGGCGGTGCGCGACGGCGGCGGCGTCATCGAGGACGCCCGCATCGTCGCTGGAGCCGTGCAGTGCATCCCGCGCCGCATGACCGAGGTCGAGGACCTGGTGCGCGGACGCCCCCGCGACGAGGAGACCGCCGAAATGGCCGGCGCACTCGCGATCCGGGGCGCCGACCCCCTCGACTACAATCATTTCAAGATTCCGCTGCTCCGGAACCTGGTGAAGCGGGCGGTTCGCCCTACCGCCTGAACCGCACCCACTTCGTGATGCGCCGCTGGGACACCTCGGCGCCGTACACGTTGCCCTCGTCGTCGACCGCGACGCCTTCGGGACCGCTGAACCCCATCACGTTGGCGCGGTCGTCCGGCAGGAAGTGGTGCACCCACCCCATGCGGGCGTCGCCGATGCGGATCCCCTTCTCCCACCCGGCGTTGCGCTGCCCGGTGAACTCGTTGGGCGCCGGGCTCGACTCCGAATCGGCCACGTAGATGTTGTCGTCGGCATCGATGTAGAGGCCGCTCGGGCGCCCGAACTGCGTCCAGATCGCTAGGAACTCGCCCTCCTGGTCGAAGATCTGAATGCGGTTGTTGTAGCGGTCGCCCACGAAGATCCGCCCCTGCGAGTCCATTGCCAGCGCGTGCGGATCGCGGAACTGCTTGGGCCCGTAGCCCAGCTCGCCCCAGGTCTCCATGTAGGTGCCGTCGGCGGCGTAGCGGACGATCCGGCCCCGGGTGCGGTCGTGCGAGTCGGCGACGTAGATCTGTCCGTTGGGAGCGACCAGCACGTCCGAGGGCTGGGTGAGGTGGGTGGGCGGGTCGCCAGCTTCTCCGGGGGTGCCGATCGTCATCAGCAGCTCGCCCTCGGGAGAGAACTTGAGCACCGTGTTGCCGGTGGTGGTCGCCATGGACCGCCACGCGTCGGTCACCCAGACGTTGCCCTCGTGGTCCACATCGATCCCGTGCGGCCACGCGATCAAGCCCGCGCCAAAGCTGCGCAGCAGGTTCCCCTCCTTGTCGAACAGCAGGATCGGATCCACGTCCGAGTCGACGCAGGTGTTTCGCCCGCAGCGTTCCGCGACCCAGATGTTCCCGTCCGGCGCGATCTCGATGGCGCTGGTCGAGCCCCACTCGCGGCCTTCGGGCAGCTCGCCCCAGCCGTAGATCGGGCGGAAGGGGTTGCTGGTGTCGTGCTGGGCGGCGAGGGGGGCGAGCACGATCACGGCCGCCATGACGCCGATGCTCGCCGCGCGAATCGATCTGATCATTGCTTCGTCTCCGGGTTGAGGGGGGCGATGCCAGCTTAATCGGGTGGACGCGCAGCCGCCACCGCCGCCCTGCTCATCGCCTGCGAACCCTCCAGGCCGCGTCCAGACCGCGGTCGAAGGTCATGAGCTCTTCAGGCTTGTACCGGAGGCAGCAGGCGAGGTGAACCAGATCGCGGGCTTCGAGGCCCGGGTGCTGGACAGCCAGATTCCGCGCCATCTCGACATCGGCCTGCTCGACCGGCCACACTTCGTCGACGGTGCGGCCCACCAGATCGAAGGCCGCATACAGGAGCCATCGCCTGTCCCGCCGCAGGTAGTTGTGGAGTATTTCCTGCAACACCTCGGCCGACGTCACGAGACGGGTGCCGCTTTGCCGCGCTCGCGTGAAAAACGCCAGGGCTTCGGCGCGGAGGGGATGATCGGCCCCGACGAAGTACATGAAGACGTTCGCGTCGACGAAGATCATTCGCCGCCGTAGCGAGGGTAGCGGGTCTCGACCAGCAACCTCTTGGTCTCGGACCAGTCGGGCTCCCGGGCCCCGGGTGGGTGACGCGCATCGCACCTGGCCGCGAACTCGCGAAGCTCCTCGACGGTGAACTTGCGCGGACGTGCGGCCGCCAGCTTCTCATCGGCGGCTTCGCGCAGCCATTCGCCGAGGGATTTGCCCTCGCGCCGGGCCTGAGTCTGGTAGGCCATCTTGGCGGATTCCCTTGCTATGAAATGGATGCGGGCGGACATGGTGCAGGATCCAGGCAGATATGTGCAATGATTTGACGCATGTGCAATATCGTTGCACAATCCGCGGCGTCAAGTCCACGGGTCTGCTATCGCGCGAGCCGGTCGAGGAACGCCGCCACGTCGAGCAGCACCACATCGTTCCGCCGGCGCAGTTCGCGCAGGAAGGGCCCCTTGTGCCCGGCGCCGTAGGTGAGCAGGAACCTCGCGCCCTCGCCGCGGTGTCGGTCCAGCGCGCGTTCGATGTTCGCCCAGTGCGAGGCGTTGATCGCGTCCCAGCCGCCGGGGCCGAGGTCGGCGTCGAAGAGGCGGGCGTAGACCTGCATGCGGATGTCGTAGGCGTCGTCGTAGGCGTCGGTGTGGATCCAGTGCGGGTCGTCGCCCGCGCCGCCCGCGGCGAGGGCTTCGGCGGAGGCCGCGCTGGTGGCCTGGTATTCGGCCCATTCGGTGGCCCGGTTCGGGTCACGGGCATACGCGTCGAGGTAGCCGGCGCGGAAGTCCGACATCGGCTCGGTCCAGCCCGCCGTGGGGATGACCTCGAAGCTCATCTCCAAAGACAGGGGGAAGAGGACCTGCATGTACTCCGGAAAGCGGCGCACGCGGGGCTCCTCGACGGTTCCGGTGGCGGCGAATTCCGAGCGCGCGCGGGCCCAGCGGTTGGGCGGGATCTCGGTCAGCCAGTAGTCGGGATCGATCTCGCGGACCAGGTCGCGGACGACGTCGAGGCTGAAGCGGTCGCTGTCGAGATGGCCGCTGTGGAGCATCCCGAGGACGAC
>VXMI01000021.1 GCA_009841165.1 Gemmatimonadota bacterium | reverse complement strand
ACGCAGGTCATCGAGCCGAAGAGGTAGCAGGCGCTGCTGCGGTGGGTCTGCTGGTAGCCGAAGGTGGCGATGCGTCCGTCGGGGAGGTACGGCGAGTCGCCCACGAGCGGTAGTCCGAGGCTGTAGTCGACCGGCGGACCGCCCTGGCCCGGATCGAGGGCGCGCTTGAGCGCGTGGCACTGGAAGCAGACGGCGAGGGAGGCGTCGGTGGAGAGGGTGTCGAGCGCCGGAAGGCTTCCGTCGCTGGTGATTTCGCCGCGGGTGGCCTGCTCGACGTGGGCCGCGGCGGGGCCGTGGCACGACTCGCAGTTGATGCGCAGGGTGGTGAACCGGGTGTCGTAGCGCTGGAGTTCGGGACGGTATTCGACCTCGATCTGGCTTCCGTGGCAGTTCTGGCAGTTCGCGAAGCGGCGGCTGGTGCCGAGGATGCGAACGGGAGGCCAGTCCCCGCATTCGGTGAGGCGCATCTCTTCGCTGATCGGCAGCCAGCCGGCGTCGGCGCGCAGCCGGGCACGGTCCGCACCGGGCACCCAGAAGCCCCCCACGAAGGCCGTGTTGCAGAACCAGGTGTCCGCGTCCTCCGAGTAGTCGAAGGGCAGGAACCGCTCGGTGCCGTCCGGAAACGTCGTCATGTACCCCTGGGTGCCACCGCCCACCATGTGACCCCTTCCGATGATGCCCGAGACCTCCAGTTCGAGGGGAGGGCGGCCCTCTCGTTCAACCCGGAAGATGTATTTCCCGTCGCTGTCCACGACCGGTGTCACGATGGCGTCGGCGAATCGGACGGCGTCTCCTCCGAAGGGGGCAATGACGGTTTCCGGCCCCGGCGGACCACCGGCGGTCCCGTGAGCTGAAAGAGCCCATGCCTCGTATTCTTCCGCGTGACACGGGCTGCAGGCTTCCGAGCCCGCGAAACGGGGGATTGCCTGCACCGCTTCGGGCGCGGCCGTCCGTCGGCTGCTGCCCAGGACTGCAGCCGAGGCCGCGACCACGATGATCGCGGCCGCGATTCGCGTCCGACGACCGAGTGGCCGGAGCGGTGATCGGAACGATGGTCGGAGCAAGGGGCCCCTCTGCTTCGGTTGACGATTCTGTCTGCTGCCCAATCTTATACCGCTGTGCCCCCTTCTTCGCCATGGCCGGTTACAGCCGGGCCGGCCGACAGGGGGCGTCACAAAGGCTCAACGGCTACCTGGATCGACGTTCCATGGCAGACCCGGCACGAAACGGCAACTCCGGCGCGCTTGCGTTCGTCATGGGCGGCGGAGGAGCGCGGTCCGCCTATCAGGCCGGTGTGCTCCGCTACCTTTCGCGCCGCTTCCCCGGACTGCAGATACCGATCATCAGCGGCGTGAGCGCGGGCGCCATCAACGCCGCACATCTCGCGGCGCACCACGGCACCTTCAGGCAGGCGACCGACGAACTCTTCCATCTCTGGTCGAGCCTGACCGTCGATCACGTCTTCCGGACGGATGCCGGGTCGCTGGGATGGCACGCGTTGCGCTGGGGGCGACAACTGGTATCGGGGGGAGGCAAGTCACCGCCCCAGGTGCGCGGACTCCTCGACACCGCTCCCCTGCGGGAGTACCTGACCGACAGGATGCATGCCGTCGGCGGCGAGCTCACGGGAATCAACTACAACCTCGAGACGGGCCGGTTGAGGGCGGTCGCGCTGAGCACCACGAACTACTCGACGGGACAGACCGTGCTCTGGGTACAGGGCCAGGACGTAACGGAGTGGGAGCGTCCCAACAGACGATCCAGGCTGACGACGCTGACGGTGGAGCACGTCATGGCATCGTCCGCGCTGCCCATCGTCTTCCCCGCGGTCAAGATCGGGAAGCACTGGTTCGGTGACGGCGGAATCCGGCTGACCGCACCGTTGTCACCCGCTCTCCACCTTGGCGCCGAGCGCATCCTGGCCATCAGCACGCGCTACCCCCGTTCGCGCTCCGAAGCCGACGCGCCGGTGGTGACGGGTTATCCACCCCCCGTCCAGGTGGCCGGCGTGATGATGAACTCGGTCTTTCTGGACCTGCTTGACGAGGATGCCTTTCGTCTGCAACGCATCAACCAGCTGCTCGTCGGGCTTCCAGCCGAGCAGCGCCTCGGAATGCGTCCCGTGCGGTTGCTGACGATGCGGCCATCGATCGACCTGGGTCGTCTCGCCACCCGATACGAGCCGCAGCTACCCCGGGCTTTTCGCTTCATGACCCGGGGGCTCGGGACCAGGCACACGAAGGCGCCCGATTTCCTGAGCCTCATCATGTTTCAGCCGGACTACACGGCCGAGTTGATCAGGGTCGGGGAGGCCGACGCCGAGCGTCGTGAGGGCGAACTGGCCGCCCTTCTGGAACCGGAAGGAACGTCCGAGATTGGAGAGGGTGCGACAGTTGACCGACGCGTGACGACAAAGACGAAGGAGGTGCCGTGAACCCCCCCGGAACAGATACGGGCCAGAGCATGACCGACGCGCAGGCATCGCGCGCCGTTGCGGAGGGGGCCCGGGAGAGCAGCTGGGACAAGCGCAGCTTCATGAAGGAACTCTTTGGCGGCCGCCTGTCGCTGGAGTTGATCCACCCTCATCCCGTACAGGATCCGGACGATGCGGCCAGGGCCGCCCCCTTCCTGGAACGCCTGGAGCGCTTCGTGGTCGAGCACGTGGATGGCGACGCCTTCGACCGGGACGGATGGGTTCCCGACTCAGTGCTCGAGGGACTGGCCGAACTGGGCGCGTTCGGGGTGAAGATCCCGCGGGAATACGGCGGTCTGGGCCTCTCCCAGACTTCCTACAATCGGGCGCTCGCGATCGTGGCGAGCCGTTGCGCTTCGACTGCGGCCTTTCTTTCCGCGCACCAGTCGATCGGCGTACCCACGCCTCTGGTCCTGTTCGGCACCGAGGAACAGAAGCGTGAGTACCTCCCACGGGCCGCCGGAGGGGAGCTTTCGGCCTTCGCGTTGACCGAGCCCGAGGTCGGCTCGGATCCCGCGAACATGTCCACCTTCGCCGAGCTCTCCGAGGACGGTAACCACTACATACTGAACGGCGAGAAGCTGTGGACCACGAATGGTCCGCGTTCGAAGCTTCTCGTGGTCATGGCACGCACGCCCGCCCGCGAAGGCGTCAAGGGATCCCGGCCCATCAGCGCCTTCATTGTCGAGACGGACTGGCCGGGCGTCGAGGTCGCGCAGATCTGTCGCTTCATGGGATTGAACGCCATCTCGAACGGCGTGCTGCGCTTCAGCGATGTCAAGGTTCCGAAGGAGAACCTGCTGTGGGGCGAAGGCAAGGGGCTGAAGCTTGCGTTGATCACGCTGAACACCGGCCGTCTCGCGCTGCCCGCCTTCTGCGCCGCCGGTGCGAAGGGGTTCCTGCACGCCTGCCGGACGTGGGCCGGTGAGCGGGCCCAGTGGGGTGCCCCGATCGGGAAGCACGACGCGGTCGCCCAGAAGCTGGGGCGAATGGCCGCCGAAACCTACGCGATGGACGCCGTGGTCGAGCTCGCGGCCGCCATGTCGGGGCAGGGAAGCGTCGACATCCGGCTCGAGGCGGCGATGGCGAAGCTCTGGCACAGCGAGAAGTGCTGGGACCTGGTGAACGATGCCGTGCAGATCCGGGGCGGCCGCGGATACGAGACCGCCGATTCGCTGCGGGAGAGGGGTGAGGACCCGGTTCCCCTGGAGCGCTCCCTGCGTGACGCGAGGATCAACCTCATCTTCGAGGGCACGAGCGAGATCATGCGCCTGTTCATGGCTCGGGAGGCCGTCGACCAGCACCTCGCGGCAGCGGGCGGCGTGATCGATCCGCGGCTGCCAACCGGACGCAGACTGGCCGCGCTCGTCAGGGCGGGGGTGCACTACGCGGTCTGGTATCCGGGGCGGTGGCTGGGCTGGGGGCGGTGGCCGCGATACGGGAGTTTCGGGCCGCTAGCCAGCCATGTGCGGTATGCGAACCGCAAGTCCCGCAAGCTCGCTCGCACCATCTTCCACGCCATGCTCCGGTTCGGGCCGAAACTGGAGCAGCGCCAGGCTGTTCTGGGCAGGCTGGTGGACATCGGCTGCGATCTGTTTGTGATCACGGCTTCATGTGTGCGGGCCATGAAGCTGTTGGAGGACAATCCCGCAGACCGCACACCGATCGAGTTGGCGGACGGGGCGTGCGCACTGGCCCGCCGCAGAATCGACGACCGATTCCGCAAGGTCTTTCGCAACGACGACTCCGACATGTACAGGCTGGCGCGGAACGCCATGGCGGATCACTACGAATGGCTCGAGGAGGGTCTCTGCCACTGATGGTAAGGCCCGCGCTCCAGTTCATTCTCCTGTGGACCCTCGCGCTCCTGCTGCTGGGCAGCGTCGTGCACGCAACCGAGTCCAGTCTGGCCTGCCCCGACTGGCCCACCTGTTTCGGCACCATGATGCCCGAGATGACGGGCGGAGTCTTCTGGGAACACCTCCACCGGCTATGGGCGGGGGCGCTGGTCCTCTTCTTTCTGGCCGCGCTGATCATCGTCCGGCGCAAGCTGCCCGGACGGACCGACATCTTCCGGCTGGGCGTTGCCGGTCTGGTGCTCCTGGTGGTTCAATCGGTGCTGGGCGGTCTCACGGTCATCTACCGACTTCCCGACGTGATCTCGACCTCGCATCTGGCGCTGGCCTTCATCTTCCTGGCGCTCGTCACGGTCATGCTCGTCCGGACCGGCCCCGCTGCACACCGCGCAGACATCGCCGGGGATCCAGGCGGTGGAACGGTGCGGCGAGCAGGAATGTGGGCGGCCTGCCTGGTGTTCGTGCAGTCGGTGGTGGGGGCCCTGGTGCGGCACACCGATTCCGGAATGGCGTGCCCGGATGTGCCTCTGTGCCTGGGTAGAGTGATTCCCCCGCTCGATCACCCGATGGTCCAACTCCACTTCCTGCACCGTGTGCTGGGATTGATCCTGGCGGCCGTGGTGGTCACGCAAGCCTGGCTGGTGATCACCCGGAGCGGCGATCCCGTTTCCCGCCGGCTGGCCGCGTGTCTCGGGGCCGGAGTTGCCTGCCAGGTTCTGCTTGGCTTCCTCTCCGTCGCATTCCGCCTCGGCGTCCCCTACGTTTCCGCCCATACGCTGCTTGCCGCGACGCTGCTGACGTTGGCCGTCGCGATGGCGGCCCGTCGCCCGGCTGCGGCGGTCCCGGCATGAGCGTGGAGGCCTTTGGGGCCGGGCTGGCCGCGTTCAACGCGTGCCTGAACCTGACCAGCGCCATCCTCCTGGTCACCGGCTTTCGTTTCATCCGGCGCGGCCGAATCCGGCGCCATCGGCGTTGCATGATCGGCGCCGTCACGGCCAGTGGACTCTTCCTGGTTCTCTACGTCGTGCGCTTTTCGCTCACGGGTACCCACAGCTTCAACGGCCCGGAGCCGATGCGGCCGGTCTACCTGACGATCCTCTTCAGCCACATGATCCTGGCGATCGTCGTTCTGCCGCTCGTGGTTCGATTGCTCGTACTTGCCCGGCGCGAGGATTTCGGTGCCCACCGCAGGCTGGCTCGCTGGACTTTCCCGGTATGGCTCTACGTTTCGGTGACCGGCCTGGCGGTCTACCTCATGCTTTACCACGTGTAGAGACATCCACCGTCCAGCGGCAGGCACGGTCGCCGCGGGTCTCGCACTGTCTCTTGGCCACCACCAATCCGCCTCCCACGCTCTCCTGGAGCGCCCTTTGGCAGAATCCGGTGATCATCTCGCATGCGTCCCCGTTCGGGTCGACCTGCACCAGCGGTGACGCCGACATTTCAAAGGTGAAGGAACCCGATCCGAATCCGCCCAGCCGCCGCCCGAACAACTTCCTCAGCGCGGTCGTGATCCGCTTTCTCGTCAGGTACAGGCGCAACACGCGGGGAAGCCAGCGGGTGACACGACGGACCTTCCTGCCGGCGAGTTGCGATCCCATCGTGAAGAACACCTCTGCCGCGTCGGGACGTCGCATGACAAGCCGGATGAACTCCGCGAACTCGTCTGCCGTCATCCTGAGGCCCTGGCGTACCCGTTCCCGGAAAAGCGCGATCTGTCGGTCTACGACGGCGCTCAGACCCAGCCTGCGCGGCATGGTCAACCGGACGTCCTCGTCCTTGAGTCTGTCGGCGGGGAGGTCCGTGGTCCTCATGGCTTCCAGCAGCGCGAGCGCCACTTCGGCGGCGACCTGGCGTTTGTCGTCTCGACCCAAAGCTGTTACCCCGGTTGGAACACCTGGTACTCCACCCTTGCCCGGTGCGAGGAGAATCCCCGACCGGGCAGAAGAATGTCGCCCCCAAACCGTGACCCTTGCAAACAGCGACTGCCGACAAAGGTGGTCGACGCGTCGGAAGCGCACCCGGCCAGACCGGGATTGCCCCCGCACCTGAGCGATTCCTAAGTTGGTTGCTCCTACGACAATACCCTTCGACGGTTACGCTGCAGGTCCGTGGAGCGCCATCCAGCCTTCGATCCCCCCGAATACCGGAACTGGACCGCGGACCCGGTGCTGGTACGCGACTACCGGTCCCGGATCACCGGGGATCCCCTTCGGGCAGTACTCGTCAACCGGCTGGAATCTTCCGATCTCCTTGGCCTCTACCGGGATCTGGTCCTGACCCGGCTCCAGGATATCGGACTGAAGCGCTGGGTCCGTCAGGGGGTCATCAGCAAGGCGTGGCTTGGCGTCGGGGAAGAAGCCGTGACCGTGGGCTGCGTAGCGGCCCTCGACCGAAGCCGCGACGTCGTCATCCCCATGATTCGCAACGCCGGGGCCTGTCACATGATGGGCCTCCCGCTCGATCAGGGGTTCACCTGCTACCTGGGGACGGCCGACAGTCCGAGCGGGGGACGGGATTTCCACTACGGCGACATCGCCAGGGGGGTGATCCAGCCGGTCAGCCACATGGGGACAAGCGTCCCCGTGGCCGCCGGAGCCGCGCTTGCTTTCAAAAACCGGGGCGAGGAGCGGGTGGCGCTGACCTGGACGGGCGACGGTGCCACCAAAACAGCGGCATTCCACGAGGGGATGGTGTTCGCCTCGCGCCTCGGGGCTGCTCTGATCCTGGTGATCCAGAACAACCAGGTGGCTCTCGGAACTACGCTGGAACAGCACGGAGCCGCGAAGCCCGAAGACATGCCGGCCGCCTACGGGATCGAGCCACTGACGTGCGACGGCAACAACGTCCTGGACGTATACGCCGCTACCGCCCTCGCCAGAGAACAGTGCTTGCAGGGGAAGGGTCCCGCCGTCGTCGTGGCGGAGACGTTTCGCATGGGGGGGCACGCGACCCACGACGAGAAGGAGGCCCGCGACACCTTCCCGGCCGAACTCTTTGTACATTGGGGACGCCGCGATCCGGTGGGACTCTTCGAGGCCTGGCTCATCGCCGAGGGGATTCCGGCCGAAACAATCAAGGGGGTGGAGGCTTCGGCCGACCACGCCGTCCGCGAGGCGGCGGACCGGGCCCTGTCGTCCCGCGACAAGCTGCCGGAGCCCGATTGGGCCCTCTTAGAGGGGTTTTCGGAGGGTGGGACGCTCCACGGTCTGGCCCACCGGCTGGCGGCGCCGGGGCCGCCGAGAATCCTGACCCGGCAGTAGTCCTCAGGTAGCGCTAGGGAAATGGCCATGTTCGAGAATCTTCGCCGGGCCTTCAGGGAGGCCGTGGACAATTTCAATCGGGAGTTGGACCGGGACGCCGTGCCGGAGGCGGTGGACGGTCTGCTGAAGGGGATGGAGAAAGAGGCGGTCGCCGCGAAGAGCGGACTGGCATCCCTCAACGAGGAGCTGGAGGCGACCCGCAAGCGCGCCGCCGCCGAGAAGCGCGAAGCCGAGGTCTGTCGGCGGCGGGAAGAACTCGCGCGCAAGATCGGAGACGCCGAGACGGCGGATATCGCGGCCAGATTCGGGGAGAAGCATGAACTGCGTTGCCAGGTCCTTACGGAAAAGGGCGACGCGATCCAGGCCGAGGTTCGTCTCCGGGAATCCGAGTTCGACGAAATGCTGAACCAGATTCGCGAGGCCCGCAAGCGCCGCAGTTCGATCGAGGCGACTGCGGGCAGAACGCGGGCCAGGAGATCGGTGAATGCCGCGGACGACCTCTTCGGGGAGCTGGACCGCATGGCGGAGAAGATCGATGGGAAAGGCTCGCGAACCGGCAGCGAGGACGCCCCATTCGACGATGGCCGCGAGTTCGACGAAGAGCTGGGGCGGACACGGCGGGAGGAAGCGATCGATGCCAGGCTGGAGGAGTTGAAGCGGCGCATGGGAAGACGGTAGATTGGGGCCATGGAAAACTGGATCGGTGTAGCAGTCTGGATTGTGATGGGCGGGGTGATCGGCCTCGCCATGAAAGTGGTCGTGAAGCGGCCCGACACGACTCCCGGGCATTCACGCCTGCTCTTCGTCCTCGGCGCATTTGCCGCAGTCATCGGCGGCATGCTCGGCGTCGGGATTCTGGAGTTCGACGACCCGGTTGCCCTCAGCCCCGGTGGTATGGCAGGGGCGTTCGCCCTCGCTGTGCTGCTCACGTGGGTCTATCGATGGGGGATCAAGGGCCTCACTTGAGCCATCGAGCACACGCGGGTTCCCGGACATGAGCGATCCCCTGGCGTTCGCCGCCGAGCAGCGCGGCCGATTCTACCGGGAGCTCGACGAGTTCCTGCGCATCCCTTCGGTATCCGCCAAATCCGAACACAATCGGGACACCCGACGGGCGGCCGACTGGGTGCGCGGCCAGTTGACGGGAGCCGGCCTGACAGCCGAGGTCTTCTACACCCCCGGACACCCGGTGGTGCTCGGCGAGTGGAGGGGAGCCGGCCGTGACGCCCCCACCATCCTGATCTACGGTCACTACGACGTGCAGCCACCGGAGCCGCTGGAGCTCTGGGATTCGCCGCCCTTCGAGCCCGCCATCCGCGACGGCCGCATCTACGCCCGGGGTTCGGCGGACGACAAGGGACAGCTTTTCCTGCACATCAAGGCCCTGGAGGCGCACCTGACGACCCGCGGCCGTCTCCCCGTCAACATCGTGGTCCTGGCGGAAGGCGAGGAGGAGGTCGGTTCGCCCAACCTCGTTCCGTTCGTGAGGGAGCACCGCGACAGACTTGCCGCCGACACGGTCGTCATCTCCGACTCCGCCATGTTCGCCCCCGGCCTTCCGTCGCTTCTTTTCTCGCTGCGGGGGCTCGCCTACTTCGAAATCCACGCCACCGGCCCCTCATCCGACCTGCATTCGGGCGCCTACGGGGGCGCGATCCTCAACCCCGCGAACACGCTGGCGAGAGTGATCGGCGACCTTCACGACAACAACGGCAGGATCACGATCCCGGGCTTCTACGACGACATCATCGAGCCGTCCCGCGAAACCCTCGAGGGAATCCGCGCACTCCCGTTCGACCCGGACGAGTATGCGCGCGAGGTGGGTGTCACGCCGTCAGGAGGCGAAAGGGACTACTCGGCGCTCGAACGCATGTGGACGCGCCCCACCTGCGACGTCAACGGCCTGCTTTCCGGCTACACGGGCGAGGGCGCCAAGACGGTCCTGCCGGCAAAGGCCATGGCAAAGGTCAGCTTCCGCCTCGTGCCGGGACAGACGCCGGAGCGGGTCAGGGAGCTGCTCGAACGGCACCTTGCCCGGGTGGCGCCCGCGGGTGTGGAACTCACGGTGATCGAACTGCACGGCGGCCGGCCGTGGCGCGCCAGCCTGGACGGCCCCGTCTTCGAGGCCGCTTCCCGGGCGCTCGAACGTTCGTTCGGGACACGTCCGGTGCTCACCGGTGAAGGCGGCAGCATCCCGATCGTGGTCGAACTCGAAGAGATGCTGGGCGCGAACACCCTTCTCATCGGCTTCGCGCTCCCCGGAGCGAACATGCACGCGCCGAACGAGTGGTTTGCCACCGACTGCTTCGACCGCGGTATCGACACGCTCATCCATCTCTACGACGAGCTGGCCGCCTCCTGACGCCAGCGGGGACTTATTCCACGGCTTGCCAGGGCCGGGTCACCATCGCCGCCGCCCGCAGCAGTGCCCGGGCCTTGTTGAGTGTCTCCTCGTACTCCTCCTCCGGGTCCGAGTCGGCCACGATCCCCGCCCCCGCCTGCACATGGGCGCAGCCGTCCCGCACGATCATCGTGCGGATGGCGATGGCGGTATCCATCTGCGCGCCGCCCCAACCGAGGTGTCCCACCGCGCCCGCATACGGTCCCCGGGCCGTCGGTTCCAGCTCGTCGATGATCTCCATGGCACGTACCTTGGGGGCACCCGAAACGGTCCCCGCCGGGAAACATGCTTCGAGCACGTCCAGCGCGGACAGACCATCGCGCACTCCGCCCTCGACCTGGCTGCAGAGGTGCATGACGTGGGAATAGAGCTCGACCTTCATGAGTTCGGGCACCGTCACCGTGCCGTACCGTGAGACCCTGCCCACGTCGTTCCTGCCGAGATCGACCAGCATGCGGTGCTCGGCCAGCTCCTTCTCATCGGTGGCCAGCTCCCTGGCCAGCCTCCGGTCCTCGGCCGGACCGCTTCCCCGTTTTCTCGTCCCGGCGATCGGGCGCACCGTCACCACGCCGTCCTCGAGCCGTACCAGCACCTCGGGCGACGACCCCACGATATGGAAGTCGTCAAGATCCAGATTGAAGAGGTAGGGTGAAGGATTGATCGTGCGGATGGCGCGGTAGAGCTGAAACGGATGCAGTTCGTAGCGGGTCGCAAGTCGCTGGCTCAGGACCACCTGAAAGGCGTCGCCCGCGGCGATGTAGTCCTTGATTCGGCGAACACCCGAAACGAAGGCGCCCCGCTCGAAATTGCTCGTGTACGCGATCTCCGCGGTTCGCGGTGGCGCGAGTTCCAGCGGCTCGGGAGCGTCACGGGCGTGGAGGCGCTCGACGGTCTCGCGGAGTCTGTGCACGGCGTCCCGATACAGCTCCGTCAGGTCGGCGCGCGACGAGGCATCGCCGGTCTCCACCGTGGTGATGGCCTTCGCCCTGCCGTACAGGTTGTCGACCGCCACGACGACATCGGAGAACATGAACATCGCCGTCGGGAGCCCCTGGTCGTCGGGTGGGGATGTTCCCAGGCGTTCCATGCGGCGCACCACGTCATACCCCAGGTAGCCGACCGCGCCGCCCCAGAAGCGGGGGAGGTCCGGGTCGGGCCGGGGATCCGAGCTTCGTAGCCGCGCCAATAGATCCCCGAGAGGATCCGTCGTTTCAACCGACCGCCAGCCTCGACCGGAGTTCCAGACGGAGAGCTCCCCCCCCCGGAGCTTCCAGACCGCCCGCGGGCGGCTTCCCAGGAAGCTGTAGCGCGCCCACTGCTCGCCGCCCACCACCGACTCCAGGAGGAACCCGAAAGGTCCATCTCTGAGCTTGTGATAGGCGGTCACGGCGGTATCGGAGTCGAAGAGCAGCTCGCACCAGACCGGAACGCGAACACCCGGTTCAGCGCTGTCGAGAAACGACTCGAGCGATGGTTTGAATTCCAATTGGGATCGGCCGTGGTTCGGCGGAGGGGGACGCGCACCGTGCAGGCGTGTATATTCACGGGCGACATGGACCTGAAAGCTAAGCGACCGATCGACAACCCGGCACAGTCCGGTGCGCGCCCCCCGTATCTGTGGGCAGGGGGTGTGGCGCTCGCCGTGGGGCTGCTCTACGCTGTGACGCTCGGTCCCACCACTGCCTTCTGGGACACGAGCGAGTACATCGCGACGGCCCACATCATGGGCATCCCCCATCCTCCGGGGAACCCGCTTTTCGTCGTTCTCGCACGCACCTGGGAGATCATCCTGGGGGTCTTCGGCCTTTCCACGGCCGTCCGGATCAACCTCTTCTCGGCGTTCATGACGGCGATGGCGCACGGGCTCTGGTTCCTCGTCATCCATCACATCCTGGGCCATTTCTCTACCAACGGGCGCTTCCGCCTGATCGGCGCCGCGGCCGCAACGCTGGTCAGCGCGACGGCCTTCACGGTGTGGAACCAGGCGACCGTCAACGAGAAGGTCTACACCGTCTCGCTCTTCACCATCGCGCTGCTGTCGTGGCTGGCCTTCCGCTGGCGGGAGCGCCTCGGGCGCGGCAAGGACGACAACATCCTGCTCCTCATGGTGTTCATCCTGGCGCTCTCGGTCGGGAACCACCTCATGGCGTTCCTGGCGGCGCCGGCGCTCTTCATCTTCGTCCTGCTGGTTCATCCACGGACGCTCCTCAACCCGAGGCTCTACCTCTTCGGTGTCCCCGCGGTCGTGCTGGGCCTGAGCATCCATCTCGTGCTGCCGGTCCGCTCCGGCCTGGATCCGATCATCAACGAGGCGCACCCCACCTGCGAGAGCTTCGGGGCCGCCCTGGGAAGCATCGTCACCTACGGAAACGCCGGTTGCGAGAAGCTCTCCGCGGCGCTCAGACGCGACCAGTACGACAAGCCTCCCCTCCTACCCCGCCAGGCACCCCTCGTGGAACAGTCACGCAACTGGCTCCAGTACTTCGACTGGCAATGGGCGCGGGGCCTGTCGCCCACGGACGTGCTTTTCGGGAGGTCCAGGATCCCGCTGACCCTGCTCTTCATCGGGCTGGGGGTGCTCGGATTCATCGAACACTATCGGCGTGACAGGTACAGCTGGGCCTACATGGTCTCGCTCTTCGTGGTCCTGTCCGCCGGCCTCGTCTACTACCTGAACTTCAGGTACGGGTTCTCGTTCGACGCCGCGGATCGCGAGGTCCGCGAGCGGGACTACTTCTTCATCGTCGGATTCTCGGTATGGGGACTGATGGCGGGACTCGGGATCGCGAGCCTGTGGCGGAAGGTGTCCCGAAGATCGGGTCTGCCGCTCCTGTACTGCGCTCCGGTTCTGGGTCTGGCGTTCATTCCCCTGGTCCTCAACTTCTCCTGGGCCAGCCGTGCGCGGGACTACTCGGCCAGGGACTGGGCCTACAACCTGCTCATGAGCGTCGAGCCCTACGGACTGCTCTTCACGAACGGTGACAACGACACCTTCCCGCTCTGGTATCTCCAGGAGGTCGAGGGCATACGCCGCGACGTCACCGTTGCCGTTACCTCCTACCTGAACACCGACTGGTACGTCAGGCAGTTGCGGCAGCTGACCCGCCCATGCGCACCCGGTCAGGATCCGGACGCCGACCCCACGCGCATCACGTGCCAGCGTCCCTACACGGCGCAAAACACGGACGCCATGTACACGCATGACCCCGCCGAGGCCGAGGCGGCCGGTAAGGTGCCGATCGTCCTGGACTACGAGATCCGCCCGCCCACCAGGTCCATGTTCCGGGAAGACCTCGACGACGCCACCATCGACCAGGTGGTGAGGAGCCTGGTCCCGGTGGAGGAAACCACCGAATTCTCGCTGGGTCCGATCCGGGCCGTCTGGAGGGGCGGACAGAACATGTTCCCGTGGCACCAGTTTTCGCTGGCAGCCATCCAGAACTCGCTGGGCGACCGTCCCGTGTACTTCGCTTCCAGCGGGTCCGCCGCCTCCGCCTTCGGGCTCAGGCCGCACGTGATTCGCCAGGGCCTCGCCTTTCGCCTGCACCCCGGTGATCCGGCGGAGCTCCTGAACCAGGGCGTCAGGCGCAACACCGACGTGTCCCCCCTGACGGGTGTGGTGGGACCGTGGGTGGACATCGAGCGAACCACGCTCCTCACCAGCGAAGTGTTCGTGCACAACACGGGGATCCCGGACGAATGGGAATACTGGCCGGACTTTTCCACCATCGGGATCCCGAACTACTACGCCTGGGTCTACTATGCCCTGTTCACCGACGCCGAGAGCCGGGGTGACCCAGCGGACCAGACCGCGTTCGGCGCTCGCTGGAACGCCTGGACCAGGCTTGGGTCCTCCACTCCGGACCAGAGCGACCCGGAGCCGTCCGGGGACCGCTAGCGTCAGTCGCTAGCGTAGCCGGATAAGCCCCAGCCCCGACTCTTGCCGCCGGACCCGCCGTCCCGTGGGGGAATGCTCGAGCCGCAGGAGAAGATCGAAGCACTCGGGGGCGGCGGCGGCAACCTGCGGGGTGACCTTCACCACGAGCAGCGGAACCCGCCTGGCCAGATCGGCCAGCTCCACCAGCACCCGTGGGATGTCCTCACTGTTGAGCTGTTCGAGGCCGGTTGAAAAGACCGCCGATCCCAGCGCGGTGCCGCACTCGAGCGCCAGTTCCACCATGGCAATTCGGGTCGCCAGCTCGAGGACCGCGATCTCTTCTCCGCCCGCACCGCCGCGCGCTCCTTCCATCCAGTCCCTGAAAAGGCCCGGGAACGCTCCCGCGATGCGGCCTCCCGTCAGGGCCACGGCCTTGCGGTGGATTGCGCGCCCCACGCTGCGCCGCGCTGCGGCCGCCACCTCGGTTACCGTCCCGGCGTCTTCCGGCACGACCGTGGCCGACATGGCGGCAACCTCGGCCCGCAACGCCGCGGCCCGTCGCTCCAGCTGTCTGGCCCGGCGCGGCCTGGACTGCAGCTGGTCGCGCCGGCGGCGCCACCACCGCCCGTCCTGCACGACCACCTCCCATTCCTCTCGTCGCACGGTGCAGACCGCGTCGGCGTGCTCACCGAGCGGTCGGCCACAACCCGAACAGGCAGCGTCCTCGCCATCCTTCTCGATCTGGCGCACACGCTCCCGCAGCTCCCTTTCGCGATCCCGATAGAGCGATAGCCGCGTCTCGGCGTCCTGCTTCTCCCGGACCCACGCGAGGATACCGGCTTCGGCCGCAGCCTGGGCCGCGGCGGCTCTCTTCTCGAGTTCGCGGAGGTCCTCCTCCCCCCGGCTCCCGTCGGCCGCCGCCACGCGCCCTGGTTCCCCTCCCGTGCCGCTTTGGCTGCGCGTTCGCCGCCGCTGCTGCTCGAGCGATCCCGCGGCCGACAGCCACACCCTGACGGCGCCGGCGCCGAACCACAGCGCGGCGTACTCCTCCCGCCGAATGCCGTGTGCAGCGAGCAAGGGCGCCAGCAGCGCCTCGAAGCCCGGCGTACCGATCCTCACGGGGCCTTTCGGGCCGGACACGGCGGGACCGGGCCCGGGAAAGTCGCCCGCGCGGCCGAAGGCGTCGTGAAGGACATCCATGTATTCACGCCAGTCGGCTTCGTCCGCGGCGACAAGGGCGATCAATCCCCGCTCGTCGCGAAGGTCGATGCCGGACCTCCGTGTGTTCCCCATGAGGGTTTGGAGTCTCACGTCCGGGACACTCCGTCGGGCAGCGCATCGATGCGGAGTTGCGCGACGCGTCGCCGGATCCGCACCAGAGCGTTCCTGTCCAGTGCTGCCAGCTCTCGAGCGGAGAGACCCCTGACGGGAATACGCACGAGCTTTCCGTCGATCCCGCCCGGAACTCCCGCCAACGCCTCACCAAGTCGACGCGCCACGGCGGCCATCCCGCCGCCCGCGGCGTCGACCGGAGCCAGGCTGACGGCGGCACGGGCCTCGACCGGCGAGAATTCCACCAGGCCGGATCCCAGTTCCACGGTCAGAAAACCCTTGTCCACCGCGGCTTCACCCCAGGGATCCGGCCCGATCCTCTCCAGCGAACCCGAATAGTGCGCTGTTTCGGAGACCTGGGTGCGGACATGTTTCGAACCGAGCGCGACGTAGTCCCAGTCACGGAGCCTGACCGGAAGGGCACGGGCGGTCCCGCTGGCCAGCGCCGCATGGATCACCAGGACGTTCCACCTGGCGCGGGGGTCGGGCCGCAGACGCGGCGGGCGGGGTGCGGCCACCGCTCCGTGCGGGACCAGCGTGACCGCGACCTTCCCCTTTGCGACCTTCAGGCGCCGAACCGACGCGACGGCCACCTCCACGTCCTCCAGTGCACCCACCACCGAGAGAGGTCCGTGCCGCTCCGGATCCAGGGGCGTATCCCGGGCGCCGGCCACGATTGCCACCACCACGCCTGGCAGATCCGCGCGCAGCTTCCGCACTTCCCGGGAGAAGACGGCGATCGGCGATGCGGTCACATCGGGGTGATCGAAGACATCGCCCGCCATCACCACCAGGCTCGGTTCAAGCTCGGCGATCCGGCGAAGCGCAGCCTGGAACACTCGCAACACGTCGTTGGCCCGCCCCTGTCCCCGTCCGGCCCCACCGTACCCGAGGTGAAGATCGGAGAGGTGAGCGACCCTCATCGCCCTTCGTCGCGCCCCGAGGGCACCTCCGGCGAAACCGTTGTCATCCCGCCGACCGCTTCGGGGGGCGCCTGGGAACGATCGAAGCACCACAACTCGTCGCATCTGGCCGCCAGCCGCGGAGGTCCGTCGATGCCCGGTCCCGATCCGAGATAGCGGCGAAACCCGAAAGCGACCTCCCGGGCGTCCTCGAGCAGGTGTCCAGGGACTCTGCCCCGGCGACCGCCCACCCAGATCCTCTCGACTCCGGCCTCGTGGAGCGACTTGATTCTCACGGCCGACAACGCCTCGCGCTCGGCGACCACCGTCCACCCTGAGAGCTCCGGAACCGGGGATCGGGCCAGCTTCGCCTCTTCCCAGCCGAACCCCCGGGCGGCGAGTCCGCGTACGTCGCCGTCGGCTTCGAAGAGCTTCCAGGGTCGGTCGCCGTCGACAGGGAACCAGCTGCCGGCACCGATGAACAGGACTCCGTTGGCGCCGTCCAGAGTGCCCGCCACCCCGACTCGCCAATCGCCGGTCGGCGCCGGCTCGATGGCACGGTCGGTGCCGCCGTCCCACAGAACGCGCACGGAACGCTCGGGGATCGCGGTCAGCCAGCTCTCGAACCGCAACTCCGGACGTTCCGGCGTGTCGAGCGTCAGATTGCGCCGCGGCACTCGGTCGAAGATCCATCCCTGGCACCGAGCGCCCGCTGATGCCAGTACAGCGCCGCCGAGAAACACCGTCACGGCGAGTACCGGCTCCCCGAGCAGGGCCAGCATCAATGTGCCCCCGGCGGCCAGGCCCATCGCGCCACCCGCGAACACCTGGAGTTGCTCGCCGGTTCCGAGCGAAACCGCGAAGCCGTTCATCCGGCCCCATACGCCACCCGCGAAGTAGGCCGGCAAGGCCGAGGTCAGCGCCAGCCCCACGCCCTGCGCGACGGGAGTGGCCCCGAAACCGTTCATGGTTTCCCACAGCCCAACGAAACCGGTGCCCAGGACCAGCGCCACCAGGAATCCCATCCACCCCCGCGCGGCCGAGGTAACGGTTCTGTCGGAGGCCGCGCTGCTCGCGGCGCTGCCCATCAGGATTCCGGCCACCAGGGACACGGCGCTCACCGTGAGGAGCACCCCGCCCGCGCGCGTCAGACCACGGGAGTTGTAAAGAAGGATCCCCGCGCCGGTCGCCAGCGCGGCCGCCAGCGCCGTACCGGCCAGAAACGACGGAATCCAGACGAGGCGGCGGGCCCGGGTCATGAGTCGAGCGATTCGTAGCGGCCCCGGAAGAAGAGGAGTGGATCGCCTCCGGATGCGTCGGCCTCGTGCACGCGTCCGACCAGAATCATGTGATCACCGGCCTCGAAGGTCCGGTAGAGGCTGCAGGCCATCCACGCGACGACGTCCTCCAGGATCGGGCTGCCCCCGTCCTCCACGGTGTACCGGATGTTCTCGAAACGCCGGTCGGTGTCAATCTCTGCGAAGCGCTTCGCAGTCGACGCGGCCCCCGCCCCGAGAACGTTGACGGCAAACGCGCCGCTCGACAGGATCGCTCCCAGGGAAGAAGACCTCTCCGAGACGCATACGAGCACGAGCGGGGGGTCGAGGGATACCGAGGCGACCGAGTTCGCGGTGAGTCCGAAGGGCGTTCCGTCGCGGTGCAACGCCGTGACGACCGTGACGCCGGTGGGATAGTTCCTCATTATCCGGCGAAAGCGCGCGGGTTCGAGCCTGGTGTCGCGGTTCATGCAGGATTCTATCGCTCCGCTAAAGCTCCGCAAGAATCGTCTGATAGCTCTTGTGACGTTCGCGCCCGATGTGTCCTTCCTCTACCGCCGCCAGCACGGCACAGGCGGGTTCACGGATGTGCACGCAGTCGTTGAAGTGGCACTGGCCCAGATAGGGACGGAAATCCGCGAAGCATCGGCCCAGGTCCCGTGCCGAGACGTCCCCTGGCCCTGCGTCCGAAAAGCCGGGCGTGTCGGCCACCCGGCCGCCCCCGGCGAGTGTGATGAGGCGGCTCGACACCGTAGTGTGCCTGCCGGCCCTGGATCGCCTTCCGACCGCCTGCGTGCGGAGGGCCAGCCCCGGCTCGACAGCATTGAGCAACGAGGACTTCCCCACACCTGACGGGCCTGCCAGCACCGAGGAACCCGAGTGAATGAGAACACGGAAGGCGTCGATCCCGTCGCCCGTCACGACCGACGTACCGACCACCTGGTAGCCCGCCTTCCTGTAGGCTGCCCCCAGCGCATCGGCCAGGGCGCGCCCCCCCGGCAGTTCGACCTTGTTAAGCACGATCCCGCACTCCATCCCCCCGGCTTCGCCCATCACCAGCATCCGGTCGATCACGCTGCGCGAGGGCGGCGGATCGGCAACCGATGCCACCATCAGCAACCGGTCCAGGTTGGCTGCCAGCACCTTGGCGAAACGGCTTGTGGATGATCGTCTCGACAGCCTGGTGCGCCGAGGCAGCGCCGCTTCGATCACCGGAGCCTCTCCAGATGCGTTCCCAACTTCGACGTAGTCGCCGATCACAATCCGGTCGCGCTTTCCGACGTGCTTGATGCGCCCCCTCAACGAGGCTTCAACCGTCCCGGCATCGGTCTGGACCCGGTAAACGCCGCCCACCGTTTCGACGACCTGACCCCGAACCAGGCGGTCGCTCACAACGGGCGGGACTGGCCAGCGGTGCCTAGCGGCCCGCTGACGGATTCCTCACGTGCCGGCAGCCTGCCGCTAGGCGGCGAAGGACTTGAGGGCCTTGCCCTTTTCGCCTTCCCGAAGGCGCTTGAGCGCCCGGTCCCTGAGCTGACGGATGCGCTCCCGCGTCACGCCGAGGAGGTTCCCGATCTCCTCGAGAGTGTGCTCCCTCTCACCTTCGAGCCCGAAGTAGAGCCTGAGCACGCGCGCGTCGCGCGGATCGAGCGTGCCGAGCGCGTTGGTGACGGCCTCGGTGAGCAGCCGGTTCTCGACCTCCAGCTCGGGCTCGGCAGCCTCCTCGGTGATGAAGCGCTCCACCAACTGCGAGTCCTCGCTGTCGCCGATCGGCGCATCGAGACGGATTTCCGCGGCGTTCAGCGTCTGCAGCGACTCGACGAGTTGAGGCGTCAGGAAGGTGGCTTCGCCCAGTTCCTCGCTGGTCGGATCCCGCCCCAGCTCCTGCTTCAGCCGCTCCTTCTCACGGAAGATCCGTGCCAGATCCGACGCCCGGTTCAACGGTACGCGGACCGGACGGCCGTGGTTGGCGAGCGAGGCCAGAATGGCCTGACGGATCCACCAAACAGCGTACGAAATGAACTTGACGCCCTGCTCCGGATCGAACTTGCGAGCAGCCGTGACCAGTCCGACGTTGCCCTCCTGGATCAAATCCGTCAGGGAGACACCCCGGTTCTGGTACTTTTTCGCGACGCTGATCACAAAGCGCAGGTTCGCCTTGGCGAGTGCCTGGATCGCCTCTTCGTCGCCCTTCTGGGCGCGCGCGCCCAGGACCTTCTCCATATCAGGCGTGATCAGTTCGTGGCGGCTCACATCGCGGAGATACTGGTCCAGCGCGGTCTGTTCATCCAGACTCGCGTCGAACCCCGTGAGCAGATTCACCCTTCTCTTCCCACGCCGACTTTTCCTGGCCATCTTTCTTTCTCGATTCTCCGTTACGGACCGGACGGCCCGTCCGGCGGAAGCGCGTGGTATGTACAGCCGTTAACAGTACGGTTGCAATTGCGCCGTGTCAATGATTTTCTTCGGGTATCGGCAGCCCGGGCACCTCTAACAGCGGTGTTCCCGGT
>VXMI01000147.1 GCA_009841165.1 Gemmatimonadota bacterium | reverse complement strand
CGCCTCAGTTCGACCCTTTTGTCGGGGTTGTCAGGGCGACGACCCGGGCGCGGCCGACTCCCCGCAACGGACTCCATGTTATGAGCGAACACGAGCCTGCAGGAAGCGCCGCCGTGACGCCAGCGGCGACCACCCCGACCGGTGGCGACCACGCCGACTCCGTCGAGCGGCTCCTCGCCACGGCCACCGAAGCCGCCCGCGCCGCCGCCCGCATCCACGGCGACGCGGCTCGCGAGGGCGGCCACCGCCGCGCTGGCGCCAAGACCATGCACAGCGACTTCGTCACCGACGTCGACATGGCCGCCCAGCACGCCGCCCTGGCCGTGATCCGCGCACGGCACCCCCACCACGCGATCATGGCCGAAGAGGAGGGCGGCGAGCAGGCCGGAGCACCCGGCACGGGATACATCTGGCTCGTCGACCCCCTCGACGGCACCACCAACTACATGCATGGCCATCCCTATCACGCGGCATCGGTGGCCGTGTGGGACTCCCGCGGCCCCCTCGCCGCCGCCGTCGACGCCGGAGCGCTGGGCAAGGTGTGGACCGCCGCCCGCGGCCGGGGCGCCGGCGAGAACGGCCAACCCGTCTCCGTCAGCCGCACCGCCGACCTGCGCGCCTTCCTGCTCGGCACCGGCTTCCCCTTCAAGGCGCACGACGTGATGGATCCCTACCTGCGCCAGCTGGAGCGCGCGCTGCGCCACACATCGGGCGTGCGCCGCACGGGGGCTGCCGCGATCGACCTCGCCTACGTCGCCAACGGCATCCTCGACGGCTTCTGGGAGGCCCGCCTGGCGCCATGGGACTTCGGCGCCGGCGTGCTGCTCGTCACCGAGGCCGGCGGCGCGGTCGAGCGCGTCGAGGGCGGACCGATCGGCCCGTCCGCCGGATCGGTGATGGCGGCGAATTCGGCCGAGGCGCTGAAGCGGCTGCGGGAGATGCTCGGGGCGTAGCCGCCGGACCGGCCGGTTCGCGTTTGGCTACGCCCGGGGCCGCTCACCTCCCCGCGCCACAAGAGCGTTGAACAGCAGCTTGAAGGTGCCGTGCGTCTGGGCGCGGTGCTGGGCGCGGAAGCCGATCATGACGATCGTGCCCTCGCCGTGGTCGACCGACACCATAGCCGCCTTTTTGGCGATCGCCTCCTCGCCCAGGAGCCAGCCGCTCTGCAGGATGTCGCGATCGATGTAGGTGACGACGCGCCGCACGTCGGCACTGCGCGCCCCAGGCTGCGTCTCGTAGACCTGGCCGCCGGCCAGATAGGTCGCCAAAGCGTCGCCGGGCATGCCGTAGCCGAAGGGGCTCGACGTGTCCACCGTCACCTTCAGCGTCGATCCGGGCGCCCAGAACTCGTTGCCCCACATGCCCGCGACGGCGTTGCGCACGGGCACGTCGAACTCGTCGAGGACCAGCTCGCCCGCCTGGGCGAAGGTGACGAGCGTGCCGCCGTTGCGCACGAAGGCGTCCAGTGCGGCGACGCCCTCCTCGCCGAAGCCGCTGCGGTATTCGGGCGGCGTGCCGGCGGGGTCGGGGCCGCGCCCGCCGGCCGGGCTCCCGGTCGGCCCGAGCATCATCTGCTTCGAGTCGTTGGGAAGGATGATCACGTCCCAGCGCTCGTGCAGGTCGCCCGCCAGGATGTCCGGGTCGAAGAGGCTCGTGTACTCGAAGTCGAAGTCTTCCAGCAGCCAGCGCGTCCACCCTTCGTCCATGTTGCCGTTGTAGTAGCGCTGGTAAATGCCGATGCGCTGCCGGGTGAGCGGGTGGCTGATGCCGGACGCGTCGCCGTCGAGCGCGGCGAAGTCGACGCCGGTGGCCGCGGCGATGTCGGCGAAGGCGTCGGCGGACGTGCCCGCTTCGACCACGAAGTCGCCGCGCTTCGCCCCCGAGCCGTCCTCGGTGACGCGACGTACCGATGCGCCAGCCGTGAAGAGGTGGTTGACCGCCTTGAAGGCGTCGTTGAGGGTGCCGTCGATCCGGTATCCATGCGGGGCGGACGAGGCGACCATCCCCGCAGGCTCGACGGGGCCGGATACCACCGTCAGGGGTCCCTCGATCGCCGTGCCGACGGGATCGACCCTCACCCCCATGAACTCGGCGATCACATCGGCCGACATGTCGTAGGGACGGATTGGGTCGCCGTCGCGGTTGCGGGTGTAGCTGTTGTCGGGGTAGTAGGTCTGGCCCAGCAGCCAGCGGATGACGCCGCGCTTCGGCTGGGCGAGCGACACCACGTAGCTGCCCTCGCCGTAGGCGCGGCCCTCGTGGGTGAAGTCGGCGGGCGCGCGCTCGACGGTGATGCCCTGCAGCAGCAGCTTGTCGACCATCTTCGCCATGGTGAGGGGATCGTGCTGGGCCGCGGGGATCACGTACGCCTTGACGTCGCCCTCCATCCCGCGCTGGATCTGGCGGCTCGACTTGTTGTACGCGTTGCGCAGGACGGTCTCCCGATTCCTGGCGGCGATCTCGAGCGGTGAAAAGGTCGCCACGATCTGCCGCTCCACGATGTCGCGCACGCGCCACCAGCCGCCGGGCCACGGGTTCGGGAAGGTCGTCTGGGCCTCGTATTCGGGGAGCTGGCGGGATCCCTGCAACTGGTCCGGATGCACATAGAGCGGTGTTGCGAGGCGGGCGCTGGCCGACTCTGTGAGCATGCCCGCGATGTTGTGGAACGGCGTGATCCAGTGGAAGCCGAAATGCCCCCAGCCGGAGTAGATCGCGGCGTTGACCGTGCCCTGGAAGCCGGCTTCCTCCATGCGGTAGGCCATGTGCGCGCCGTACCACGACATCTCGCGCCAGACCAGCGGGTCGCCGCCGGGACGGATCGGCTCGGCGTACGGGGGCAGGTAGATGCGGGCCGTGTACGAGCCCATCTGGTGATGGTCTATGAATGCCTGCGGGATCCACTCCCGGAACAGGATCTCGGCCCCGTAGCGCGACTCGACCGTGTTCTGCATGAAGGCGTCGCGGTTGTTGTCGTGGCCGATGTAGTGATGGTAGAGCTCGGGCGGGCTCGCACCTTCGTACTCGGTGCCGACCCAGCGGTCGTACCACTCGTTGACGATGCCGACGCCGTCGGGGTTGAACGCGGGGATGAGGATCGAGATGGTGTTGTCGAGGATTTCGTGGATTCCGGCGTCGTCGCGGGTGGCGAAGAGGTACATGATTTCGGCGGGCGACTGGCTGCACGCGACCTCGGTGGAGTGGAGCGCGTACGACTGCACGAACACGACCTTGCCGTTCGCGACCGCGTCGTCGATCTCGGCCTGGCTGTGCCCGCGCGGGTCCTGCAGTACCGCGTTCATGCGCTTGTAGTCGTCGAGGCGGGCCAGGTTTTCGGGCGACGAGACGTAGATCGAGAGGAACGGCTCGCCCAGCGTCGACGGACCCATGTGCACGACCTGGACGCGGTCGCTGGCGGCATCGATCAGTTCGTAGTACTCGACCAGCTTGTCCCAGCGCGCCAGCTTGCGGTCCGCGCCCATCTGGTGGCCGAAGAACTCCTTGGGGGTGGGGATCGGGGCGGTGGCGGGGGTCTGCGCGGCTGCAGGGGTCGAGGCGAGCGTCGGGCCCGAAAGGAACAGGGCGAGCGCGCAGGCGGTAGCGGCGAAGATTCGGGGCATGCGTCGGGTCATCTCACTCGGGTCCTGGGTCTTGGGGGGTGCGGGTCGTGATGTGGGATTATGGGGGCGCATTGGCGAGTGGGCGCAAGGTGTCCCATCCGAGCATGGTTTTGTCCCTGGTGGTTTCTGCGGGCCCATGCGGTCGGCCTGCCGCCCCCGCTGCCGCCCTCCGGAGTTCCCACCAGCTTGAACACCCCCCGATACCGCCGCTACGTTTCACCCATGAGACCGCCCCTGGCACCCCTTTTCTGCGCACTTCTGCTCGTGGTCTCCGTCGGCAGCATCCAGGCGCAGGGAAGAACCACCGACCTGATCCTCGGGGCCGGCGCCACCATGGCCTTTGCAACGGACGAGGAAGCCACCGAGAGCCGCGTCGGACTGAATGCCGCGGCGGGGTTGTCCCTGCGGGTGGTCGACGCGATCGGACTGCGCGTGGAAGCCGGCTACATCCAGAAGGGCGCGGGGTCGGAGATCAACGAGAACGGCGCGACCGGGCAGCTGAACATCGAGGTGGACTACGCCGTGCTGCGTGGCCTGCTCGAGATCGGCGGCGACTTCCACCTCCTGGGCGGCGGGACCGTGGGGCGCGACCTGCGATGCAATGTGGCCTTCGACGTTTCGGCCGAAGGGATCGACCTGTCGACCGATCGGACCTGCGACGAGATGAATATCGCAACGAACGACGATCTGGGGGTCACCGTCGGGGCGGGCTACGACGCCGGTCTCGTCGGCCTCACGCTGCTGGTGACCGAGGGCCTGAGCGATATCTTCGCCGGCCACGACGTACCTTCCGGCCGCAACCGCACCGTCTCGCTCGTCGGGTCAATTCGCATCCCGCTTTCCGGATAGCCGCCCGACTCTCCGGCGGGCGCGATTCCTACCGCCCCGCCGCCGCCCTCCCCGCGCTCACGGCGGCCGCGTCGTTCACGATGAACACGCGGAAGCCCTGACCGATCCGCTCGGCGATGTCGTCGACGCCGGCGGTGATGCCGCACGGCACCCCGTGGGCCTGGCACGCGGCCAGCACAGTCTGGATCGCGGCCTCCACCGCTTCCATATCACCCTCGTAGGAGCGGCGCAGGTCGCCCGGGCCGGCGAACACGACGCTCACGCCCGGGGTGGCGACGATCTCGTCGGCGCGCCCGACCCCGCTACGGTCCTCGATGATCAGGATGCTTAGCAGCGAGCCCGACGGGTTGTCGGGCCAGAGCTCGGCACCCATCGCCGAGACGGCCACGGCGGCGTCGGCGCTCGACTCCACGTGCGGGAACACGATCGCCGCGACGCCCGCGTCGAGCGCCGTGGCTACGTTGGCCCGCGCCGCATCCTCGCCGTTTCGTATCGGCGGCACGCGTAGAATCATTGGATGCGGCGCCTCGGCCCCCGACCCTTCAGCGACCCCCGCCATGTAAAGTTCAGTTGTCGTTATGTCAAATGGACCTGACTCCAGCGAGTAGAACACGAAGTCGAGTTCACGGTTCTGGCCCATGAGCGCGCCCTGTTCGCGGGTGGTCGGGCCGGAGAAGGTCCCGAAGACCGCCTGGCCGTCGGCGAGAAGCGCAGCCAGGGCCGAGGCGTCCGTGGGCGCGGCGGAAGTCGCAGTGGCCGCGGGTGCATCGGTCGCGGCATCCGCCTCGCCGCCCGAGTCGCCCGACTGCTCGGGGGCGGCGCAGCCCGCGACGACAAGCGCAGCCGCAATGACAGTGGCCAGGGAGGTCGACGGGGCGGGAATCGAGGTCTGGGGCTTGATCGAAGACATGGGGTAGAGCCCGGGCCGGGGGGGAGGTATCGTGGCGAGGCCAAGTCTAGCGCGCGGACCCGTGAAGCGACAGGCGGCCAGGCGCGACGTCCTTCGCCGCGCACCGGCCCTCCCCCATCTGGTTCATCCCGGGAAAGATGCGTACTTTTTCGCGCGAGAATGACCCACCGACAATACCGTCACACTCGACACCAGGGGAGAAGACAACATGGTGAACGCAAGACAGCTGACCGCTGCGGCCCTCGCCGCCGCCGTCCTCGTGGCCGCGGCCGCCCAGACCGCCTCGGCGCAGAGCGCCGCGCACCGGCATATCGGGCACGTCGGAGACATGTTCAACGGCACGCCGGACAACGTCGGGCTCCTCACGGCCGCCCAGGCCGAGGCCGAAGTCGCGGCCCAGCACGCCGGCCTCGCCGCCGGATCCGGGGACCTGGCCGGGATCCAGCGGCACATCGTGCACGTGCTGCACGCGATCGATCCGTCCACGTCCGAGCGGGGGCCGGGCAGGGGCTACGGGCTCGTCAGGGCCGCCAACGGCTGCGCCCAGCACATCGGGATGGCCGGCGGGTCGGACGACGCATCGGATGCGGTGAGGACGCACTCCAACCACGTCGGCACCGCCTGCCAGAACGTCGCGACCTGGGGTGAGGGCATCGCCGGGAAGGCGGCGGAAGTGGCTGCGGCGACCGACATGGCGGCGGCCATGGCACTCGCCGAAGAGATCGCGGCGATGGTCGACGCCATCGTCAACGGCACCGACGCCGACGGCGACGGCCGCGTCTCCTGGGGCGAAGGTGAAGGCGGCCTGGCGCAGGCGGCAACGCATCTTGGTCTCATGAAGCGGGCCGAGGGTCTGGGCTGAGGGCCTCGAAAGAAATCACATGAGAATTGAACGAACCATGAACACTGCACGGGGTGCGTCCGCGATTCTGGTGGCGGGCGCCGTATTGCTCAGCCTGGGCGCGTTCGAGTCCCGCACGCGCGGCGCTCCCGCTGCTCACGGCGCGCTCGAAGCAACGCGCACCCCCACGGCAACCACGCCGATCGCGCTCCAGGACACCGTCAGCTTCGCCGACGACATCCTTCCGATCTTCCGTCAGCGGTGCGGCGAATGCCACGGCGCCGAGGACGAAAACGGCGAGGTGCGCACCGAGGTCAGCCTCAACCTCCTCGAATACGAGAGGGTCATTGCCGGCTCGGAATTCGGTACGGTGGTCGAAGCCGGAGACCCGGCCAACAGCTTCCTGCTGGACATGATCGTCGACGGCACCATGCCCGAGCAGGGCGACCCGGTGCCCGAGGAGGAAATCGCGCTGATCCGTGCCTGGATCGAGGCGGGCGCACCGAACAACTGACCTTCCGACCGCGGCGGGGCCGAAAGCCCTCGGCTCAGGCCCTGCCGCGCCTCCTCAGCCACTCGACCGTCAGGAGCAGCAAGGCCGCAAAGGCGATCAGGAACGTCGCCACGGCGAGGATCGCGGGGCTGATCTGCTCGCGGATCCCCGACCACATCTGGCGGGGAATGGTGCGCTGGTCGACCCCGCCCATGAACAGCACCACCACCACCTCGTCGAACGAGACGGCGAAGGCGAACAGCGCGCCGGAGATCACGCCGGGCGCGATCAGCGGGAACTGCACCCGCCGGAAGGTCGTCCACGGCCCCGCGCCCAGACTCGCGGCGGCCCGCGTCAGGTTGGGGTCGTAGGCGGCCAGAGTCGCAGTGACCGTGACGACAACGAAGGGCACACCCAGCGCCGCGTGCGCCAGTATGATCCCCAGGTGCGTCTGTCCCAGCCCGAGACCGGAGTAGAAGAAGAACATCCCCGCCGCCGCGATGATCACCGGCGTCACCATGGGCGAAATCAGAATCCCCATGATCGCCCTTCGCGCCGGCACCGCCGGATTGGCCAGCCCGAGGGCGGCGAGTGTCCCCAGGACGGTGGCGATGACCGTGGCGCTCACCCCGATCACCATGCTGTTCACCAGACTCCCGGTCCAGGCCTCGTTTTCGATGATCTCGCGGTACCATCTGAGCGACCAGGCGTCGGGATCGAGGCGCAGCATCCCTTCGGTGAAGGTGAAGTAAGGCTCCGCGTTGAAGCTGAGGGGGACGATTACCAGAATGGGGGCCACCAGAAACACGAACACGAGCGTGCAGAATGCCAGGTAGGCCATGCGGCCCGGACCCGGTCGCGTGGCGGCCGTCATCCCAGCCCCATCCGTTCGACGCCCACGAGCCGGTCGTACAGCGCGTAGAGCACGAGTACGCCCGCCAGCAGCACCCCGCCCAGCGCCGCCGCCAGCCCCCAGTTGAGCGACGTCTGCATGTGGTACGCGATCATGTTGGAGATGAGCTGGCCGTCGCTGCCCCCGACGAGCGCCGGGGTGATGTAGTAGCCGATCGCCAGGATGAAGACGAGCAGCGCCCCAGCGCCCACCCCCGGCAGCGACTGCGGCCAGTACACCCGCAGGAAGGCCTGCAGCGGCGTGGCGCCGAGCGAAGCCGCCGCGTTCATGTGGGTAGCGGGGATACCGCGCATCACCGAGTAGAGGGGCAGGACCATGAAGGGGAGCAGCACGTGGGTCATGGCCACGATCGTCCCGGTCATGTTGTAGACCATGGCCAGCCGGCCGTCGTCGCTCACCAGTCCCATGGCGACCAGGATGTCGTTGAGGACGCCCTGCGTCTGAAGCAGCACGATCCAGGCGGTGGTCCGCACCAGCAGCGAGGTCCAGAAGGGAACCAGCACCAGCACGAGCAGCAGGTTCGCGCGGTGGGGCGGCGCGCGCGCGATCAGGTGCGCGATCGGGTAGCCCAGCAGGAGGCACAGCAGGGTGATGACCCCGCTGACCATCAGCGTCCGCAAGAACAGCCGCAGGTAGATCCGCCGCTCCTCGGGCTGTGAGGCCACCGAACCGTCGGGCAGACGCTGCAAGTCGACCGCGTTCAGGTAGTGGCGCGCCGTGAACCGCTCCCCGGTGGTTCGGATCGCGTGCCAGGTGGCGGGGTCGGCCCAGGCCTCGTCGATCGCGGTCATGGCCTCGCGCCAGGGGCCCTGTCCGATGTCGCCCAGATCCCGCGCGGTGCCGGTGACCACGCTGCGGAGTCCGCCCTGCACGCGGTTCACCCGGCCGGCCACCTGGCCGACCGTGCGCTCCGCCGTCGCGCGCTCCAGTTCGCGGGCGGCCGCCGCGTACACCGCTTCCGGCGGCGTCCCCGTCCCGTCCCAGGCCTCGAGCAGCGCCAGCGTCTCGGGCAGCGCGTCGGCCACCACGGGATCGTGGACGCTGCGCGTCAGCATCGTCGCCAACGGCGCGATGAAGGTCACCCCGATGAAGATCAGGAGGGGTGCGACGAGCCCCAGCGCACGGAGTTGCGCGCGGCGCTCGGGGGCGACGGAGACCTTCAACGCGCCAGCCAGGCGCTGAAGCGCTCGTTGAGCTCGTCCTGGTGGTCCACCCACCAGGACCAGTCATAGCGCAGGGCACGCGCGGAGTTCGCGGGGCTCGCCGGCATGTGCGGCTCCATCTCCACCCCGGCAACCACGTGGGTGGTCACGAGCGGCATGCCCGACCGACGCATGGGCGAGTACGAGATCCGGCGGGCGATGCGCGCCATCGACTCGGCGCTCGTCGAGAAGGCCACGTACTCCAGCGCCTCTGCGAGCCTGGGCGTCCCTGCGACGATCCCGACCTGGCCAACGTCAAGCAGCTGCCCGTCCCACACGATCACGAACGGCTGGTTCTCGAGCACCTGCGCGTTGAAGATGCGGCCGTTGTAGGCGGTGGACATGATCACTTCGCCGTCGGCCAGCATCTGCGGCGGCTGGGCGCCCGCTTCCCACCAGATCACCTCGTCCCTGATCGTCTCGAGCACGGCGAAGGCGCGGTCGAGCCCCTCGGGCGTGTCCAGCGTGGCGTACACCTGGTCGAGCGGTACGCCGTCGGCGATCAGCGCGAACTCCAGGTTGACCTGCGGGACGCGCCGCATCCCGCGGCGGCCGGGGAACGCCTCCAGGTCGAAGAAGTCGGCCATGGTCGCGGGCTTGGTGCCGGGGATGTTCTCATCGTTATAGGCGTACACCGTCGACCAGTAGAGATTGCCGACGCCGCACTCCGTCCGGCCCTCGGCCACGAAGTCCTCGGCCGCGGGAGTGCCGTCGGCGCCGGCGGGCAGCGAGTTGACGTCGATCGGTTCCAGCAGCCCTTCGTCGCACCCGCGCACCGCGTCGGCGATCTCGAGGTCGACCACGTCCCAGTGGATGTCGCCGATGTCGACCTGGGCCCGGATCTGGGCGAGGCCTCCGTTGTAGTCCTCGATTTCGATCCGTATTCCGGTCGCCTCGGTGAAGGGGATGTTGGCGCCCTCGTTTACCGCACGACCGTAGGAGCCGCCCCAGGATACGGTGGTGATCGACCGGGGTGCGTCCGAACCGCATGCGGCGACGGAAACGGCGGCCAGCAGCGCGGGGACGATCGAGGTCGGCGGAAGTCTCATGGCGTGGTCCTCTCGTTGCCGGGGGGCGCCCCGGTCAGGGATGCTCGTGGTTCAGGGCGCGGCAGTCGCTGACCGTCCACCCGATGCGAACGTCGTCGCCCTCGAGCAGGCCGCCGTGCCCCAGGACGTTGGGGATCGTGGCGATGAAATCGTCGCGGCCACACGCGGCTAGGCGAATGCGCAGATGGTCGCCCAGGAAGGTCAGGTCCTCCACCCTGGCGCTCACTTCGTTCCGGTAGCTGCCGGGTTCCGGGTTGATCGCGACGCGCTCGGGCCGGATGGACAGGGTTACGTCGTCTCCCGCCTCGCAGGACGCTACCTTCAGCGCGCGGATCTTCTCGCCTCCCGTTTCCACGTCGCACACGTCGCCGTCCAGCATCGCCGTGACGCGGCCGTGCAGCTGGTTGTTCTCGCCGATGAAACGGGCGACGAAGGCGCGCTCAGGCTCCTCGTACAGCCCCTCGGGCGCCGCGATCTGCTCCACGATGCCGCCGCGCAGCACCGCGATCCGGTCCGACATGACCATCGCCTCCTGCTGGTCGTGCGTGACGTAGACCACGGTCACGCCCAGAGTGCGGTGGATGCGCCGGATCTCGTACTGCATCTCCTCGCGCAGGCTGCGGTCGAGCGCTCCGAGGGGCTCGTCCATCAGCACCAGCGTGGGCTCGAAGACCAGCGCGCGCGCGATCGCGACGCGCTGCTGCTGGCCGCCGGAGAGCTGCCCCGGACGGCGGTCCGCGAAGCCTTCGAGGCGGACCAGCCGGAGCGCGCGTTCGACCCGCTTGCCGCGCTCGGCGGCGTCCATGCCCCTCACCTCCAGCGGGAACGCGAGGTTGGCGCCGACGGTCATGTGGGGAAAGAGCGCGTAGTTCTGGAAGACCATCCCGATCCCGCGCTTGCGCGGTGGCAGGTCGTGGATGGGCCGGCCGTCGAGGAGGATCTCGCCGGCGGTGGGCGCCTGGAACCCGGCGAGCATCATGAGGACCGTGGTCTTGCCGGACCCCGACGGGCCAAGCAGCGTCACGAATTCGCCTGTGCGGATGCTCAGGTCGAGGTCCTCGACGACGAGGGTGCGTCCGTCGTAGCTCTTGGCCACGCCCCTGAACTCGACGTGGGCGGTGTCCCGGCGGGCTGTCACGATACCCCCGGGGGCATGGTGAGCAGCGCGGCGTAGAGGTCGATCGCGTACCAGAGGTTGGCGATGCGCAGGTTCTCGTCCGGGGCGTGCTGGTTGTTGTCGTGATTGGCCACCGGGACCACGATGGCGGGCTTGTCCGCGACATCGGTGAAGAGGTAGAGCGGCAGCGTGCCGCCCATCCCGGGCGCCAGGACCAGCGAGCCGGGCCCGAAGGCGCGGTCGGCCGCGCGCGACGCCGCCCCGATCACCTGCTGCACGAACGGGTCCGCCATCTCCGTGCGGGCCGCCGGGTAGCCACCGCCGCCGGTCACCTTCGCGATGCGCGGGTAGCGGAGGCGCGTCTCCTGGTCGGGGTCCTCCGAGACGACGTGGAAGCCCTGCCGCTCGATGTGGTTCACGACGAGCTGGCGCAGATGGGCGGGATCGTTGCCCTTGACCAGACGGATGCCGAGCGCGGCGACCGCGGTGTTGGGGATCACGTTGCGGGCCAGCGCGCCGGTGTTTCCACTCGTCAGGCCGCGGATGTTCAGCGCGGGCAGCAGGAGCCGCTCGGCGATGGTTTCGGGCTGCCCCTCGGTCCACGCCAGGCCCAGTTCCTCGCGAAGGAGGGGATCCACATCCGGGATCGATTCCAGCGCCGCCTGCTCCTCCTCGCCGATCGGTTCGGCGGTATCGTACCAGCCCTCGACCACCACGTTGCCGTCGGCGTCCTTCATCGTGGCCAGCAGGTGCGCCAGGATGCTCCCCGTGTCGGGCGCCCAGTTGCCGTAGTGGCCGGAGTGCAGGTTGCGCGTGGCCCCGTAGACGGTCACCTCCATCCCCATCGCACCGCGCACCCCGAAGGTCAGCTGCGGCCGCCCGCTCTGGTGGGCTGGTCCGTCGCAGAAGAGCCAGATGTCGACTTCGTCGAGCTTGTCGGCCCGCATTTCCATGTAGCGCCCGAGATTGCGCGAGCCCGCCTCCTCTTCGCCGTCGAAGAAGAAGACCAGGTTGGAGGTGGGCGTCACGCCGCCCTCGCGGAAGGCGTGCAGCACGGTCACGACCGCCGAGATCGGCGCCTTGTCGTCGCCGGCGGAGCGGGCGTAGACGCGCCACTCGGGGTCGACCGCCTCGCCCGGCACGGGCATGGGGATGGGCTCGCCGCCCGCCTCCATCGAGGCCGAATAGAGGGTGGGCTCGAAGGGCGGGTGGGTCCAGTTGCGCGGGTCGACGGGCTGGCCGTCGTAGTGGACGTAGATGCCAAGGGTGCGGGTCGCGCCGGGCACGTTGAGTTGGCCGTACACGAGCGGCGCCACGCCGTCGATGGTGAGCAGCTCGGACTCGGCGCCCGCTTCGCGCAACAGGTCGCGGATGTAGAGCGCGTTCCGCGTGATGTCCTCGGTGTCGCTGGCCCGGTTGGGGTAGGTGAGCAGCTCGGCGAAGTCTCGCACGATCTCGGCCTCGTGGGCGCGGCGGTAGGCCTGCGCGACATCGGCGCCGGACTGCGCGGCGAGGGGGATGGGAAGGAGGGCGGCGGCCGAAAGCAGCGCCGCGCGCGTAAGGCGTGCAGGAAGTGACATGGGCGTGGTCCGGGGTTCAGGAGGCCGCGGCCGCGAGCTCCTCCTCGATGAAACGGTCGATGTGGCTCTCAAGCACCGTCATCGGCAGCGATCCCGGTCCGAGCACGGCTTCGTGGAAGCGCCGCAGGTCGAAGTCGTCGCCCAGGGCGGCTTCCGCCTTGCGGCGCAGCGCCACGATGGCGCGCTTGCCCATCTGATAGCCGAGCGCCTGCCCCGGCATGTCGGTCGAGTAGCGCAGCGACTCGCTCCGGATCTGGGTCTCGGAGTCGAAGATATGGTCGCGCATGTACTGGCGGCCCTCCTCGAGCGTCCAGCCGAGCAGGTTCATGCCCGTGTCGACGACGAGCCGCGTGGCGACGAAGATCTCCATCATGTAGGCGCCGTACTCGCTGAGCGGATCATCGGCCAGGAAGCCCGAGTCGATCCCGAGGAAGGTCGAGTACATCCCCCAGCCCTCGGTGTAGGCGGTGTGCATGCCGTTGCGTCGGATGTCCGGCAGCGCCTCGTTGGCGTACTGGCGAGTGATGTGGAAGTGGTGTCCCGGGAAGAGTTCGTGCAGCGAGATGCCGGCGTACGTCAGCCAGCTGCGCTTGTCCAGGTCGGAGCCGTTGAAGTTGTAGTAGCCGACCGGATCGGTGGGGGTGGGCGGGTTGTAGTAGCCGAAGGTCTGGGAGCCCTCGAGGGCGGGGTCGAGGCGCCGGGCGCCGAAGGGCGCGTCGGGCTTGGTCGCGAAAAACTCGTCGGCGCGTTCGAAGAACCTGCGCGACGGCTCATCGAAGCGCTGCGCGACCTCCTCCACGGACTTCGGGAAGTAGTCCGGGTTGGTGGGGATGAAGCGCCTGAAGTCGTCGATCGAGCCATCGAAGCCGATCCGCTGCTGGATGGCGAGCATCTGCTCCTCGAGTTCCACCACGTTCCGGAGCCCGATCTCGTGGATCTCTTCCGGCGTGATGTCCATGGTCGTGTGTCGGCGCACCAGATAGCGGTAGGCCGCTTCGCCACCGGGCTGGCGTGACAGGCCGACCTCGGGGGGCGCGGCGGCGCGGTAGTCGCCGTCGAGGAAGTCGGCGAGCCGTTCGAGCGCGGGGTTGATCTCGGCGTCGACGATGCGCTCGGCCTCGGCGAGGAAGGCGGCCGCTTCCGCACCCGTGTCCCAACCTTCGCCCTCCGCCCCGAGGCGGGCTTCCGCGACCGCGAAGGGACCGCTGGAAAACGGGGCGGTATTTGCACGAACAACCCCGACCACGGCATCCATGTTGGGCTGTGGAACGACGATTCCCCGCTCCAGCTGGCCGCGGGCGTGCGACTCCACGAAGCCGACCGCGTCCGGGACCTGGGCGAGCAGGTTCAGGTAGGTCTCGCGGCCCGCGGCATCGGCGACCGGCACCATGCCGAAGAGCTGGCGCAGGCCCCCGATCCCGGAGGAATAGGGGGTGAGGACGTTGGTGATCACCCAGTAGTGGTCCAGGCCCTCGATGGTCATCGACGCGCTGCGCTGGAGGACCTCCCAGGTGATGGTTTCGTCGGGGTTCAGGGCGTCCATGTCGATCGCGGCGAGGCGGTCGAGGACGGCGCGGCTGAACTCGGCGTCGGCCTCGGCGCGCTCGAACGTGGGCAGGGGGATGCGGTCGAGCGGCAGCCCTTCGCGGGCACGGGCGCGGAAATCGACCTCGAGCTGGCGCTGCCAGGCGTCCTCGGCAACGGCGGCGAGCTGGACGCTTGCGGACGGTTCGGCGGTCTGGTCCTGACCTGCGTCGGTGCAGGCGGCGGCCGCCATCCAGAGAGCGATCCCGGCCAGGGACAGAGCGGACTTGGTCGTCATGAGATCGCCTCAGTTTCTGCGGCGGGAGGCCATTTCCCTTTTCAATTCGTCGACGCTGACGACGCGGTGCTCGCCTTCGTCGCTCTGCAGGGTAATCGTTTCGCGGAAGATGTTGACGCTGACCACACGTTCGGGTCCGCGGGCGGTTCGCAGTATGCGACCTTCGCGCGGGAACCGGCGGCGCGCGTCGACGTAGCTCTCGTGCTCGTACATGAGGCAGCACATCAGGCGGCCGCAGCAGCCCGAGATCTGGGCCGGGTTGAGCGACAGGCTCTGGTCCTTGGCCAGCTGCAGGCTGACCGGCTTCAGCTCCGGGAGCCAGGTCGAGCAGCACAGTTCCCGCCCGCACCGCCCCACACCCCCCAGCAGCGCGGCCTCGTCGCGCACCCCGATCTGCTTGAGTTCGATGCGCGTGCGAAAGGCGCGGGCCAGGTCGCGCACCAGCGCGCGGAAGTCCACCCTCTTTTCGGCGGTGAAATACACGATGAGCTTCTTGCGGTCGAACCGCCACTCGGTCTCGGTCACCTTCATCCTGAGACCGTGGCGGGCCACGTACCTGCGCGTCTCGCGGCGCGCCCGCCTCTCGTCGTCCGTCTTGTGACGGGCGCGGCTCACCTCGTCGCTGCCGGCCAGGCGGAGGATGCGGAGCGTGGGCGTGGGTGTCGCGCAACCGCCCGACGACGAGCACTTGCGCTCGGCGATGTTGCCGACCGCGGTGACTTCGCCCAGGTCCTCCCCCCGGTCGGCCTGCACGATGACGCGGTCGCCCGGCGCCAGTTCGAGCGTGTCGAACCGGAAATAGCCGCGGCGAGTGCCCTTGAAGCTGACCTCCGCGAAGCCGGGCACGTCAGCGCCCCGAGTCTTCGGGGGGCTCGTTCCAGGTGCCCATCGCCTCGTACTTGGCCCACCGCCTGGCAACGAGCGAGTCGGTGTCGTGACCGTCGAGTTCGTTCAGGTGCCGGAGAATGGCGGCGGCCACGCTCGTCATCGTGGACTCCGGGTCGGCGTGCGCACCCCCCGGAGGTTCGGAGACGACCTCGTCCGCGACCCCCAGCTTCAGCAGGTCGGACGAGGTGAGGCGCAGGGCGCGCGCCGCGTCGGACCGCTTCTCTGCGGAGCGCCAGAGGATCGCCGCGCACCCCTCGGGCGAAATGACCGAGTAGACCGAGTGCTCGAGGAGGAGAATCCGGTCGGTGACTCCCAGCGCCAGCGCGCCTCCCGACCCGCCTTCGCCGATCACCACCGAGATCGTGGGCACCCTCAGGCGGGCCATCTCGCGCAGGTTGGTCGCGATCGCCTCGGCCTGGCCGCGCTCCTCGGCGCCGAAGCCGGGGTAGGCGCCCGGGGTGTCGATCAGCGTCACGACCGGCTTGCGGAACTTCTCGGCCATCTTCATCAGCCGGAGCGCCTTGCGGTAGCCCTCGGGGTGCGGCATCCCGAAGTTGCGCCGCAGGTTCTCCTTCATGTCGCGGCCCTTCTGGTGCCCGATAAGCATGACCGACCGTCCGTCCAGCCGCGCCCAGCCGCCGACGATGGCTTCGTCGTCGCGAAAGCGCCGGTCGCCCTTGAGCTCGAACCAGTCGGTGAAGACGGATTCGACGTAGTCCAGCGTGTAGGGGCGGCGCGGGTGGCGGGCCACCTGGACCTGCTCCATCGGGTCCAGGTTGCTGTAGGTCTCTTCCCGCAGCACGTCGAGCTTGGCGGAGAGCACCCGGAGTTCGTCGGAGACATCCAGTCCGCGCTTGCCCGCCATTGCGCGCAGCCGCGCGATCTGGTCCTCTATCTCGATAATGTCGCGCTCGAATGCGAAATGCGCGGCAGATGACACGTCCGATTCTCCTTTAATATGTACTTCAGGCCGACGCGGCCGATGCGTGAGCAGGCATCATAACGCCCCGAACCGCCCGCGCCTACCCCTTCAGCACCCAGCCATCGGGATCGATTCGGACATTGGCCGGCTCCCTGGGAACGCTGATTCGGAACATCTGTTCCCGTTCGGTCAGCTCGATCGTCTCGTCCTGCGCGTCGCCCGCGGCCCCACCCGGCACCACCCGCACCTGCAGCGGCAGTCGGAAGGTGGGCCAGTCGGCCGATTGCGTCTGGCGCACGGTCAGCACCACCTCGCTCCCGTCGCCTGACATCTCCCACTCGGATTCCAGCACCGGATATCCCGGCTGAAAGACCCACTGGTCGAAGAACCAGTCGAGCGGCCGACCCGAGACATCCTCGAATGCCTGCCGCAGGTCGTTGGTCAGAACGGTGCCGTAGGCATGCCGCTCGTAGTAGGCGCGCATGCCCTCGAAGAAGGTCTCGTCGCCGACCACGCCTCTGAGCATGTGGAGTACCCAGGCGCCCTTGGAGTAGTTGTTGACGTTGAGCAGGTCGAAGAGGTTCTCCGGCGGATCCGCGGGTACGATCGGACGGGCCGTGACGCCGGAGCGCAGGTAGGACTGACGGCTCCGCTCCATTCGCTCGCGGAAGTCATCGAGACCGTCGGCAGCCTCGAAGAACAGCGCGCCGAAGTAGGTGGCGAATCCCTCCGAGAGCCACAGCTGGGTCCAGTCGGCCCCGGTGACCGAGTCGCCGAACCACTGGTGCGATACTTCGTGGGCAACGGTACCCTCGCCCAGTCGGCTCGCGGCGATCGCCCGCTCCGAGTAGAAGATCGCCGACGCGTTCTCCATGCCGCCGAAGCGGGTCGCCGACTGGACGTTGGCGAGTTTCGCGAACGGATAGGGACCGATCGTGCGGGTAAAGAAGTCGACCATCTCCGGGGCCCGGTCGAAGACCTGCCGGGCGAAGGCGACGTCCTCGGGATAGGCCCAGAAGGAGACGTCGATGCACCCGTCCGGGTCCGGGCTGACGGGCGCGTTCCCGCAGGCCGCGCGTCCCAGCGACTCGACGGCGAAGTCGGCGGCGCCGACCACCATGGTGTAGGTGGGCTGCGGCACCTCCGATGCCCAGCGCCAGGTGTTCCTCCCTTCACCGCCCCCCAGAGCATCGGCCGCCGCCGGGGCCGGGCGTCCCACGAGTGCGCCGTTCCCGATCACCTGCCACTCCGGGGGCGCGTGCACCGTGAGGCTCACGGTCGCCTTGTCGGTCGGATGATCGACCGAAGGGAGCCAGAAGCGGGCGCGGTTGGGCCAGTTGTCGGCGAACGCCACGGGGTCGCCGTGCACGTTGTCGCGGATGACGAAGCCGTCGTCGGGGGTGCCGAAATACTCGACCACGACGTCGGTGTCAGCGTCTCCCTGCCCTCGGGGAAGGGTCACCGTGAGCTTGCCTCGGGCGTAGTCGTACCCGGCCGGCCGACCGTCGGCGAGCACCGCGCCGATACCCATGCCCGTGAAATCCAGCGGCAGCTCGGCGGCACCGTTCGGACGCACGGTCAGGGTCGCGCGGCCCTGGATTTCGGGCGCCCCGAGTGACAGCTCGACATCGTAGTGGAGGACATCGACCGCACCGCCGTATTCGCCGGGCGCGGCGGGGAGGCCGGCCTCGACGGGGAGTGGCTCGGGGCTAGTTCGGGCCGAGCCGCAGGCGGCGGTCGCGACCAGGGCGAGCAGCGCAGCGATTCGAGCAGGCATTTGCGGTACCGGGTTTCCGGGGGAAATGATGCGGAAAGGGTACTTCCCCAAAAGACGGAGAGGAAAGCCATGACCGCAAGGGGCTGCGCAACCACGATCGTGACCGCTCTCTCGGCAGCTGTGGCGCTGCTGGCCGGCGTCCAGGGGCTGAAGGCGCAGGCCGGAGCACCCGCCGAGGCGGAGGCACCGGCGCGGATCGTCTTCGAAGGCGTCACGCTGATCGACGGTACGGGCGCGGGTCCGCAGTCAGACATGGCCATCGTTTTGGAGGGGGAGGAGATCGTGGCGGTCCTCCCCGCCGACGAGCTGGGCGATGAGCGGCGCGACAGTGCCGAGGCGGTGGATGGAAGCGCCTGGTTCGCCATCCCGGGCCTGATCGAGTCGCATACCCACGTGGCCACGATGGCGAACCGCGCGCGGGCCGAGTTCATCCTGAACCGATACCTCTACGGCGGCATCACCACAGCGCGGGACATGGCGGGCGACGTCCGCTCGCTCATGGACCTGCAGCGCGCCTCGCTTGTCAAGGAGATCGACGCGCCCGACCTGTATTTTTCGGCGCTCATGGCCGGCCCCGATTTCTTCACGGATCCGCGGACGGTCTCTTCGGCGGCAGGCGAGACGCCGGGCGCGGTGACGTGGATGCAGGCGGTCACCGAGGAAACCGACCTGGCGGAAGCGGTGACGCTGGCGCGGGGGACATGGGCAACCGGAATCAAGACCTATGCCGCGATCGATGGCGACCTGCTCGCGGCGATCGCCGGCGAGGCGCGCCGACAGGGGATCCCGGTGTGGGCACACGTGCACGTCGGGCCGGCGCGGTCGCTCGAGGTCGCGCGCGCGGGGGTGCGCTCGATGTCCCACGTGTGCGATGTCGGGAGCGCGGCGATCCCCGATGACGTGTTCCGCGAGGGCCAGGAGGGGCTCCGCAGCGGATTCGTCGATGTCGACCTCGACAACCCGGCTATCGATTCGGTGTTTGCGGTGATGAAACGGAACCGCACGGTCCTCGATGCGACGCTGCGGATCGTGGTCGAGATCGGGCAGCGGCGCATGGCGGCGATCGACACGGTCGGGGCGCGGCCCCCGGGGGAGGCTGGCGACAGCGCCCGTGCCCGCAGCGGCCCGGCCCGCCCGCCCGTGCCGCCAATCGACCGGCGGCGGCGCGGTGTGCGGCCCCGGTGCGAGACAGCCGACGCCATGGCCCTGACCCGCCGCGCCTACGAGGCCGGCGTCATGATCGCCGCGGGCACCGACGGCATGACCCCTCCCGATTCGACCTTCCCGGCCCTGCACGAGGAAATCCGCCTCCTCAATGAGGACGTCGGCATCCCGATGCTGGACGCCTTGAAGGCGGCCTCGCTGCACGGCGCCGTCGCGCTCGGAATGGACGACCGGATCGGCACGCTCGAGCCCGGCAAGCACGCCAACATCGTCTTCCTTCGCGAGAACCCGCTGGCCGGCGCGGAGAGCCTGCGCTCGGTGGAACTGACGGTGAAGCGCGGAACGCTGTACTACAGGCGCGATTTCGTGCTGGGGGCGCCGCCGACGCTGCCGGGCGGGTTGCCGGGGCGGTAGGACGCGGAATCACTGCTATCGCCTGCGGGCGTCCGGACGTTGGTTCAGGATAGATAATAAACTGAACCATGAGCCGTACGGCGTGGATGTCTACGTTACCCGAGGCGCGGATTCCAGGGTCGCGGGACGCGCGATCAACGCGGTCCTGCGGTGGACCTCAAGCGCCCCGACGGCGGGTCCGGATCCTGTTGCGAGCCCGGCCCGACGTGGCGATTTTGTTCCAACACCGGACACGCGCCCCCACACACGGAGCGGACCGCGAGTCATGAAGAAGAGGAACCGCGCACCGAGCCCGTTCGGAATCGCCGCGCTCGACCTGTTTGCGTCGGCCCTCGGTGCCTTCATCCTGATCGCGGTCGTCATCTTCCCGATGATCGGCGAGGCGGTGCCGGACAATCCGCCCGCGCCCGCGCCGATCATCATGGAGGCTCCGCCGCCCGACTCGGTCGCGTGCCCGGTGTGCCCCACGTGTCCGGTCGTCGCCGCCGTTGTGGAGCCGATCGCCTGCCCGGTGTGCCCCACGTGCCCGGTCCCGGAACCCGTGCCGGAGACGATCTGTCCCGCCATACCCGACCCGGTGGCGTGCCCGGTCTGTCCTACGGTGCCCGCCCCGGTCATATGCCCGGAGCCCGCGCCTGCACCGATCCAGGTGGACGCGCCGCGTTTCCGGTTCCCTCACCTCGACCTGATCGTCGCGCTGGACGTCACAAACAGCATGCGCGGGCAGGTCGCCTCGTTGAAGGCCGAGGTCGAGCAGCTCGCCGTCCTCATGAACCGGAT
>VXMI01000199.1 GCA_009841165.1 Gemmatimonadota bacterium | reverse complement strand
GCCTACGCGCCAATCTCCCCGACGCGCTCAAGAAGATCCGGGAGGGGGGTGTGGGTCCGGTGGACATGGCTCAGGCCTCGATCGGTCCCGGTATGGGCATCTTCACGGCGGCATCCAGGGTGCTGGAGCCGGACGACACGCCGATGACGGTGCGGGCGGCGATCGCGCTCATCAATCAGGTTCGGGCCGAGATCTCGGGCGAGGAGGCGACCGGCTACGACCGGGAGACGCAGTTCTGCATCGACTGGTTCGAGGCGTTCGGGATGGAAGAGCGCACGTCCGGTGACGCGATCAACATGGCCCAGGGGTACGACATCGGAATCGACGCTCTTCAGAGGGCCGGTGTGGTCCGCGCCCATGGCGGGAAGACAAGGTTGCTCCGGCGCGACGAGTTGCCGGCCGACTGGAGCCCGGGAACCGACAAGCGACTGACCGACTGGGAGTGCGCGCAGCATCTCGCGCGCGTCATGGAATCGCCGGACGGCGGTATGGACGCCGCGGCACGCCTCTACTCAGACATGGGAGCCGAGCGCGGAGAGGCGGCGCGCTTGCTGGCCTACCGCCTCTACGACATCTGCGAGCGGGAGGACCGGGCAGCGGAGGCACAGGTGTGGAACACGCTGGCGCAGGAATGGCCCGCGCTGGATGCCGCCCTCATCCGGGTGGAGGAGGAGTCCCGGCGGCGTCCATCGGAGAGCCAGGGCGACCTCGGCTATGGACTGCCCGGATGGGACGAATGATGCTACCTCACATGGAGACGATGCGATGAGCCGCCGGAAACCAGAGAACCCCGCGTTTGCCGCCAAGGGGCGTGTCGAGCGCGGGCTGGAGGCACTCCGCGTCACACTCGGTGCCTATGTCGAACGGAAAATGAAGAAGCGCTACGGCGGGCGGTGGCGGCAGTACGCGAGCCGAGCGGGCGGAGGACGGCCAGACGGCGACTTGGATGTCTACGCGCAGTTGAAGACGGTGCTCGACCACTGGCGCGAGATATTCTCGGACGACTCCCGGCTGAGGAAGGCGCGAAGCTACGTCTCGCTCGCGATGGATGCGCGCAATAGCGCCGCTCACTTCGCCGGTCGGATGTCAGCGCGCGAGGCGATCCGGTATCTGGACGCGATGCGCGAGTTGGCGTTAGCGGTCGGTGGCGGGGCGCAAGTCAAGATCATCGGATCGCTCTACGACGAGCAGTTGGCCGAGGCGGGAGGCGAGAGAGCTGCCGAGCCCCGCCTTCCGGGCCTCGACGAACCTCGCGTAGCGGGTCCCCTCCGCCCTTGGCGCGAAGTCTGCCAACCACACCCGGACGTGCTCAGCGCCCGTTTCTCGGACGCCGAGTTCGCTGCGAATCTCGCGTTGGTCGATCAGGGGGTCGGAAGCGAGGAGTATGTAGATCCAGCCGCCTTCTTCCGCATCACCTACGCTACCGAAGGTCTGACGCGCGTCCTGACTTCCACGCTTGAGCGGTTGGCAGGCAAGGGCGGTGATCCCGTCATTGGGCTCCAGACCAATTTTGGCGGTGGCAAGACGCACACCATGCTGGCGCTCCACCATCTGGCAAGAGCCTCCGAGGCCGGATATCGCCCCGAGGACTTGGCGGGCATGGCTCGGGTCTTCGAGGCCGCAGGCGTCGGCACGCTCGACCGCGTCCGCCGCGCCGTCTTCGTAGGGACCCACAAGGGCGCTGCAGAGGCGATGCACATCGAGGACGGCCGCGAGATCCGCACCCTATGGGGCTACCTCGCGTGGCGTCTCGGGGGCTGGGAGGCCCTGGACCGCATCGCCGATTCCGAGGTTGCTCGCACCAACCCCGGCTCTGAGCGAATGATCCCGATCCTGCGCGGTGCGGCACCGTGCATCATCCTGCTGGACGAGGTGGTGGCGTTCGCACGCCAGCTTCGCGGCCTCGAATACGACGCCTTCCACGCCTTCATACAGTCACTGACCGAGGCGGCGGCGGCGGTGGACGGGGCCGTCGTCGTGGGCTCGCTCCCAGAGTCGGGCACCGAGGTTGGAGACGAGCAGGGAATGCACGCGCTCCGCCGCCTTGAGAAGATCTTCGGGCGCGTTCAATCCGCATGGATGCCGGCAAGCGGCATTGAAACGTTCGAGATCGTTCGCCGACGACTCTTTCAGCCGCTCGATCCGGCCGGGGAGAAGGTGCGCGACGGGACCATCCGCGCTTTCAGGAAGCTCTACCGCGACAACCCGGCGGACTTTCCGGCGGAAGTCCGGGAACGGGGCTACGCCGAGGAGATGCGCCGGGCTTACCCACTGCATCCCGAGATCCTCAGGCGTTTCTCGGGCGATTGGTCGGTGCTTGAGAAGTTTCAGCGCACGCGCGGCGTCCTGAAGATCATGGCGGACGTGGTGTATTCCCTCTGGCGAGGTGAGAGCCCCGCACCGCTCATCACACCCGCCATGCTACCCTTCCACGACACTAAGGTCCGTACCGCCCTCCTTGAGCCGCTCGACCGCGCATTTGGCCCGATTCTGCAATCGGAGGTCGATGGGGAACAGGCGCACACGGCCAGGATCGAAGCACGCCGTCCAAGATTCTTGAAGACGCGGGCCGCGACGCGCTCCGCGCGCTCCGTGTTCTTTGCAACGGCGCCCCATGCGGGGGTCCGGCGCGGCGGCCTGACTGGGAGCGAACTACGTCTGGCATGCGCCCAACCAGGCGACCAGATCGCGATCTTCGCGGAAGCGCTCGAAGAACTCGCGCGGCGCTCCGCCCATCTCTATCGCGATGGCGATAGCTACTGGTACTCGCCGCAACCGACGTTGAACAAACTTGCCGCCGACCGCGCCCGGGATGTGAGCGAAAGGGCCGCTGACGCCCGGATCATCGAAGTCCTCCGCGACGAGCAGCGCAGCCGCGCCGGGTTCCCGCGCGTCCACGCGGCACCGGACAACCTGACCGACATCGAGGACCGCCGCGCGACGGCGTTGGTCATCCTTCCCCCTTCGGCCTACCACGATGCGGGTGCCGGTGCCGAATCGCCAGCAGTCGTTGCCGCCCACGAGGCGCTCGAACGACGAGGCAGCGGACAGAGAAGCTACCGGAACGCGCTGGTGTTCGTCGCCCCGGACGCGAGCAACATCGACGCAGCCCGCCAGAACGCCCGGCGCGAACGCGCGTGGCAATCGATTCTGAAGGATGCCGACCTCCGGGACAATCTGACCCGGGCACAGACGGGCGACGCCAAGGGACAAGCGGAGCGTAGCCGGGAAGCCCTGCTGCGGAGCATCCGCCAGGCATGGGTCCATGTACTCCATCCAGGCCCGCCCGACGCGGGCGACGATGCCCCCGGTACACAGCGGGGCTTCGTGATCCGCTCGACCCGGCTCATCAACCGGGGCGGCGCGAAGGGTATCCCCAAGGTGGTGTGGGACAAGATCACAGGGGACGGCACCGTGGTCGCTGAGATGGGACCCCAGAATCTTGCCCGGAGCCTCGCACCCGTCTGGCCCGCCGACAGGTCGCATGTACCCATCGAGACGATCCGCGACTGGTTCGCCTCCTACGTGTACATGCCACGGCTCCGAGACGATGCGACCCTCGACAGAGCTCTTGAACGACTTGTCAAGGATCTCGCCGAGCCCTACGTATTCGCAGCCGCCTTCGACGAGGACACCGGCACCTACGACGGCGCGGTTGAAGGCATCGTGCGCGTGACAGATGGCCTCGGGAGCGGACTGCTCGTCCGCCGCGAAGCTGTCCCTCCTACCGTGCGGGAGCCTAAGCAGGGGGAGTACGGGTCTGACGAGGCACACGATAGGGACGAAACGGAACCGGACGAAACGGCTGAGGAGCGAACAGAATCGCCGCCGACCCGGTTCTTCGCCAACATTCCGGTTGAGCCGGATCGGGCCGGACTTGCGGTAGCCCGGATCATGGACGCGTTACTCGTTGAACTCACCCGCTCACCGGGCTCAAGTGTCCGCGTGATCCTCGATCTCGAAGGACACGCCGGGGACAACGGCTATCCGAACGATGTCGTCGAAGTCGTGAAGGCCAACGCCCGCGACCTCAAGATCGACGAGAATACCTACGGTTTCGAGGTCGGATCATGAGCATGCGCCAGGGGAGATGCTGAATGTCGGAAATGGGATTCGTCCGGTTGGCCGAGTCAGGGCTCTTCGAATGGCCCTGGACTTCCAGGCATGGTCTCCTGGTGATTCGCGGCGGCGCAGGTGGGGGCGGTGGCGGTGGCGGTGGCTTCTGCCTCGAAGGCTTGAATCTCTACGGTGCTGGTGGCGGCGGCGGCGGTGGCGGCGGCGGCCAAACCCAGGTCACGTACGGCCAGATGGCCTATCGGGCGGCAGGTGGTAGTGGAGGCGCTGGCGGTGGAGGCGGCGGAATTCGCGAGGGAAGGCCGGTCGCAGGCAAGCCAGGCACAGGCTGCCAGCACGGCGATGGCGGTGGAGGTGGTCGCGGGGGGATCGTGCCACCCTCGGACGGTCGAATCGCATCGAACGGAGGTGACGGGGGCCGGGGGTTCCCCGGAGAGACGGTGATCGTCCATCTGGAGGACCTCTCCATTGGCGATCACTTTGAGATCGGGATTGGAAGAGGTGGTGGTGGCGGTGTAGGTGGCGATGGCTTCGAGAACGGAACGGCGGGCATCGGCGGGCGAGGTGGCTGGGTGATTCTCGTCCCACTGCTTGCGGGCGACAAGGAGGATGATTAATGGCATCGGTTGCGACGGCGAAGGCAGGACGTACGGGCGATGCGGGTGTCCTGGAAGGTCTCGCAGAGGCGGACTTTTGCGTTGACCGAGATGAACGCATTGAGGTCGATTCAGGCGATCCTCCGCCACAGGTGATCTGGATCTTGCGAACACACGATGACATCGAGCGGCGGCCAACCCAAGAAGCACACGAAGCCGGTGGGTGGAGAATCGACCGGCTACTCGCGGAGGTGAGTACGCGGCCTCGCGCTGCCGACTCGGGGTTGGGTGTCTATAGCTCGCGGATCGCATACCTGAGGGATGAAGCGACGCATGACGGCTATGGACTCAACGAGGATTCCGAACGCGATTTCAAGCAGTTCGTACGGTCGAGACCCTCCATCCGTAAGGGTGACCTGGTGCTGCTGGATAACGGCAACCTGAGGGCGGTCTGGAAGGACGAACAGGGTGGACGGTTGGGCGTGCAGTTCTTGGGAAGCGATGTGGTGCAGTATGTGATCTTCAGCCGCCGACAGCGGAATCGACCGGTTTCTAGGGTTGCGGGACGGGACTCTTTGGAGGGGGTCGCCCGCCAGATCGATGTCTTCGATCTACATTCGTTGCTTGCCGAATGAAGGGCGAAAGCCTGCCCGCCGGTGACCATGTCGTCCGGTACGTCAAGCCGAGCATGATCCTGGAAGATGGTACTCCTGACGGTTCCGACTTTCGTCTGCGTCCTCACAGACCGGACGAGAAGGGACTGTCTGTCAATTGGCTCGAAGCCTTTGAGCCGCCGAAGACGCAGCAGCTGAGTGAGGTTCGACGGGTGTTCCGCCTTAGCGTACGGCGTAACGGGCGATTCGCGGAGCTTGATGTTGGGGAAACCCTGCGGGCAGTATCCGAGGAGTTGACTACCTTGCGAATGATCCATGATGAGCTTGAGGCGGCGGATGGATTCGATAAGGACCCGTCGCATGCACAGATTGTCGGTCTGCCACTAGGCGATTCCGACGAAGCGGCGTTGGTGGGGGACCTAATCGCCGAGTGTGTCGTATACATGCATCCGGCGATCGTGGAGGACAGTGGTTGAGTAGGTGGGCTCGGTAGGGTTGGATGCGAGACGACTCTCATCCAGCTGCGGAGATTAGCAGACGACTCCTTGCCGTGATCCACTTGGCGCGCCAGCGCTCGTCGCTCGGGTCCCAGCGCCCCAGCGATTCACACTCATCGAAAGGATCACCTACGAATCGTCCGGTTCCGCGACATCTCCGGTGTCTGTCCTCTGCCAACGACGAGCAACCACAGCCCAGTCGATTCTCCGTTCCTTGTCTCCAGTCCACACGCCCCAGAAGGCGGGATCCGGTGAGTGCGGTCGATGTGCCTCGGGGATTTCCTGAACCTCCACAAGAGTGGGAGCTGGTGCTGCCCAGCCGAGTAGCATCGCGCGCTTGGTGGGAAGGCTGGGCAGTTCCCGAAGGAGTGAACGGAGGCCGTCTGGCACCAGGCGCCTCACCAGATCTTGGTCCCTGTCATTGACCAGCCTATGTAGCAAGAACGTATTGCACTGGGACAGCACGGTCGGTGAGACTTCGGAAGGCCGCTGTGAAGCCAGCACGAGTCCTAGTCCGAATTTGCGGCCTTCTCGGGCGATCCGCTCGAACACTCTGGCGCATTCTCGTGCGGCTGGGTGAGCCGACTCGCCCCTCAAGTCTCTGTGAACGAAGGTGTGTGCCTCTTCCAGCACCAGGGTGGTAGGCAACTCTTGGCCGGTCTCCCGCCGATACCGCTGCACCGCCTCGAAGATCATGCGGGCCAAGACACTTACGACGATGTGCGTGACTTCGGATGGAACGAGAGAGAGGTCGATGACCGCGATTGGACCGTTAGCCGCTTGATCGGCTCCAACGTGATCTGCGAGCCAATCCTCCAGCGGAAGTGTGTCGGAATCCGTCGGCTGAAGAACCGATGCCAGCCGCCCCTGCGCGAGCAGGCCACGTATTCGCAGAGTAAGCGTGTCGACCCACTGAGCTATGTCTCTACCTGAAGAATCCGCAGCGAGCGCATCCACGAAATCAGGTAGCTCTTTGAGCGGAAACCAACGTGGAGTTGTCCTCATCCAAGGGTCCAAGCCCCTCTTCCAAGCTCACCGCTTCCCCTGCTTCGTTAAGCAGTTCGATCACTTCTTCAAGGTCCGATTCGGCGAAATCGTCGTGGTAGTGCGAGCCCGGTTTGTCCGGTCGCGCCTTGCTTCGAGCCGCATCCTCGATCCGCGCCGCCTCACGTGCGACGGACTCTAGGATTCCTCTGAGGTTGGCGTCGGTGCAACTCGGATCCTCGGCCAAGTCATGAAAGTCCTTGGAGAGATTCAAGAGCACGTTCGCGACGCCCTCTCGCCTCCCCCATGTCATGTGATCTTTAGCTTGGATCGCGACGGACAGACGACTGCCATACCTCTTCAGACGTCCCCTCACTTTCGTTTCGAACTCGTCTGGAGGTCCGAGATTCGACCGAAGTCTCCTCATTGCGTCGAAGAGCAATGGACGCTGTACTCCCGGTGACGCACCCGTGAATGCCGCCCATTCCGCACCATTCCAAAGCCAAGCCGGGACCCCAAGTTGCTTCCCGCCTTGCCCGTCGCGCTGGGGCTCCACACGAAACAACCGCACGCCCTGATCTCTGAAGGCTCGGGCGTACTCACCGTTGGGGTCAAGAATGATGAAGCGAGCGTTCGGGACACCGCTTCGCGTCTCGGGCCCGGCTGGTTCCCCTTGCATTCTGGCCATGCCGGCCGCGTCCAGCGACCAGCGAATGAGACCGGCGACCGAGCAGGACTTTCCTGCGCCCGTGTTCCCGAGAACCGCGAGGTGCCGGCCGAACAGCTTGTCGGGGTCAACATAGACCGGGGCCTGGCCCGCTGTTGGACAGTGGCCGAGGAGGACTCGGCCGGCGGTGCGCTCGTCTTCGCCTTGGACAATCGCCCGGAGTTGACCACGCCCTGGGAGATGAACCGTATCGCCAACGGAGGGGAAGATGTCGACACCACGTTGGACCTTGAATGCGAGCGTTCCCGCTATGGCTCGTGCTCGCAGTGTGCCTAGGGGCGTTAGCTCCATGACACGGGAAAGGGATGGCAGGTCCACCAGTCCGGCATCCCGATTCCTCCGACGATCGGGAATGCGGCGGCGCTCGATCTGTACGGAAGAAATAACGCATACGGTAGCGCCGCACTCGTTGGGGATAAGCACGTAGCCGTTGACACGGGGGAATCCTGCTGGTGTGCCGGTATTGAGTGCGGTTGCCCGCGGAGCTTCAGGGTCGAGGACCACTTTGATGCGGTCTGCTGACACCTCCTCTACGGTGCCGACAATCCGCCCGTCGAGAGTTTGGACCAGAGACGTCATACCGAATCACTATCGTCTCGGATCCCGTCATCCAGGGCGGCCCCCTCACCATTGCCGGTTGCGGCTCCCCGCCGACTCAGGAGTTCGGCCATACGCCAAGTAGTTCGGTCGATGGCTGGCTGGGGCAGGTATGCGTCCACGAGCGTCGATAGATCCCCGAAGTGCGACCCGACAAGAAGCGTGATCTGTTCTTCACGACCGGTAGTCGCATAGAAGCGCCGCAGCCGGTCCCCGGCGTCGTCATAGGAGATGATTACCAGATGTGTGGACGGGAGGCTTAGCATGTCCCGCAGCACTCGGTTGATGTGATCGTCTCCGAAACCATAGCCATAGGTCACGAGCACCGAGTTGGGTCGGCACGCTGCGGCGGCCAAATCGCGGAACAACTCGGCGTAGGGATACTCCAGCGTTTCGACATCTTTCGCGGGATTCGGATAGATCAGCAACCGTTCACGGGCGTCTGTGGGAATCCCTGGGTGATCGTCGGGCGCTCCGAAGGGCAGGGCACACCGCTGGACCTCCGGGCTACCGGAGGGACCAAGCACCGAGCGCCAGTCGAGGGACCCATGCAACTTAGTGAAGCGGACCACCCCTTCCAGAAAATGTGGCTCCCCCTGTATTCCAGGAGGACTGTAGTGGAAATCGACACCCAACCGGGAAGAACGAAAGACGGGAGCGAGGTTTCCGACGAACCGGTCCAACATGCGCAGACCCAAGAGGTCGCACCCGTACTCGATGAGTCGATCATAGTTGGTTGTAAAGACGTGGAGACGGTCCCGTGTCACGGCTCGACTTGCGAAGGGTAGGAGAAAGCCAGCGATGAGCCTTCGAGTTCGGTCGGCTCGATCCTCCTCGTCTTTGTCGGCCATGACCTCTGCGATATGTCGCTCTGTTGCGAGGATCTGCTTCAAGAGGTTGACGAGTATTCGGTCCAATTCCTGTTCCCAGGCGGCAAGCAGCCGCTTGGCGCTCTTTGGCAACCGACGTCCCCCGCGGCCCAATTCCGCGGCCCGTGCTAGGATCTTCAAGCCGCCGATAAGCTCGGCGGCCGAGCGGATCTGATACTCGATGTTGGCCTTGTCGCGACCGGAGTTCTGAGCGGCGGTCCTTGCCGCCTCGTTCACGGCATCCGCGAAATCAGAGCCGAGAGGCGCTAAACTCATGTCGGCGGCGGGCACCTCCGCGCTCTTGGCAATCGCTGCTGGCAGGCCGCTTCCGACCAGGAGGTTGAGGTGCTCTGCTTGGAGAAGCGCCGAGAGCCATGGCTCGACGCGGTCACGATGTGTCTCGACGGCTGGCTGCTCAATCGAGTACTGGCGGTGCGGTCCTGCCCACACGATGTGGTTCTTCCACGCGTCAGGGTCGCGTGAAATCAGGTCGGTCGCCATCAGTTTTCTCCCTTCGGGGGGGTGGTTGAGGTCTCTGTACCTGATTCAGGGCTCCAGTAGTGTACCAGCGCTGATCTTTGGGGCAAGGGGCCCACTGGACTCAAGCGCTCGCCCGCCGCCGTTCGTCTCGCGGCAACATCCTCCTGCCTTTCGCGGTCAGCCGATGCCGGTAGTGATGCCCGGGCCGCCCAGAGTCGCTATTCACCCGTGGGGTCCGGTCCATGTTCGCTTGGAGCTTCCTCGACGGACTTGGGGGTCGGCGATAGAATCCGTGTCATGAATCACCGGGGTACTGAAGCTGGCCGACCGAACCCGGCGTCTGGGACGGCGTACGGAATCGACGGTTGCCGCGCGGGCTGGCTTTACTTCGGCTTTGGTCGTTCTGGAGATTCCAGATGGGGCGTAGTCGGAGCTATCGAGGAGTTGGTTTCCAGAGCAGACGATTCGGACCGAATCTTCGTTGACATTCCGATCGGGCTACCGAACGGTCCCGAGCGGCGCCTCTGCGATAGGGAGGCGCGCAGGAGGCTGGGGGCGCGTCGCGCTGGCTCCGTCTTCCCGGCTCCGGTGCGTGCAGCGCTGACTGCGGACACCTACGAGGATGCGAACAGGATCAGCCGGGAGGAAACCGGAAGGGGGATGACACGGCAGACCTTCGCGATCCTGCCGAGGGTCAGGGAAGTGGACTGCCTGCTACGGAATAGCGAAAAAGCCCGCCACATGGTCCGGGAGGTGCACCCGGAGATCTGCTTTTGGGCGCTCGCAGGACGTAGCCGGTTGAGAAACGGCAAGAAGACGGGCGGCGGCTTTGACGAACGGTTCGCGTTGCTGGAGGGGTTCCGTCCATCCGTCGGTGAGGAGTTCGCCCGGATTCGAACCGAATTCCGATGCTGGGACGTGGCCGACGACGACATCTTGGACGCCATGGCCGCAGCTATCACCGCCTCGGCCGATCCGGTGGCGCTCAAGACTCTACCGGCACACCCGACCATAGACTCGCACGATCTTCCGATGGAAATGGTGTACTTGGCGGACCCGCATCCACACCCCCGCGAATGGGATCAGTGAAGCACCTCCAAATGCCATCCAAATGTCTGCCATTTGACCCGATTTTCCGGCTTTTTCAGCCCGGCAGACCCTGACACGCCCGAACGGCAAGAAGCGCAGATCGTGCAGTCCCAGTTAGACTTACAGTGATTTCTTGCCGTGATTCGCGTCCCTTTGGCCGGGATTAGGAGGCAGTCGCTCTATCCATCTGAGCTACGGGGACCGGTCCACCGGGGGCCCGGACAGTCGAGCCAGCTCCCGGTGCGCGACAAAGATTGCCGCACCGGGAATCGATGGCAAGTGACAGGTATCGCGGCGGCAGGGTATCTTTTCGGGGCAGGGCAGGGTGGATTCCTGAAGATCCAGCCCCGCTCGCCGCAGACCACGAGAAACGAAGTCGGATGAGGGAGTAACTGCACGATGACGACGACTGCGCTGTTGATGGTGTTGGCCGGGATCCAGACCGGACCCGACCGTATCGACCTGGACCCGTCCAGTCTGACGCTGGACGCCGGTGAGAGGGCGACCGTGACCGCGACCGTGCGGGATGAGGCCGGGGCCGCGCTCGCCGACGCGCCCGTGCTCTGGATGTCGATGACGCCCGAGGTCGCGCAGGTGGACCAGAGCGGGATCGTGACGGCAATCTCGTCGGGCGAAGGGCGCATCGCGGCGCGCTCGGGCAACGTGATGAGCTTCGCGACCGTGGTCGTGCGGGCCCTCCCGGTCGCCGCCGTCGACGCGTCGCTGCCCGTACAGACCCTGGTCGCCGGCACCAGCGCACCGATCGCGGTCGCGGCCGTCGGGCAGGACGGGGAAGCCGTGCGGGACGCGTCGCTGTCGTTCGCTTCCAGCGACGAATCGGTGGCAGGGGTGGACGGGAGCGGGCGGGTGCACGCGCGGAGCGCGGGCGAGGCCGTCGTCACCGTGAGCGCCGGGGCCGCAAGTGCCACGGTGGCCGTGGAAGTCCGGGACGGCGATCCCGGCCGGGTTGAGATCGCACCGTCCGAGGTGCGGGCGCGCACGGGAGACGTCATCCGGTTCGAGGCGCGCGGCGCCACGACGCTGTACCCCGAATGGAGCGTCAGCGGAGCCGGTGCCCAGATCGAAGCAGACGGGACCGAAGGGGTCTTCGTCGCCGAGCGGCCCGGCACCTACCGGGTGACGGCGATGTACGGCGAAGGGCGGGCCGCCGTCGCGTCGGCCGAGGTCACCACCCGCATCGAGGAGGCCGAACTGGTGCGCGTCGGGCGGGGGCCCGCCGCCGACCACCACTCCGGCGACACATGGGTCTTCGAGGGCGTGAACGGGCGGGACTACGCCTACGTCGGAACGTTCATGTACGACTGGATGAAGGCCTGGGATGTGACCGATCCGTCGGCCCCGGTCCTCACCGACTCCGTGCAGCTCGACGCCAGGCGCATCAACGACGTCAAGATCCACTCCAACAACCGCATCGGCATCCTGACCCGCGAAGGCGCGTCCGACCGCCGCAACGGCATCGTGGTCCTCGACCTTTCCGAGCCGGCGCACCCCACAATCATCTCCGAGTACAAGCGCACCGTTCCGGGCGGCGTCCACAACGTGTGGATCGAGGGGGACCTGGTCTACGCCGTTCACAACGGCACCAGCGACATCCACATCATCGACATTTCCGACCCGGCCAACCCCGACGAGGTGGGCCGCTGGGGGCTGCCCGAGTCCGACCGCAAGTCCCTTCACGACGTCATCGTGCAGGACGGGTACGCGTACCTCTCGTACTGGGACGACGGCGCGGTCATGCTCGACGTCGGCGCCGGAACCCACGGAGGCACTCCCACCGAACCCGCCTTCGTCTCGCGTCACAGCTACCCGATCGGGAATACCCACACCGCCTGGCGCGCGGGGCGCTACCTGTTCGTGGGCGACGAGATCTTCCCGGACATCTGGGATGCGGACGCGCCGATCGAGGCGCGCGGGTACGTGCACGTGCTCGACATGCAGGATCCGGAGAACCCGGTCGAAGTTGCGCGCTACGAGGTGCCGGAAGCGGGCGCGCACAACATCTGGGTGGAGGGCGACCGGCTCTACATCGGGTACTATCAGGCCGGTCTCAGAGTGGTCGACATCTCCGGCGAGTTGCGCGGCGACCTCTACCGCCAGGGCCGCGAAATCGCGGTGCTGAAGACCATTGACTCCGAGTCCACGGTCCCCAACTGGGGGATGACCTGGGGGGCGCAGATCCACAAGGGACACATCTTCACCTCGGACCTGAATTCGGGGCTCTGGGTGGTCAAGCTGGTCGAGGGCCAGAGGATCATCTCATAGAGGTCGATTTCGAGGCCGCGCGCCGCCGCATCGGCGCCATCGCGTGGCGGACGCCGGTGATCCCGGCGGATACCCCCGCCGGCCCGGTGGCCCTGAAACTCGAGTCGCTCCAGCGCACGGGGTCGTTCAAGGTGCGCGGGGCCGCCAACCGCATCCTGAAGCTCACGGAACGCGAGCGTCGGGGCGGCGTGGTCACGGCGTCGTCAGGCAATCATGGCCGCGCGGTGGCCGAGGTGGCACGGCGCCTGGGTATCGCCGCGACCGTGTGCGTTCCCGACTGGGCGGATCCGTCGAAACTGGCCGCAATCCGGGCCGCTCACGCCACGGTGGTACTCTGTGGCGACAGCTACGACTCGGCGGAGGACCGTGCGGTGGCGCTGGCCGCCGCGGAAGGCATGACACTCGTACACCCCTTCGATCACCCGGACACGATTGAAGGGCAGGGGACCATTGCACTGGAGCTCGCCGAGCAGCTTCCCGACCTCGACGAGGTGCTGGTGCCTCTCTCCGGCGGGGGACTGGTCGCGGGCATCGCGCTGGCTGCCAGGGGCCGCGGCGTCCGCGTCGTGGCGGTGTCGGCCCGCCGTGCCTCGGTCATGCTGCGGAGCATCCGCGCCGGCAGGCCCATCCGTATCCCCGACGAGGACACGATCGCCTCGGCGCTCGGAGGCGGCATCGGGCTGGACAACAGGTTTACGTTCGATACCGTGAGCGACGTGGTGGACGAGCATGTGGTCGTGGAGGAAGACCGAATCAGGGCCGCGGTGGCACGGTGCTTTCACAACCACCACCTGGTCGTGGAAGGCGGCGGAGCGGTGGGGATCGCCGCGCTATGGTCGGGGTACGAGCCCCGCGGACACGCCGCCGTGATCGTCTCCGGCGGCAACATCGACCCCGCGACGCTCAATGCCATCGCGACGGATCCCGCGACCAGCGCACCGACCGCCTGAAGTGAAGGCGCCTCGAATGACCACTGGCACCAGCTGCAGCCACAACCACGCCAACGCGATGCGGGAGACGAGCACGCGAAGGCTCGCGTTCGCCCTCGTGCTCATCACGGGGTACATGGTCGCCGAGGTGGTGGGAGGCATCCTCTCGGGGAGCCTGGCGCTGCTTGCGGACGCCGGCCACATGCTGACGGACGCGGCCTCCATAGCCCTGGCCCTCGCCGCCATGCGCTTCGCCACCCGCAAGCCTTCCGCCCGCCGCACCTACGGATATCACCGGCTGGAAGTCCTCGCGGCCCTTGCCAACGCCCTCGCACTCTGCGTGATCTCGGCGTGGATCGTCTTCGAAGCCTGGCAGCGATTCGGCAGCCCTCCGGAGGTGCAGGCGGGACTCGTTCTGGGCGTCGGTTCCGTGGGGCTGGTCGTCAACGTAGCGGCCGCCTGGATGCTGCACGGCTCGGCCAAAGAGAATCTCAACGTCGAGGGCGCCTATCAGCACGTGATCGCCGACCTGCTGGGCTCGGTCGCGGTCATTCTGTCGGGCGTTCTGGTGTGGGCGTTCGGGTGGTATCTCGCCGACCCGATCCTCAGCGTCGTCATCGGGGTTCTCATCCTGGTGAGCGCGTGGCGCCTCCTCGTGAAGACCGTCCACGTGCTCCTGGAGGGCACGCCCGACCGCATCGATGTGTCGCATCTGTGTGACGCCTTCATCGCGGTCGACGGCGTCACCGGGGTGCATGACGTGCACGTCTGGACCCTCGCGTCGGGCTACGACGCGCTCACCGCCCACGTGATGGTCGACCCGGACCACTCGTCCGGTCGCGACGAGCTGCTCAACCGTCTGCGCACGATCGCGTACGAGCACTTCGACCTGCAGCATGTCACTCTGCAACTGGAGACGGGGATGGAGGCCTGTCTGGAGCACCATCAGACCGAGCGTTCGTGGGCCGCCAACTCCGGGTCATTGACCGGAAATCCGGCACGCCATTAGTGTTCTGACCGTCACGAAGTCGCCCCGACCATCGACCTGGGGCTGTTTCGCGGCCAAAAAGGCCCCCAGAAACAAGAGGTTTGGAAACCCGGTCATGGCAAAATACCGCAAACCCGGCACCGGATCCGCTACGCCGGTCAATCCCGCCGAACAGGAAGACGCATTCGTCGCCAAGACGATCGAGTTCAGCGATTGGGCCCAGCGCAATCGGCCCGTTCTCACTCTCGGCGTCGTGATCGTGGCGATCGGAGTCGCCGCGCTCCTCTACTACCGCAACTACCGGGAGACCTTGCACACGGCCGCCGCTGCGCAACTCGAACAGCTGCAGCAGAGGCTGGAGCAGGGTGACCAGACCGGCGTTCAGGCCGACCTGCAACTCTATCTGGACCGATTCTCCGGCACGCCCTTCGCTGACGAGGCGCGCGTGTCGCTCGCCCAGATCACTGCCGGCATGGGAGACCACGAGGGCGCGGCCGAAGTGCTCGAGCCTGTGGCCGGGGACGTGGGAGAGCCGCTCGGCGCCCAGGCGGCCGCGCTGCTGGCGGCCATATCGGAAGACGCGGGCAACCGCCAGCTGGCTCAGGGACTCTACGAGCGGCTGGCAGACCGGGCCGCTCTCGGATTCCAGGTCCAGGACGCTCTCGCCGACGCCGCACGCCTTCACCGCGAGGAAGGTGACCTCGAAGGGGCACTTGAGCTGTACGACCGCCTGCTGGAAGAGATGGACGAGACCGATCCCGGGCGGGGCGTCGTCGAGATGCGCCGGGCCGAAGTGGTGGCGGCTCTGCGCTGATTTACTTCGTATAATGTATATTATGTAAAGTTATTGCATAGCGGGCACGAAGGGGCGACACTGCCACGGCTATTGCTCTTCGGTGCCCTGCCTCGCCGTCTCTCCCTGCTGGCGTTAGCGGAAGAGCTCCTCGATCCGACCCGCCAGCTCCCCACTCATCGGCGCGCTCGACAGATTGGCGACGATGGCCACGATCAGCCCGGTGTCCCGGTTCAGCGTCAATATCGTTCGCCCTCCAACCGATCCCCCTCCATGCGAGATGATTCGCTCGCCGTGATCGTTGGTGTACGACCTCCAGCCGATGCCGTAGCCGGTCTCCCTCCCGTCGCGCAGCGTCTGTGAAGTGAAGAGAAGCTCCAGGGTCTCCGCCTGCAGGTATCCGGGCGCGATATGTCCGTTGGCGAACCGCAGGAGGTCCTCCGGCGTCGACAGAAAACCCCCGCCCGCCCATTTGTAGCTGTTGTCGACGTAGGGGGCGTTCAAGACCTCCCCTTCCTCATCGACCACGTAGAAGCGGGTCCGGTTGGGTATGATCGTCCGGTTCCTGTCGGCGGCCGTGTGATCCATCGACAGGGCGTCGAACACCTCGCGCTGCATGAAATCGAGGAACGGTTCCCCGCTGGCGCTCTCCACAACCGCGCTGATCAGGTTCCAGGCATAGGAGGAATAGGAGTATTCCGTGCCCGGCTCGTTGATCAGCGGATCGTCCTCGAAGATCTCCAGCCCGGAGAGCACATCGGGATAGTTGACCGCGGAGAAGTTCTCCATCCCCAGGTAATGGCGGATTCCCCCGAGGTGCCCGGCCAGCTGTCGAGTGCTGATCGGCCAGCGCTTCTCCGGGAAGGACGGAACGTAGTTCTGCACCGGAGCATCCAGGTCCAGGGCGTCTCTTTCCACCAGTACCCCGAGTGCCGCCGCCGTAATCGGTTTCGATACGCTGCCGATGCGAAATCTTGTCAGTGGAGTTACGCTCACCTGATGTGTAAGATCGGAATAGCCAAATCCTTCTGCCCAAACCACTTCCGAACCGTTACCCACGGCCACGGAAAGACCCGGAATGGACTCTGCCTCCATCAGGGAATCAATGAGAAGGCGGGCCGACTCAATTGCGGCGCCATCCGCGGCCGCAGCGCTGGCGTCGGTGGCCTCGGCAGCCGGCTGGCCCGGTGTCCGTTCTCCTTCCCCACACGCTGTGGAGCCCAATGCCGTCAGGACGACGAAGATCGTCACGACCCCATGGAGGCCGATGGGCGAAGACTGGAGAGACTCTCTTGCTTGCATGGTTACCTCGGCAAAAGACTGCGCAACACGAATCCGATGTTTGCCGGACGCTCGGCCAGTCGCCGGACATACCACGGGAACCAGTGAGCCCCGTAACTGATGAGCACCCGCACACCCCTGCCCTCCCGCGCCAGGCGCCTTTGGTCGCCGTCGGCGATCCCGTAGAGCATCTGGTACTCGTAGGCGTCCCTTCCTACTCCGTTGGCCTCCGCCCACCGGTTGACGCGACGGATCATCGCGGCATCGTGGGTCGCCAGTCCGACGCGGACTCCCGCCTCCCGGGCGTCGGGCGCCAGCATGCGAACCGCCTGGTCGAAGAACGCCTGATCCACGTCGGCCTTGACCGGCAGAGCGATGTCGGGGGGTTCGGCATACGCGCCCTTCACCAGCCGGATGGCCGGCCCCAGCGGTATCAGGGACTCCAGGTCGGCGGGGGTGCGGTGCAGGTACGACTGCAGACAGATCCCGAACCTGGGATGATCGGCGCGGATGGCGCGATACAGATCGAGGGTGGCATCGACGTAACGGCTGTACTCCATGTCGAGCCAGACCCAGTTTCCGCGCGCCGTGGCCGCTTCGGTCAGCCTGCGGATGTTCTCCTCGGCGACGTCGAGGCCCAGATCGAGGCCGAGGTGGGTCGGCTTGATCGACAGTTCGACATCGAGACCCGACGCGGCGATCGCCTCGGCGGTGTGGACGTAGTGCCGGGAGACTTCACGTGCCTCCGCCCTGTCCGCGACGTTTTCCCCGAGGAAGGTGATGAGGGCGGAGATCCCGTGGCCGTCGGCCATTGCACGCGCCGCCTGCAGGGCGTCCTCGAGCGTCTCCCCCGGCATGAACCGCCGCACCGCCCGACGAACGAAGCCATACCTGGGAAGCGTGTTCTTGCACCAGTCGTTCTCGGAGATCCACAACAGCGTCGAACGTATCATAGGACCGGAAGTTGGCGTCTAGCCGGTCTTTGCGCCAGTGGATCCGCGCGTCGCACCGGGTGCTTCCGCACCCAGCCGAACCAGTGCAGCCTCGATGCGCCGGGTGGCCGCGTCGAGGGCCCGATCCCGCTCCGCGCGGGTGTCGTGCACGCCAAAGCGGATCGGCTCGCCGAAGCGCAGGCGGACACGGCCCCGGTGGAACTTGCGCCCCCACCGCGGCCGCACTTCGAACGACCCGGAAACGCCGCATGGCACGATCGGCACGCCCGCCTTGAGGAGGAGCCGTATGGTGCCACGCCGGAGCGGTTGCAGCGTGCCGTCCCAACTCCGTTCGCCTTCGGCGTAGATGCACACCCCCTCCCCCCGCTCAAGGGTGCGCAGCACGGTGCGCACGGCCTGAGGATCGACCTGGTAACGCCTTGTCGGGATTGCCTTTACGCGCGGCAGCACCCAGCGGGAAAACCGTCCCGCGGAGAATTGCGTGCTCTTGGTCAGGGAGTGGACCTGCCGGGGGCAGTAGCCCTGGACCAGCAGGGGGTCCAGGATGCTCAGGTGGTTCGGGACCAGGAAGAACGCGCCCTTCCCGGGGACGTTTTCCAGCCCCGTTACCGTCAGCCGGGTGAGCAGCATGGCCGCGCACCGAACCGGCAATCGAAGGACGGAGTACCAGTTCACGTGCGTCTTCAGCGGAGCGCCACGATCCGCGGCTGGAACTCGACCACCCTGCCCCGGCCGGCGCGTGCCCAGGCGTCGGCGATCACCCCGTGCATCAGCGTCTCCCAGCGCCTCGGAGAGTCATTCGGGAAGCGCAGCTGGACGAGCCCGTCACCCGGGAGCGAGAGCTGGAGCGACGACGAGGCCGCCTGTACCGCGCGGAGATCCACATGGGCCCAGCGCCCCGATGCGGGACGGCCGTCTTCCACCTGGACCGTATCCGCGCGCACCGAGATCCGTCCCGGCAACGCCGGGCCCATGGTCTCCGAGAAGCCCAGCAGCGCCCCGCGATGCCACACGGCCTCCTCCGACTCCCGCCACGAGACCAGCGCTTCGGCCGAGTAGGCTAGGCTGCCGTCGTCCCGAGTCGCGCGCGTCATGGGACCGCCGTGTTGATATATCTTGCGACATATTTCAGTGACACTGATATCGTATTGTATATCGTTCTTCGGACGGACCATCACGATTCGCCCCTTCGTGCGCTCGATCCGGATACCGCAGCCGGGACAGCGTGCGTGCTCGCCCAGGCCCTCCATGGGATCGTGGCCGCATTCGGGGCAGCGGTAGCAGAGATCCAGGAGCGCCAAGCGTGCCGCTACAGCTTGCCCAGCAGGTCCATGAATCGGAGCTTCCAGACCCGCCACACCGCCTCGCGGATGATCGCGCCGGACATCTTCGATTCACCGCTGTCCCGCTCCGTGAAGACGATCGGGACTTCACGCAGGTCGAACCCCGCCCGCCAGGCGCGGAGCTTGAGCTCGATCTGGAAGGCGTACCCGTTGGACTGGATCCTGTCGAGCCCGACGGCCTCGAGCACCTCGCGCCGGAAGGCGTTGAAACCGCCCGTGGCGTCGTTGACGGGAATGCGCGTGATCGCGCGCGCGTACCAGGAGCCGAACAAGCTGATCATGAGGCGGCTCAGCGGCCAGTTGACCACCGTGATGCGACCCCCGACATAGCGCGACCCGACAGCCACGCCGGACTCGTCGAGCGCCGCGACCAGCGGCGGCAGGCGGTCGGGAGGATGGGACAGATCGGCGTCCATCTCGATCAGAACATCGTAGCCGTGCCGCAGCCCCCAACCGAGTCCGGCCACGTACGCCGCGCCCAGTCCGAGCTTGCCGGCTCGATGGAGCACGTTCACGCGCCCGCTCCGGGCCGCGAGTTCGTCGGCGAGGTCGCCGGTCCCGTCCGGGGAGTTGTCGTCCACCACGAGGACGTGGAATTCGTCCCCCTGCGCCAGGATCATCGGGACGACCCGCGGCAGATTGTCGCGCTCGTTGTAGGTGGGAACGACCACGAGGACGCGGCGTGGGGCGTTCATGGAGCCACCGGGCGTCGCAACACCAGAGCGCCCGCCGCGGCGCCCAACAGCTCCACGGCGGTGATCCAGACGCGTTGGAGCGCGGCAAGGACCCATCCGGCTTCCGTCCCCAGCACGGGTGCGACAAACGCTGCCAGCGTACTCTCGCGGATGCCGATGCCCGCGGGGGCGAAGAGGGCCACGTACCCGGCGAAATAGGCTGCCGCAAAGGCCGTGATGCCGGCCAGAAAGCCCAGTTCCATGCCGAGTCCTCTGCCCAGGAGGACGAACGCGATTCCGTATGCCACCCAGTTGAAGAGGTATCCGGGGAGGAGGATCAGCAACCGGCGTCCGTCGGGGTGCGGCAGGTCTTCGTCGTGGCCGCTGCGCCTCAGGGCCCAGCGCAACAGCACTCCTGCGCCGCCGAAGTGCAGGAAGGCGGCAAGCCCAACCACGATCACGAGTCCCGCCACCATGTTTCGGCCCTGGGCCGTCCCCACGGACTGCACGGCCACCCACCCCCCCACCGGTGGGGGTAGGCGCGCGGGGGGGGCACGGGGGACGACGGAGAGGG